>URKU01000091.1 GCA_900548515.1 uncultured Collinsella sp. | reverse complement strand
TGTTCGCCATCGCGTGCCTCATTTGGTTTTTCTATTCCGAGACGATGCAGGGCTCTCGCCTTGTGACCTCGCGCTATAGGGTGGTGCTTGTAACGTTGCCTACGGCTCTGGTGGTCGTGCTGGCTTTTACCAGTTACTGGACGCACGCCTTGTTCTATATCGATTCGCAGGGCGTGTATCGTCGCGGCTTTGCCTATATGATCCAGCCCATTGTCAGCTACTGTTACGTTATACATACGTCCCTGCATGCGTTTGTGCAATCTCGCAGGGTCGAGAGCCCGCAGACGAAGGCTATCTATCGAACCTTGGCATTTTTCGCCATTCCGGCCCTGGTGGGCGGTACCTTTCAGATCGTATACTCGGTGCCTGGCCTTTGTGTCGGCATAATGATTAGCATGTTGCTGCTCTACATTATCTGCCAGGAGCAACTCATCTCGACCGACCCGTTGACTGGCCTCAACAATCGCAACCGTTTTGAGACCTATATGCTGTCGCTCTTCTCAAATGTGGATCAGGCCGAAGATGTGTATCTGCTCATGATGGACGCCGACGGCTTTAAGCAGATTAACGATCGCTATGGGCATGTGGAGGGCGACCACGCTCTTCAGGTCATATCCGCTGCGCTCAAAGAAGTCTGCTCGGCGTCTGGTGGCTTTATTGCACGTTATGGTGGCGATGAGTTCGTGGTGCTCCAAAAGGCAGCAGCGGAACAGGACATCATAGATCTGTGTTCGGCGATTAACGACGAGCTCGCGCGCGCCGAGGTTCCGTATCTGTTGCGGATGTCCATCGGCTACGCACGGGTTGGTGATGGCGTCGATACCTGGCAAGACTTGCTTCGCGCTGCCGACGCGGAACTCTACCGCGTCAAGGCCGAGAAAAAGAAAGCCGGCGCCCAGATACGCTAGAAAAAAGGGCGCACGACCGTTGCGATGGTCGTGCGCCCTTTTTGCGTTTGCGGGGGCCACCGGCCATAACGCCCAGGCGCGGTGCGGCAAGACGAGCGTCTGCCGCCGCGGCTCGGTACGAAATCAACGAGAATCAGTGTGCTCCATTGAGCTAAAGTGTGCGAACGCCCTCTTTAAAAAGGTGAGCTCGCTAGGCTTTTTTGGGTTTGTTGACGATGATGATGCCGCCGCAGACCAACAGCAGGGCAACGATGACGGTAACGAGGCTCGTGCCAGCGCCCTCGCCGAGCAGCAGCGCGCTCAGCACCACACCAAAGACGGGGTTCATAAATCCAAAGACAGAGACGCGGCTGACGGGGTTGACGGCAAGCAGGCGCGACCACAGCGAGTAGGCGACCGCGGAGATAAGCGCCATGTAGATGATGAGCGCGATGGCGGGGACAATCGCTGTGGGGGAGAGTGCGCCACCCATCAAAAAGCCGATGGCGGTGAGGACCAGGCCGCCGACCAAGAACTGCCACCCGGCAAGCAAAACACCGTCGTGCTTGCGCGAGAAGATGCCGATCAGGCAGGTCGAAAGAGCACCCGCGACAGTGGAGGCTAGGATAAAGCCCTCGCCGTCGAGCGTAAAGCCAAAGGTGCCGTCCGCGCCCGAAAGGTTGACGAGCGCGACGCCGGCAAAGCCCAGCGCACAGCCAAGCACCTTGGCCGTACTGAGCTTCTCGGTGTGAAATGCCAGGGCGGCAAAGAGGATTGCGAGGAAGTTGGCGCTGGCCTCGATGATGGAGCTCGACATGGCGCTGGCGCGCGAGAGGCCCAGATAGAAAAAGAAGTACTGACCGATGGTCTGAAAGAGCGACAAGATAAAGATGGGCTTGATATCGCGTGCCTGTGGGACGAGCGGGCGGCGCTGGGCTGCACTCATACCGGCGATAACCAGGATACCGGCAAGTGTGAAACGCAAACCTGCAAAGAGTAGCTGCGAGGCGCTATCGTGCGCCGGGATACCAAACAGCTCGTAACCGATCTTGATGCAGGGGAAAGCCGACCCCCAGAGCGCGCAGCAGACGAGGCAACCCAGGATGAGTCCGGGCAGAGTGGCGAGATACGGCTTGCGGCTTTCCATGATGTTCTTCTCCCATACGCGCAAATAAAAAAGAACCCGCCACCGGGCGTGCCGGTGGCGGGTGTTGTTACCCGAGGGGATTGTACCCGATGGGAAAGGTTTAAGCGAAGTAGGCTACGCCGCTCTCAAAGATCGGCATGAACTTGTCGCCGGGGACATGCTCGGGCACGTTGCGGTACAGGTTGTCGCCGCGGCGCTCGGCATGGCCCATCTTGCCCAGGACACGGCCGTCGGGGCTCGTGATGCCCTCGATGGCGAGTGCGGAGCCGTTGGGGTTGACGGAGAGATCCATGCTGGGCTTGCCGTTCTCGCCCACGTACTGCGTGGCGACCTGGCCGTTGGCGATCAGCTGGGCGAGCACTTCGTCATTGGCGACAAAGCGGCCCTCGCCGTGGCTGATGGCGACGGTGTAGGGGTCGTCCAGGCTGCACTGCGACAGCCACGGGGACAAGTTGGACGAGATGCGGGTGCGCACCAGACGGCTCTGGTGGCGACCGATGGTGTTGAACGTCAACGTGGGCGCATCGGGCGTGGCGTCGACGATGTCGCCGTAGGGCACCAGGCCGAGCTTGATCAGGGCCTGGAAGCCGTTGCAGATACCCAGCATCAGGCCATCGCGGGCCTTGAGCAGGTCGCGGACTGCCTCGGTGACCTCGGGAGCGCGGAAGAACGCCGTGATGAACTTGGCGGAGCCGTCGGGCTCGTCGCCGCCCGAGAAGCCGCCGGGGATCATGACGATCTGGCTTGCGCGGATGCGGCGGGCAAGCTCGTGGGTGCTCTCGGCGACGGCCTCGGGCGTGAGGTTGTTGATCACGAAGGTGTCGGCCTTGGCGCCGGCGGCGCGGAAGGCACGGGCGCTATCGTACTCGCAGTTGTTGCCGGGGAACACGGGGATAACCACGCGCGGGCGGGCGATCTTGGCGCCGCCGTACACGTGGATGTCCTTGGCGCGGAAGTCGATGGTCTCGACCTCGGGGGTCTCGTCGGCGCTGCGGTAGGCAAAG
This sequence comes from uncultured Collinsella sp., assembly GCA_900548515.1. Taxonomy (GTDB): domain Bacteria; phylum Actinomycetota; class Coriobacteriia; order Coriobacteriales; family Coriobacteriaceae; genus Collinsella. The sequence goes on along the minus strand of URKU01000091.1, from coordinate 4,585 downwards.
ACGCCCTCGATGCCGCTCTCCCAGGCCTCCTGGAGCTCGGAGAGCTCGATGACTTCGGAGCCGGTGTCGATGACATAGCCCTCGACGGTGGTGCCCAGGGGCTCGACGACAACGCCGTCGGCGACCTCGGGCAGCTCGGCATCCTCGGCGAGCTCGACGATAAAGCTGCCGTAGAGCGGGGTGAAGAGGCTCTCCACGTCTACATCCTCGGCAAGCTCGATACCGATCTGGTTACCGATGCACATCTTAAAGAGGCTCTCGGCGCCGCAGCCGTAGCCGGGCGTGGAGATGGCCAGGGCGTTGCCGGTAGCAGTGAGCGCCTCGACGGCGTCAAACGCGGCGAGCAGCTGCTGAGCATCGGGGCGGTAGTCCTCGCCATAGGTGGCGGGGGCGATGCGGACGACGCGGTGCGTGAGGCCCTTGAACTCGGGCGAGACGGCGCGGGCGGCCTTGCCCACGGCGACGGCGAAGCTGATCAGGGTCGGCGGAACGTTGAGCTCGCCGGCCTCGTCCTCAAACGAACCGCTCATAGAGTCCTTGCCGCCGATGGCGCCGGCACCCAGGTCGACCTGGGCCATAAGGGCGCCCAGGACGGCTGCCGTGGGCTTGCCCCAGCGCTCGGCTTCGGTGCGCAGACGCTCGAAGTACTCCTGGAAGGAGAGATAGGTGCGCTTGTGCTCAAAGCCGGCAGCCACGAGCTTGGCGATGGACTCGACCACGGACAGGTAGGCGCCCGCAAACTGGTCGGCCTCCATCAGATAGGGGTTAAAGCCCCATGCCATAGCGCTCGCCGTGGTGGTCTCGCCGTCCACGGGGAACTTGGCGACCATGGCAGAGCTCGGAGTGAGCTGCGTCTTGCCGCCAAAGGGCATGAGCACGGTCGCGGCGCCGATGGTGGAGTCGAAGCGCTCGGAAAGGCCCTTGTTGGAGGCGACGTTGAGGTCGGTGACCAGCGAGGTCATGCGCTCGGTAAGCGTGGTGCCGGCCCAGCTGGGCTGCCACACGCTGCGGGCGCAGACGTGGGCGACCTGGTGCTTGGGCGCACCGTTGGAGTTGAGGAACTTGCGGGATAGATCGACGATGGCGACGCCGTTCCAGGCCATGCGCATACGCGGCTCGGCGGTAACCTCGGCGATGACGGTTGCCTCCAGGTTCTCCTCGGCGGCGTAGCCCATGAACTCCTCGACGTCACCGTCGGCGACGGCGCAGGCCATGCGCTCCTGGGACTCGGAAATGGCGAGCTCGGTGCCGTCCAGGCCGTCGTACTTCTTGGTTACGGTATCAAGGTCGACATACAGGCCGTCGGCAAGCTCGCCCACGGCGACCGAGACGCCGCCGGCGCCAAAGTCGTTGCAACGCTTGATCAGGCGGCAGGCGTCGCCGCGGCGGAACAGACGCTGCAGCTTGCGCTCGACCGGGGCGTTGCCCTTCTGGACCTCGGCGCCCGAGGTCTCGATGGACTCGGTGTTCTGGGTCTTGGAGGAGCCGGTGGCACCGCCGATGCCGTCACGGCCGGTGCGGCCGCCCAGCAGGATGATCTTGTCGGTGGGGGCGGGGCACTCGCGGCGCACGTGGTTTGCCGGGGTAGCGCCCACGACGGCGCCGACCTCCATGCGCTTGGCCACGTAGCCGGGGTGATAGAGTTCGTTGACCTGGCCGGTGGCAAGGCCGATCTGGTTGCCGTAGCTGGAGTAGCCGGCGGCAGCGGTGGTTACGAGCTTGCGCTGCGGCAGCTTGCCCTCGAGCGTCTCGGACACGGGGACGGTGGGGTCGCCGGCGCCGGTGACACGCATGGCCTGGTACACGTAGCTGCGGCCCGAAAGCGGGTCGCGGATGGCGCCGCCCACGCAAGTGGCGGCACCGCCGAAGGGCTCGATCTCGGTCGGGTGGTTGTGGGTCTCGTTCTTAAACAGGAACAGCCAGTCCTGGTCCTCGCCGTCGACATCGACCTTCACCTTGACGGTGCAGGCGTTGATTTCCTCGGACTCATCGACATCGGTCATGACGCCGGTCTTCTTAAGGTACTTAGCGCCGATGGTGCCCATGTCCATGAGGCAGACGGGCTTGGCGTCGCGGCCGAGTTCGTGGCGCATCTCCATGTAGCGGTCGAAGGCCTGCTGCACCACGGCGTCGTCGATCGTCACGTCGTCTAGGACGGTGCCGAAGGTGGTATGGCGGCAGTGATCGGACCAATAGGTGTCGATCACGCGGATTTCGGTGATGGTGGGGTCGCGGTCCTCATCGCGGAAGTACTGCTGGCAGAAGGCGATGTCTGCCTCGTCCATGGCAAGGCCGCGATCGGCGATAAAGGCGGCAAGGCCGGCCTCATCGAGCTCGCGGAAGCCGTCGAGCACCTCGACGGGCTGGGGCTCGGGGGTCTCCATGTACAGCGTCTCGGGCAGGTCGAGCGAGGCGATACGCGCCTCGACGGGGTTCACCACGTAGTGCTTGATGGCCTCGATGGCGGCTTCGTCCAGAGCGCCCGAGATCATATAGACCTTGGCGGAGCGCACGGCGGGGCGCTCGCCCTGGCTGATGAGCTGCACGCACTCGCTGGCGGAGTCGGCGCGCTGGTCAAACTGGCCAGGCAGGAATTCGACGGCAAAGACGGCGCCATCGCTTGCGGGGAGCTCGTCGTAGGTCACATCGACCTGGGGCTCGCTAAAGACGGTCGGCACGCAGGAGCGGAAAAGCTCCTCGTCGATGCCCTCGACGTCGTAGCGGTTGATGATCCTCAGGGCCTCGATGCCCTTGATGCCGAGAATTTCGGTCAGCTCGCCCTTGAGCTGCTGAGCCTCGACGTCGAACCCGGGTTTCTTCTCCACGTAGATACGAGAGACCATTGGTTCCTGCCTTCCTGATCGGTTGGGCGTACGGTACGGTATGCGGCAGCGGTCGGTTTGCGGGGTCTGCCCTGCGGTCGCCTTGAGCCACATGTTTGTAAACCTCACTATGATACGACAGCTCGTGGCGCGTTGAGGACGGCGAGGGTGCTACAGTGAAGCGCAAACAAGAGAAAGGCATCACATGGCATTCGTTTCACTCGCCATCATCGCGCTCGTGGCCTTTGCAAGCCCCTTCATCGCCTCGGCGATTCCTGGAAAACCCGTTCCCGAGACGGTCTTTTTGCTCGTGCTCGGCGCAGTGCTGGGACCTCATATGCTCGGCGTCATCCATGTAGATACCGAGGTCTCGCTTGTGTCCGAGCTCGGTCTGGCCTTTTTGTTCTTGCTTGCCGGCTTTGAGATCGATCCCAAGAGCATCACGGGCGTCGAGGGGCGCTACGGCTTGGCGACGTGGGTCGTCACGTTTGGTATCGCCTGGCTTGCCGTGCGCTTTACCCCGTGGTTCTCGGTCAGTCATTTCGACGGTATCGCCGTGACGCTTGCCCTTACTTCGACGGCGCTCGGCACACTCGTGCCCATCATGCGTGAGCGCTCGCTCACTGGCACGCGTGTGGGCGACTCGATTCTCGCGTATGGCACCTGGGGCGAACTTGGACCCGTGCTTGCTATGTCGGTGTTGCTGTCTGCCCGCACTGGCATCCAAACGCTCGTAATCCTTGGCTTGTTTGTGGTGGTTTGCGTGTTGCTGGCCGTGGTTCCAAGCCGCTCCAAGCGCGTCGGCAGCCGCTTCTTTGCGCTTGTCGAGGAACGTGCCGATACCACGTCGCAGACCTTCGTGCGCCTGACGGTACTCATCCTGGTCACGCTCGTGGCGTTCTCGGCCGTCTTTGATCTCGACATCGTGTTGGGTTCTTTTGCCGCCGGCTTTGTCCTGCGCTATATCATCCCCGAGGGCAACCATACGCTCGAGACCAAGCTCGACGGCCTGGCCTACGGCTTTTTGATTCCGGTGTTCTTTACCGTATCGGGCGCAAAGATCGACCTGACGGCCGTGGCGTCGCGCCCCGGGCTGCTCGCGGGCTTTATCGTGGCGTTGCTGATTATTCGCGCCGTGCCCATTCTCGTCTCTATGAGCTTTTGTCCCGTGACGCGCGATGTGTCGGCGTATGGCCGCATTACCGTGGCCCTGTACTGCACCACGGCCCTGCCGATCATCGTTGCCGTGACGAGCGTTGCCGTCAACGCGGGCGCGCTGTCGCAAGATATTGCGTCGGTCATGGTTGCCGCCGGTGCCATCACAGTGTTCTTGATGCCATTGCTCGCGCAGCTCTTCTACCGCGTGGTCGACGCCGCACCGGTCGCTGCCGTGGCGGAGGTTGCCGAGCATCCATCCGATGCGCTCGATATTCTGCGCGCCCATCACGATCTGGCGAGCTTGCTCGCGCGTGAGCACGAGTTGTTGACCTCGCACGGTCACGGCCGCGCACTCGACGGCGTGCCTACGATCGATACCATTGCCGATCGCCTTTCGGCCGAGGCGGCAAGCGAGCGCATCGATGCCCGTATCGTCGACGCCGCCCATTTGCTGGCCGAGAAGACCTATGGCGACGAGATCGACCCGTCCAAGCTCACCCCGCGCGAGCGCCGTCGCCTGGAGCGCGCCAAGCTCGCCGTGCACGAATACCGCCGCCGCATGCTGGAGCTCTACGCTAGAGAAGAAGCCGAGGACGCCGACGGCA
>URKU01000090.1 GCA_900548515.1 uncultured Collinsella sp. | reverse complement strand
TACGCGGCGGAGCGGTCGACCTTGGTGCAGTCCTTGCCGCTAAAGGCACCGCCGCCGTGACGGCCGTAGCCGCCGTAGGTGTCGACGATGATCTTGCGGCCGGTGAGGCCCGTGTCGCCCATGGGGCCGCCCACGACAAAGCGACCGGTGGGGTTCACGTAGATGTCCGCGTTGTCCCACGGCATGTTCTCGGCGGCCATGACCGGGGTGATGACGTGCTCGATGAGGTCGGCCTTGATCTTGCCCATGTCCTCGATCTCGGCGGCGTGCTGCGTGGAGATGACGATGGTCGTGACCTCGACGGGCTTGCCTTCCTCATAGCGCACGGTGACCTGGGTCTTGCCGTCGGGACGCAGATAGGCGAGGGTACCGTCGTGACGCACGGCGGCCAAGCGCTCGGACAGGCGGCTTGCCAGGTAGTGTGGCATGGGCATAAGGGTCTTGGTCTCGTTGGAGGCATAACCGAACATCATGCCCTGGTCGCCGGCACCGATCAGGTCGATCGGGTCGGTGGTAGCGCCGGTCTGGGTCTCGAAGGACTCGTCGACGCCCTGGGCGATATCGGGCGACTGCTCGTGGATGAGGCTCATAACGCCGCAGGTGTCGCAGTCAAAACCGAACTTGGCTCGGTTGTAGCCAATGCGGCGGATAACGCCGCGGGCGATTTCCTGTACGTCGACGTAGGCCTGAGTGCGAATCTCGCCGGCGACGATGACGGTGCCGGTGGTCACGAGGGTCTCGCAGGCGCAGCGGACGTTCTCCACGTTGGCTGGCACGCCGTTGGGGGCGATGTAGCCCTGCTCCTGCAGCTCTATTTCTTTGGCGAGAATTGCGTCGAGGACGGCGTCGCTGATCTGGTCAGCGATCTTATCGGGATGACCTTCGGTCACCGACTCCGACGTAAAAACAAAGGACCCGTGTTGGGGCGGGATGGAACGAAGTTCTTCTGACATGATTGTCCTTTCAAAAACGTGTCCCGGCGACCGTTACCATTCCGCCGGGCTCTCTATGCAAGGGCACATCATAGCGCGTAAATCAAACATTCACACCCTTTCCGCACCTACTCATTGGGGACAGACTTAAATGACCAGCCTTCCTAAGTGCCGACAGGTTGCCCAAAGAATGGTCATTTAAGTCTGTCCCCAATGAGTAGGTCGGTGCCCTTTGTGCGGAGGTTGCTTTGATGCTTTATACTGGTGCGGTTAGACATCCATCCTGCAATCGAGGAGATTTCCATGGCATCAGACGTTCGCGTCCGCTTTGCACCCTCACCGACGGGCAAGCTGCACATTGGCGGCGCCCGCACCGCTATCTATAACTGGGCTTTCGCCCGTGCTAACGGCGGCACGTTCATCCTGCGCATCGACGACACCGACCCCACCCGCTCCACCGACGAGAACACGCAAATCATCCTGCGCGCCATGCGTTGGCTGGGCTTGGACTGGGACGAGGGCCCCGAGGTGGGCGGCGACTTTGGCCCCTACGCCCAGACCGAGCGCCTGGACCTGTACAAGCAGGCCGCCCAGAAGCTCTGGGACGAGGGCAAGGCCTATCCCTGCTTTTGCACCAAGGAGCAGCTCGACGCCGACCGCAAGGCCGCGCAGGAGCGCAAGGATCCCTTCCAGGGTTATCAGCGCCGCTGCCGCGATCTTGATCCCGAGGAGGCCCGTCGCCGCATCGAGGCCGGCGAGTCCTACGTCCTGCGTATTAAGGTGCCCGAGGACCGCGGCGACGTCGTCATCCACGACGCCGTCCACGGCGAGGTGACCTTCGACGCCAAGGAGCTCGACGACTTTGTCATCTTCCGCTCCGATGGCACGCCCACGTATAACTTCGCGACCGTCGTCGACGACGCCATGATGAAGATCACCCATGTCATCCGCGGCGACGACCACCTGTCCAACACCCCGCGTCAGGTCATGGTCTACGAGGCCCTCGGCGCTCCCGTGCCCACGTTCGCTCACATCTCCATGATCCTGGGCGCCGACGGCAAGAAGCTCTCCAAGCGCCACGGCGCCACCTCGGTGGAGGAGTACCGCGACGCCGGTTACCTGTCCGACGCCTTCGTCAACTACCTGGCGCTGCTCGGCTGGTCGCTCGACGGCGAGACCACGATCATCCCGCGCGATGTCCTGGCCAACAAGTTCTCACTCGACCGCATCTCCAAGAACCCGGCGACCTTCGATCCCAAGAAGCTCGATTGGGTCAATGCCGAGTACATCAACGGCATGTCCGATGCTCAGTTTGCCGACGAGATCATGGTCCCCGAGCTGCACGAGGCGGGTCTCATCGAGGGCAATGTCGAGTACGGCGAGGATTGGATCGACGCGCTTGCCGCCATCGTCAAGCCGCGCACCAAGATGCCGGCCGACGCCGTGACCGTCGCCGCTCCCATCTTCGCTACGGCCGAGACGCTCGAGTATGACGAGAAGTCCGTCAACAAGGGCCTGGCCAAGGAGGGCATGGGTGCCATTCTGGATGCCGCCAAGGCCGCTCTCGAGGGCGTGAACGAGTGGACGGCTGCCAACATCGACGCCGCGCTTGAGCCGCTGCCCGAGCAGATGGACCTTAAGAAGCGCGTGGTGTTCCAGGCCGTGCGCGTCGCCGTCTGCGGCAACATGGTGAGCCCCCCGCTGGGCGAGACCATGGCGCTCGTCGGCCGCGACGACTGCCTGGCGCGTATCGACCGCGCCCGCACGATGGCGCTGTAGCAGCCGCGTAAACGCATGTATCCGAGCCCCGTTCACCCGAGCGGGGCTCTTGTTTCTGAAGACGCATGGGATGGGAGGTATAGGGGCCATGGCCGAGCAACTGTCGCTGTTTGGTTCGCCGGAACCGGAGGAGACTCCGGCCAAGCCTGAGTTCGCGCCTGAACCCGTCGCCGCCTATGCGAGCGTAGTCCTCGACATTCCCACCCGTGCGCTGTCCGAGCCGTTTGCTTATGGCATTCCCCGGTCCCTTGCCAACGAGGCGCAAATCGGATCCACGGTCCTGGTCCACTTTGGTAACCGTGCCGCCGCGGGCTATATCGTCGACATTGCGCCTGAGCTGGGTGACCTGCAAGGCATCAACGCCCTCGACCCAGCCCGCATTAAAGCCATCGAGGCTATCCTCAGCAAACCGCTCTTTACCGCCGAGGCTGCCCGTATCGCACGCTGGATGAGCCGCGAGTACGTCGCGACGCTTTCCGAGTGCCTGCGCCTGTTCTTGCCTCCTGGCGGTAGCCCGCGCGTCGTGAAAGGCGATGACGGCGTATGGACCGTCGAGCGCCCCGCCGTCAAACCCATCCAAAATCGTTGGGTCATGCTCACGCCCGAGGGCTTCGACTATACGCCGCCCAAGACGGCGGTTCGCCAGCGCCAGCTTATCGAGGCGCTCCAATGCGGCCCGGTCACGACGCGTGACCTTAATCTGCTCTACAACAGCATGTCGGCGACCATCAAGGCGCTCGAAAAACGCGGCGTCGTCGTGGTGGAGGAACGCCGTGCGTGGCGTGGCTGCAGCGAGCAGACGACGCTGTCCTCGGCAAGCGGCAAGGCTCCGGTGGCACTCACCAACGGTCAGCAGCAGGCGCTCGCGCAGATCGAACGCGCCCGCCTCGATGCCCATGGTGACGTGGTGCTGGTTGATGGCGTCACCGGTTCCGGCAAAACCGAGGTTTACCTTTCGGCGATTGAGCGCGTGCTGGCAGCCGGTCGCTCGGCCTGCGTGCTCGTGCCTGAGATTTCGCTGACGGCCCAAACCGTCGGCCGCTTCCGCTCGCGTTTTGGCGAGACGGTCGCGGTCTTTCATTCGCGCCTCTCGGCCGGTGAGCGCCTCGACCAGTGGGATATGGTCGCCAGCGGTGCGGCCCGTGTGGTCGTCGGTGCCCGCTCGGCGCTCTTTTGCCCACTCAGCAACCTGGGCCTCATCATCATCGACGAGGAACACGAGACCAGCTACAAACAGGGCTCCAGTCCGCGCTACCATGCGCGCGAGGTAGCGGCCGAGATGGCGCGCCGCTACCGCTGCCCGCTCGTGCTGGGTTCCGCCACGCCTTCCGCCGAGGCCCTCGACCGCTGCCGTCGCGGCGCGTACAACGGTGCCACCTGGACGCGCGTCGAGATGCCCGAGCGCCCGGGGCACGCGGTGCTGCCCACGGTCCGCATTGCCGACCTGCGCCGCGAGTTCTCGCACGGCAGCCGCTCCATGTTCTCAAAACCTCTGATGGAAGGCCTTGAGCGCGTGGTTGAGCGCCGCGAAAAGGCCGTGCTGCTGCACAACCGCCGAGGTTTTGCGCCGTTCCTCATGTGCCGCGAGTGCGGCTGCGTGCCCACCTGCAACCATTGCTCCACCGCGCTCACGTACCACGAGCGCACGCACACGCTGCAGTGCCACACCTGCGGGTCATCTTGGCGTGTGCAGCCCTACCCGGCGCCCACGAGCCGCTGTCCCAAATGTGGCAGCCGCTACTTGGCAAAAATGGGTCTGGGCACGCAGCAGATCGAGGACGCGCTGCACCAGATGCTGCCCGAGGACGTCGCCATCATCCGCATGGATGCCGATTCCACGCGTGGCAAGGACGCACATAAAAAGCTGCTTGAGCAGTTCGATGCCGCCGATTGCGCCGTGCTGTTGGGCACCCAGATGATCGCCAAGGGCCTCGATTTTCCCGAGGTTACACTCGTGGGCGTGGTCAATGCCGACTTTGCCCTCAAGTTGCCCGATTTTAGGGCAGGGGAGCGCGCCTACGATCTGCTGGAGCAGGTCGCAGGTCGCGCCGGCCGCGGTGACCGCCCCGGCGAGGTCATCATCCAGACCTATCTGCCCGAGGACCCGGTCATCCGCGCCGTTGCTGAGCACGATCGCTCTATCTTTACCGACTACGACCTGGACCAGCGTCGCGACGCCCTGTATCCTCCGTTCGTACGTTTGGTAAACATTTTGGTCTGGTCGGCGAGCCGAGACGACGCGCAGGACTACATCGGGCGCATCGCGAAGCTCCTTAAGCGTCGCTGGCATGCCGCCGCGCCCGATTTTTTGCGGGCGGGGAGTGCGGTGCCGCAGGTGTTGGGCCCGGCTTCGTGTGTAATCGAGAGAGCTAAGGACCGTTACCGCTTCCATCTGCTTGTAAAGTCGCCGGTAGGGTACCATGTCTCTGACGATATCGACGCCTGCCTCAAAGAGGTGGGCTCCGTGCGTGGCGTGAGCGTGAGCGTTGACGTCGACGCCTATGATTTGATGTAACAACCCGAAAGGATGGCCATGGAAGCCAACGGAATCGTACTGTCGCCCGACCCTCGCCTGCGCCAGGAGTGCGCCGTCATCGAAGAGATCACTCCGACGATCGAGGCGCTTGCCGAGAAGATGAAGAAGATGATGTTCGACAACGGCGGCTGCGGCCTGGCTGCTCCGCAGATTGGCGAGCTTATTCAGCTCGTTACCATCGACTGCGACTACAGCGACAAGAACGACTACGACCCGTACGTGCTCATCAACCCCGTCATTGTTGAGCAGAGCGACCATCTCGTTCCGTTTAGCGAGGGCTGCTTGTCCATCCCCGGCATTAGCTGCGAGATCGAGCGTCCCGATCATGTTGTCGTTGAAGCGTACGACCTGGATGCTAACCTGATTCGCTATGAGGCCACGGGCGACCTGTTCTGCGTGTGCCTGCAGCATGAGATCGATCACCTGCATGGCAATACCATGTTCGAGCGGCTGAAGCCGATGCAGCGCATCAAGGCGGTCAAGGAGTACCAGGACGCCCTGGCCCGCGGCGCTCGACCGGGCGAGACTGAGTAGATTGTTCGTCCCTGGGGTGGGGCCCACACATATCATCCCGTGCTCAAACATTCTCGCTTTGCTGCGAAACTGCGCGCGGGACGATATGTGTGGGCCCCACCCCAGGGACTGCGTTTACGTGCTCGTCTCGCCCGGGTGCCGTTGGGCCAGGGAGGGGCGTCTTCGCTGATATTTGGTTTGTTGAGAGAGCTGCTTTTATTGCGGCTCTTTCTTTGGTTTTGGGTATATTTGTTCATGTTGAACTGTTTTTGCGGATGGGCTGGGGACTGGCTTTCCGCTGTTATTTGTAGCCGTCTCGGCTCTTGTTGAGGGGAGACATTTTTTTATGCGTATTGTGTTTATGGGTACGCCGGATTTTGCTGTGCCTTCGTTGACTTCGCTTGTTGAGGCTGGGAATGAGATCGCGCTTGTTATTACTCGTCCCGATGCTGTTCGTGGGCGTGGTAAGAAGCTTGAGCCTTCTCCTGTTAAGGCCAAGGCGCTTGAGCTGGGGTTGCCGGTTGTTGAGGCTAATCGCATGACGCCGGAGGTTGTTGAGGCGCTCCGGGCTGCGCAGGCTGATATTTTCTGTGTTGCTGCGTACGGCTGCATTTTGCCTGATGAGGTGCTGCATATGGCGCCGCTTGGTATTGTGAATGTTCATGCGTCCTTGCTGCCTCGTTGGCGTGGTGCGGCCCCCATTCAGCGTGCCATTCTTGCTGGTGATGAGGTTGCTGGCGTTTCCATTATGCGTATTGGGCATGGCGTGGATACGGGAGCTTATTGCGCTCAGGCGTCTACGTCGGTTGCCGGTAAGCATGCCGAGGCGCTCACGATGGAACTTGGCGAGCTTGGTGGCAAGCTGCTGGCCGATACGCTTCCCTCGCTTGCTGATGGTACCGCTGTTTGGACTGAACAGGATGAGGCGCTCGTTACCCATGCTGCCAAGATTTCTAAGCAAGAGATGCGCCTGGATCCGCACATGGCGGCGCTTGATTGCGTGCGCCATGTGCTGGCTTCGTCCGATACCGCGCCTGCTCGTTGCGTGATTGCCGGTAAGACCGTGCGCGTGCTCGATGCTGCGCCTGCTGATGTGTCGCTCGGCGAGGGTCAGGTTCTCGTTAAGGCCAAGCGTGTTTACCTGGGCTTTTCTGATGGCTCGGTTGAACTGCTCGAGGTTAAGCCTGATGGCAAGCGTGCCATGTCTGCTTCTGCCTGGACCGCCGGCCTGCAGGGTGCCGATCTTTCGTGGGGCGTTTTGTCATGAGCAAGCTTTCTCCCGCGCGCAAGCTTGCGCTCGATGTGTTGATGGAGGCCGATCGCCGCGGCATGTACGCGCGCGACGTGCTGTCCTCTCGCGCATCGGCCAAGGCTATTGACCAGCGTGATTCCGCTTTTGCTGCCCGCTTGGCGCTGGGTGTTGCCGCCACGCAGGGTATTTTGGACGAGCTGCTCGATCAGTTTCTTGATAAGCCTAAAAAGGTTGCGCCGCGTGTTCGCATGGCGCTTCGTATCTCGGCCTTCGAGATGCTCTATCTGCATACGCCTGGCCGCGTTGCGGTGAGTCAGGGCGTTGAGCTGGTGCGTAGCGGAGCTAAGTCTGCCGCAGGTTTGGCCAATGCCGTGCTGCATAAGGTTGCGGACAATGTTGAGGACTTTGCCACTGCGTCCGATGTAGATGAGCCTGAGCGACGCTTGGTTCGTCTGTCGCGCCTGATGGGTCTGCCGCGTTGGCTTTGCGCTCGTATTATGGCGTCGTTTGACACGCCGGAGGGTGCACTTAACTTTGCAGGCAATCTGGCCCCCGCGCCGCTGGCCCTGCATGAGAACGCCTTTGCGACCAAGCTCGATCCGTATATCTCGCAGCTCGTCGCGCCTGTCTTCCCGGGCTGCCATGCCCCGGTTGATGCCCAGGTTACCGTTGCTTCGGGTGTGTTTGAGCGTGCTGCCGCGGTGGCATCTGACCTCAACGCGCAGCTTATCGCCACAGCTGCCACGCGCCCTGGAAGCTGCCTTGAGATTGGTGCCGGTCGTGGCACCAAGACCTATGTGATGATGTGCCAGGCCAAGCGTGC
>URKU01000089.1 GCA_900548515.1 uncultured Collinsella sp. | reverse complement strand
AGCCCGCCAGAGCGGCAATCTGACGTTCAATCGTCGGGCATGGCCAAAAGGCCTATGCCCTCCTCTTTCACGTCACCTTGCTCGCTCTGGCGGGCTTTCGCTGACTTTTGCTCCACCTGCGGCGCTGCCATTGTTGGTGTTATGGGGCGGTGCAATGGGGTCAGGTTAGTTTGCACCAAATATGTCCGACAAGAGGTTTGACGGATGTTTGGTTGGTGCCTGTTGATGGTCTGGGTATCGGGGAGGGCGGGCTCCGTTATAATCGCCTAGAACATTAATTGGAAACGGGACGGGAGCCATACATGCGCCAGGGTTTCGACAACGCGAAGTATATCGAGCTGCAGGCTGCTCACATTAAGGAGCGCATCTCGCAGTTTGGTGGCAAGCTCTATTTGGAGTTTGGCGGTAAGCTGTTCGATGACTATCATGCGAGCCGCGTGCTGCCGGGTTTTGAACCGGACAGCAAGTTCCGCATGCTCAAGAGCATCGCCGACGATGTCGAGGTTATCATCGCGATCAACGCGAACCACATCGAGAAAAACAAGGCTCGTGGTGACCTTGGCATTACCTATGACGAGGATGTGCTGCGCCTGGTTGACCTGTTCCGCGGCAACGGCTTTGCCGTCGCGGCTGTGGTCATCACCCAGTACGCCGGCCAGCCCGCTGCCGATGTATTCCGCAACCGCCTGAACGCGCTCGGTATCCCCGCCAAGCTGCACTATCCCATCGAGGGGTATCCGCACGACGTCGACCTGATCGTGTCCGACGACGGCTATGGCAAGAATGAGTTTGTCGAGACCACTCGTCCGCTCGTCGTGGTCACCGCTCCCGGCCCCGGCTCAGGCAAGCTCGCCACTTGCCTCTCGCAGCTCTATCACGAGCACAAGCACGGCACCGCCGCCGGCTACGCCAAGTTCGAGACTTTCCCGGTCTGGAATCTGCCCCTCACGCATCCGGTCAACATCGCCTATGAGGCAGCAACGGCCGATCTCGACGATGCCAATATCATCGACTCCTTCCACTTGGAGGCCTACAACAAGACCACGGTCAACTACAACCGCGACGTCGAGGCCTTCCCGGTGGTCCGTGCTCTGATGGAAAAGATCCTGGGCAAGAGCCCCTATCAGAGTCCTACGGACATGGGCGTCAATATGGTCGGCTTTGCCATCACCGATGACGATGCCTGCCGCGACGCTTCCAAGATGGAGATCGTCCGCCGCTACTTTACCGCGGTCGAAAATGTGCGCCGTACCGGCATGGGCGATGAGCAAGTCGACCGTCTCAAGATTATTATGAAGAAAGCCGGCATCGATAAGAACCACTCACCGGCGCGCTCGGCGGCCCTCACCAGGGAGCAGCTGACGGGTGGTCCCGTGGGTGCCATGGTCATGCCCGATGGCTCCGTGGTGACCGGTAAGACCTCCACGCGCCTGGGCGCCGCAAGTTCGCTCATTATGAACGCACTTAAGCATGTCTCGGGCGTTGACCTTGAGCTCGAGGTCATCAGCGATGAGGCGATCGAGCCTATCAGCAAGCTCAAGACGCATTTCCTGGGTAGCAAGAACCCGCGCCTGCACACCGACGAGACGCTTATGGCGCTCTCGATCACCTCGGCAACGAGCGAGACGGCGGCCCGCGTCCTTTCGGGCCTGGAGCAGCTGCGCGGGTGCGATGCCTTCTTTAGCGTGATCATCTCGCCGACGGACGAGACGGTGTTGCGCAAGCTGGGCATCAACGTGTGCTGCGAGCCCAAGTTCGAGCGCCGTGGTTTCTTCCACCGCTAAGTTTGAAGCACCGCGGTAATTACATTGCATTTTGGCCGTATCGGGTTAGCGCCCGGTACGGCTTTTTGATCAATAAAGCGCCTATTTCGGCGAAAAATAGCTGTTTACCTGCCTAGAAACAATTTGAGCGGTATACAATAACCGTAACTGTTTCATCCTTAGCGGGATGCCGCATGATGGATATTACCTGCCATCGTGAGGTGTGTCGGTCGCGCACGGCGCGTTAGATGCTCGTGCTCGGTTTGAGGAGGCTGCTATGGCGGGCAAGGGTCGTGCGAGTGTCAACGATATGAAGCGTGTCGAGGTGCTGGTGTTGATGGAGATCGACCAGCAAACCGAAGACAATGGCGGGCCGTATGGTTTCTCGCGCAAAACGCTTGCCGAGCGCGTGGGGGTTTCGCCGTATCGTGCCCGCGCCGCAATCGATCGCTTGGATTCCGAAGGCATGATTGATGTCGTCTCGCGTTATAGCGACGACGGCGGTCAGCTTGCAAATGGCATTTGCCTCACCGAACGTGGCGAGTGGTATCTTGAGGGCGTCCGTACCGGCATGCTCGTTCAAGAAATGCTTGAGGACGAGGTTGCTGATCGATAGCAGCATGTAACCCTTGCCATAGCGACGCCGCCTGGGAAACCGGGCGGCGTTTTGTTTCAAGATTGAGAAATGCAATCTCACGCGAGAAAAATTGCGAACGGTCCGCGGCGCGAGTATTACAATGAAGACCCGTAAGATGTGGATAAACAACTTCTACGGGAAGCGCAGGTAACTCAATATGACCAAGCATGTGTTCGTAACCGGTGGCGTGGTTTCGTCTCTGGGCAAGGGTATCACCGCGGCCTCGCTGGGCCGTCTGCTCAAGTCGCGTGGCTACAAAGTAACGATGCAGAAGGCCGATCCGTATCTGAACGTCGACCCCGGTACCATGAGCCCCTTCCAGCATGGTGAGGTCTTCGTTACCGAGGATGGTTACGAGTCCGACCTGGACCTGGGTCATTACGAGCGCTTTATTGATGAGAACCTGACCCGCGATTCCAACTTTACGACCGGCGCCATCTATAAGAGCTTGATCGCCCGCGAGCGTCGCGGCGACTTTTTGGGCGGTACCGTGCAGGTGATTCCTCACGTCACCAATGCCATTAAGGACAAGTTCCGCCGCATCGAGGAGCAGACCGGCTCCGATGTAGTCATCACCGAGCTGGGCGGCACGATCGGCGACATCGAGTCCCAACCGTTTGTCGAGGCCATCCGTCAGTACCGCAAGGAGGCCGGCCCCGAGAACGTCTGCTACATCCACGTGTCGCTCGTTCCCTATATCGCCGCCGCCCACGAGGTCAAGACCAAGCCCACGCAGCATTCCGTCAAGGAGCTCCGCAGCTTTGGCATCCAGCCCGATATCATCGTGCTGCGCTCCGACCACCATATCGATGACGCTATCCGCGGAAAGATCGCAAGCTTCTGCGACGTCGACACCGATTGTGTCTTTACCAACGAGGACTGCGCGAGCATCTACGATGTTCCGCAGCTGCTTGCCGAGCAGGACTTTGACCTGCGCATTTGCGAGCGCCTGGGTCTGGACCCGCGTGAGCGCGACATGAGCGAGTGGAACGAGTTCCTGCGCAAACAGAATCACGCCAACCATCACGCCGACAAGGTGAAGATCGCCGTCGTGGGCAAGTACACGCAGCTGCCCGATGCGTACCTGTCGGTTATCGAGGCCCTGCACCATGCGGGCGTCTTCTACGATCGCCATGTGGACGTCCAGCTGGTCGACGGCGAGAGCCTCGACGAGCAGAATGTCTCCGAGGTTCTGGGCGACGCCTCGGGCATCCTGGTCCCCGGCGGCTTTGGCAAGCGCGCCCTGGAGGGCAAGATCCTCGCGGCCGAGTTTGCCCGTGAGCACAAGATTCCGTATCTGGGCATTTGCCTGGGTATGCAGGTGGCCGTGTGCGAGTTCGCCCGCAACGTCGTCGGCCTTGCCGGCGCCAGCTCCTCCGAGTTCGATCCGGACGGCCCGTTTAGCGTCATCGATCTGATGAGCTCGCAGGAGGACGTGACCGAGAAGGGCGGCACCATGCGCCTGGGCGCCTATCCGTGCAAGCTCGCCGCCGATACCCTTGCTCGCGAGGCATATGGCGAGGAGCTCGTCTACGAGCGTCACCGTCATCGCTTTGAGTTCAACAACGCCTTCCGTGACCAGCTCGAGGACGCCGGCTTGGTTATTTCGGGTCTGTCGCCCGACGAGCGCCTGGTCGAGATGGTCGAGCTGCCGCGCGACGTGCATCCGTGGTATGTGGCAACCCAGGCTCATCCCGAGTTCAAGAGCCGCCCGACCAACCCGCAGCCGCTGTTCCGCGAGTTCGTGCGCGCTTCGATCGGCCAGCACGAGGGTGTCGACCGTCTGCAGGTGACGCCCATGAACCTCGCTACGGACTAAGGGTGCCGGCGAATAAGGAACATACCGAAGCTACTCCCTCGTCGCTCGCCGTGGCGGCGGGGGAGTATCTCGATTACCTCGCGGTCGAGCGGGGTTTGGCGCGCAACACGATTGCGGCCTATCGTCGTGACCTGACGACGTACTGCGCCTATCTGGAGCGGGCGGGTATTGTGTCTTTTGAAGAGGTGACCCGTCAGGTCGTGGAGGGCTTTGTCGCCGACCGTCGCGATGGGGGCTATTCGGATGCCTCGGTGGAGCGTGCGCTTGCGGCCGTGAAGGGCCTGCATGCCTTTTTGGTGCGCGATGGGGCTGTGGCCCAAAATCCAACGGCGGCGTTGCGCCTGCCTAAAAAGGCTGAGCGTTTGCCGGAGTATCTATCGGTGGAGGATGTCTCGGCGCTGCTCGATCAAGACTTCCCCGAGGGGGAGATGGGCTTGCGTGACCATGCCATCTTGGAAGTGCTCTATGGATGCGGTTTGCGTGTGAGCGAGTTGGTGGGACTCGATGTGGGCGATATCCATATCGACGATGGTTTTGTGCTCGTTCGCGGTAAGGGCTCAAAGGAACGCCTGTCCCCGCTGGTGGGAAGCGCGGCGCGAGCTCTGACGCTCTATGTAACTGAGGGGCGTTCTCGCTTGGCGGCCCATGCGCGCGGAACCGAGACCTCGGCGGTCTTTTTAAATAAGAACGGCCGCCGTCTGTCGCGCCAGGGCATCCATGCCATCTGTGAGCGCTACGGGCGCCAGGTGGGGCTGGTGGGACTCCATCCCCACACGCTGCGTCACTCCTTTGCTACCCATATGCTTGCGGGCGGCGCAGACCTCCGTGTGCTACAGGAGATCTTGGGACATGCCGATATATCGACCACGCAGGTCTACACGCATGTCGATCGTACGCAACTGACCGAGGTCTATCTGGCAGCGCACCCGCTGGCGCATCGTTAACATATCGCTGGCCTGCATATTTATAGGTATTTGGGGACGGGCCCCAGATTGCCGCGGCGTGCTTTTGCGCGCGCATGGGCAATCTGGGGCCCGTCCCATTTTTCGCCACTTGGCATCGCGGTGGTGGGCCGCACGTGCCTTGGGTGGGGGAGTTTGGGGGCGATGTGAACGGCATGTAAAGGGACGCAAAAATCGCCTCAAGGTCAACTTGAAGGTTGAGGTTGAAAGGCGGGGTGCCACAGGTGGCATCCCGCCGTTGCTGTAAACACAACATATTGTGTTTTCGAACATATGCTTGGGGGTGTTTTGCAATATATGGTGGGTGGAGTGGTGGGGCGGGGTGGGGGAAGAGGTGGGGAAAGGTGTTGAAAAATGGGGCGGTTCCCCATATTATTAATGACGTCGACAGGCGGGGTGGTTCCCCGCGTACGTGCCATCTGAGTAACCGAGGGGAGGGCGCACATGGGAATGACTGGTGCATACGAGCGCAATCTCGATGCAAAAGGTCGTCTGTCCCTGCCTGCACCCCTTCGCGAGGAGCTTGGAGAGCACGTTCGCGTGTTCAAAGCCCTGGATGTCGATGCTCTGTACGTGTTCTCTGCCGAGGCCTTCGATAAGTGGGTCGAAGGACTCTTCGCGGGTCGTGAGGGCCACGAGGGTTTTAACCCGCGTGACATTAACGACCAGAAGCTCATGAGGGCGATCAACAAGCGCACCACGTCGATGGACGTGGACAGCGCCGGTCGTATCGGTCTTTCCGAGTCTCTCCGCAAGCAGGCGAACCTCGACCGCGAGGTCACGGTTGTGGGCAACTACGACCACCTTGAGGTTTGGGATCGCGCCGCGGCCGATGAGGACGATGATGACGAGGCTCTGCTGGACCTCTTCTTCTCGTAAGGGCAAGGCACGAGTAACGGATGGAGCGTGGGATCTTGACACAAGAATATCGGCATGAACCTGTCATGCTCGGCGAAGTGCTTGAGTCGCTGCAGCTAAAGAGCGGCTCCGTCGTCTGCGACTGCACCCTTGGCGGTGCCGGCCATTCGGTAAAGATGGCCGCGCAGGTGGGAGAAACCGGCCTTTTGCTCGGCGTCGATCAGGACGACATGGCCCTCGAGGCCGCTGGCGCCCGTCTGGACCGCGAGGTTCCCGGCGTTCCGCACCAGCTGCTGAAGGGCAACTTCGGCGACTTGGACGAGCTTCTTTGCTCGGCCGAGGTGCCCGGGGTCGATGGCTTCCTGTTCGATTTGGGCGTTTCGTCACCGCAACTCGATATCCCTGGCAGGGGCTTTTCGTATAACGAGGATGCCCCATTGGACATGCGGATGGATCCGGGTAATAACACCTTAAACGCAGCTGAGGTCATCAACACCTATAACGAACACGACCTCGCCCGGATTCTACGCGTCTACGGCGAAGAGAAGTTCGCCTCGCAGATCGCGCGCGAGATCGTGCGCCGCCGCGAGCAAGAACCGATCGAAACCACCGGCCAATTTGTCGAGATCATCAAGGCGGGTATTCCGGCTGCCGCTCGTCGGCATGGCGGACACCCGGCCAAGAAAAGTTTCCAGGCCATTCGCATCGAGGTCAATCACGAGCTCGATGTGCTCGAACGAGGGCTTGATGCCGCCACCAGGTGGCTCAACCCGGGCGGACGTATCTGCGTCATCTCGTATCACTCGCTCGAGGACCGTATCGTAAAGAACCACTTTAAGGAGATGAGCCAGGGGTGCACGTGTCCGCCGGAGATTCCGGTGTGCGTGTGCGGCAACGTGCCGATACTCAAGGTCATCACCCGCAAACCCTTGGTTGCCCAGCCTGATGAGGTTGAGCGCAACCCTCGGGCGAGATCAGCCAAAATCCGCGTGGCGCAGCGTCTGTAGGCGCGACCGCGCGATATTGGACCTCCCGCTCGCACCATAAACGAAGCTTAAACACACTACCAACGTACTCGGGATGGGAGGCGGCATATCATGGGCTACAACACTTCAAGCGCAGCACTCGCCTATGATATGAACGCCATGCCCGCCTATCGTGAGACGCCGCAGACCCCCGTTGCTCCCCGTGAGCAGCGCGCGCCGCGCTTTGATGTCTACACGGGCGCGGGCCGTCAGGCAAACCAGGCGGTAAGCCCGGTTTTCATGAGCGTTCTTAAAACGTTTTGCATCATTGCGGCTATCTTCATGACGATCGGCGTCGCCCGCGTGGCGCTCGCCGGCGTTACGGCCCAGGTGCTCAACAGCAACGCCGAGCTTACCAACACGCTCGAAAAGGCGACCGATGAGAGCTCCGACCTGGAGGTCATGCATTCGGTCTATGGCGCCGACACGCGCATTCGCGACCTTGCGGGCGCTTATGGCATGGTGGAGCCCAGCGAGAGCGTTACACTTGACTTTTCGCAGGATGCAGCCGCGGGCGCCAACGCGACCGCGACCGCTCAGTAGCAAGACGGTAGCTGAGTATGACAAATGACTATCGCCGCGGTTCCGATGGGGGCCGCGGTTCTGGACGTCCCTCGTCGCGGGGACGTTCTGGTTATCAAGGAACGGGTCGGCAATCTTACAACGCCGGGCAGTCCCGTGGCAACGACCCGGCGTCGCGACTTCGCGGCTCGGGCGGCCCTCAAGTGCATAACACCAGGTCGCGCAAGAGTTCGTCGACCGAATGGCTCACAGGC
>URKU01000088.1 GCA_900548515.1 uncultured Collinsella sp. | reverse complement strand
AGGAACTCGTCAAAGAAGTGCGGGTCAGCCTGAGCCTCGGCGTCGGCCTTATTGCAGGCATCGATCTTGGCGATCAGGGCATCGTGCTCGGGGGTCTTCTCGTAAGGCTCCTCCAGGAAGGCAAGCATGATGTCGGCCATCAGGAACTCGCCGGTAATCTTGCCGCCAAAGCCCACGATGTTGGCGTTGAGCTCGCGACGGGCATACAGGGCAGAGGTCATGTCGCGGACCAGGGCGCAGCGGGCGCCGGGAACCTTGTTGACAGCGTTGGTGATGCCAATGCCGGTACCGCACAGAGCCACGCCAAAGTCGGCCTTGCCGCTGGCAACAGCCTCGCCCACGGCCTTGCCGTAGATGGGATAGTGCGTACGGGTGTGGCTGTAGGTGCCGCAGTCGAGCACCTTGTAGCCAGCCTGCTCCAGGCGGTCGGCCAGATAGATCTTCTCGTCCGTAACGATATGGTCGCAACCGATTGCGATGGTCTTCTTCATCAGAACGTCCTTTCGTCTGAATTCACAAGTTGAGGTAGAAGTTCGAGTTCTCGGTGGCTCTCGTTAGGCCATCTTGTTGAGCATGTCGACACGGATCTGGTGACGGCCGCCGGCGTACTGGGCACGCAGGAACTCACGGGCGATCTTCTTAGCGACCTCGGTGCCCACAACGCCCGGGCCCATGGTGACCATGCGCGAGCCGTTGTGCTCGCGGGTCATGTAAGCGGAACGCTCGTCGGAAATGTTGGCGACGACCATGCCCTTGATCTTGACGGCGGCCATATAGGAGCCGACGCCGTACTTATCGAATGCGAAGCCCTGGGAATCCTTGTGCTCCAGCAGGTCCTTGGCAACGGCGGTGGCGGAATCGACAAAGTCCGCGGCAGGGGTCTCGGAATAGTCAACGACCTCGTGACCGTCGGCGATGAGCATCTCCTTGATGGACTCCTTCATCGACATACCGTCGGCATCGGAAGCGATTACAACCCTCATGACATCCTCCTTGAGAGATACGCAGGTGCGTAGTTCCTGTTTGGAAGTGTTGAATCGCGCTCAGGTCCGGGCATCTGAACGTGCGGTTCTTCACTGTTCGTGTTTATTTGAACACATTCGAACATAAACTGCAACAACTATTTGTTTATCTTTGTTCTTTTTTGAGCAAATACCGTTCACAGGTGATTGCTGACCGTTTGGACCCGGCGCGGACGTAGCGACCATGTGTTCAACAAACAAAAGGGCGACCGAGAACGTGTCTCGGCCGCCCTTCTTACGGTTGATCTTCCAAAGATCGCTTTGCCGCCTACTCAGACTGCCCGCTCTTCTTGGCATGTCTGGACGGAGCGCTCAAGAAACGACCCGTCAGATAGTTCGCGGGACCGGAGATATCGATCCCCAGCAGCACGTGTCCTAGCCATAGGAACGCCACGAGCACCAGTAGAGGAATCACACACGAGGTCACGATCATCACGATGACGCCTTCGATCAGATCGGTCACCTGATGCACGATCTCATCGGTCATCTGCTTGGCACCGCTGGTCACCGACGTAACAAGGCTCGAGGCCCCGTCAGTCAACTGCTCGAGCACGTTTTTGGACTCCTTGGCCTCGGATTTTTTCTTGTTCGATTTTGAGCTGGTCTCGGCTGACCTGTCCGTGGCATCAGCCGTCTTTGCGGCATCGCTCGCCTTTTGCTCAGCTTGCTCAATACTTACGCGATACGTTTCATCGACCTTTTGCGACACCCATACGCTCGCGGGTACGAGCGCCATGCCGATCACGGCAACCACCAGCACGCGTGTCGCCACACGGCGCAGGACGGCGCTCGTACTCCAGCGCCCGTGAATGCCGAGCGACACCGCAAAGAGCACCAACGCAAACGGGATTAGGACGCCCAAGCCAACCGACCACAAAATCGTGAGCAAATATTTCTCTAGGTATAGCACGGCAAGCACGATACCAAGGTTGCCTGAAAGCTGCGCGAGCTGCTCGGCAACCGGCGTTCCCGTATCACCCGGCAGCGCGGTAATGCCCGCAGATAGAGCAACGCATGAAGCCGTGAGCGCCAAAACGTTGCCCTTCTTTTGATCGATGACCTCGATGGTGGAGTCCCAAGTTTTGGTATCGGCGAAATGCGGACGAGCTACAAAGCCCGACAGCAGCGCCAGGACCACGAGCGCAACGATAAAGCTAATCTGCAGCTTTTTGTTTGCGCACACGACATCGGACAGGCTGGGCTGCAGCTCGGTTACCGTCGTATGCTCGGTTATCTGGACAGGACGCCCATGAGCCATCTCGTGCGCATCTGTCTTTTGAATCAATCCGTTGTCCGGCATTTGGACACCTCCTCATTCCGGCCTGCATTGCGGATGGAAGTATACCCACCCATCGAAAAACCGAACGGGAGGGCGTGCAGAAGCTCCAAGACTGCCCCCAACGACTAGTCGTTTAAGAACGTCCCCAATGACTGTCTCAGGATGAGTTGCGGTGGAATAGGGGTTGTTTTGCGCCCGCCGGCCCCTATTCAGTCCCCATTTCACCGCAACTTGGAGGAGGACAGAAAAAGCCCTGCCGCGGGTAGCGGCAGAGCTTTTGGAAGGGGACTTGATTGTGCGGACTCGTTAGGCGAGCTTGGCCTCGAGCTCGGCGATGCGCTTGTAGGCATCGATGGTAAAGCGGGCCTGCTTCTCCAGAATCATAGTGGTCATGAGAGTGTCCTGAGCGTGAGCCATGATGAAGGTCATCTCCATCTCGCCACCGCCGGCCTCCTGCGAAAGCAGCTTGGTCTGCGTGTCGTGGGCACCGATGAGCGCATCGCTGGCATCCTTGTGCAGCTGTTCGGCCTTCTCAAAGTCACCCTCGCGAGCAGCATCGAGCGCTGCAAGCAGATCGGTCTGGGCGTCACCTGCATATGCGACAATCTCGAATCCAACCATCGAGATTTCTTCTTTGGTTGCCATATTGCGTTCCTTTCACATATGAACCAATGGAGAGCATCGCGTCCGGGCATACGCGCTGCGTTGTGTATGACAGAAACAATAACATTCAAACAAAAAAGAACAGCGTAAAACGTAATTTCGAGCTATGAACGGTCACTTTTCGTCCGTGAACGGTTTTTAAACCAATCTGAACAATATCGAACACAATTATCGGCAACCCAAACAGGTCCGCACCCTAGCGTACATCGCGCACCGTATCGCCCTCGACGAGCACGCCCGGAAACAGCCTGTGCTCCACACCGGGCGCAACGCCCTCGGCGCCGGCAATCTTGTCGACCGCCCACATGCCGACGCGCTTGTTGTCAAAGCGCACCGTGGTCAGGCGACAATCGGGCACGATATCGCCCAGACTATCATCAACACCCACCACGCTCACGTCCTCGGGCACGCACTTTCCGCGCGACTCGAGCCCGCGAATGCAGCCGTAGGCCATGGCGTCGTTGGAGGCATAAATGGCGGTACAGGTCGGATCATCCGCCAGAGCCTGGCCTGCGGCATATCCGCTCTGTGCCGTCCAATCCCCACGGACGAGTCGCGGCGGCTCAATGCCATGCGCACGCAATGTCTCGCGCCAGCCTTCCTCGCGCCGCATGCCCGAAAGCGAGCGCTCGGGACACGAAATAAAGTGCACGGTTTTGTGCCCCCGCCCCAGCAAGTACTCGACCACCTGGCGCGAGCAATCGAACTGGTCGTTATCGACCGTTGAACAGAGCGGGTGCTCCAGCATGGTAACGAGCACCGTCTGCATGCCGGGCAGCGGCTCGAAGGTGCCAAAGTCCGCCGGCATGCGATTCATGATCACGACCATGCCGTCTACCGGCAGCGCGCTCATACGCGACGATGCGCTCTCGAGGGTATAGGGATGTCCATCTACTTTAGTGAGGGTGATGGCATAGCCATGTTTGTCGGCCGCGGCGGCAAAGCCCTCCATACGGTCGAGGTTGCCGGTACCGGTAATGTTGAACATGGCGACGCCGACGGTCTTAAACTTGCCACGGCGCAGCGATCGACCGGCAAAATTGGGGCGATACCCCAGCTCGCGCATGGCGGCACGCACGCGTTCCTTGGTCTCGGGGCGCACACTGGGCGAATCGTGCACGGTGCGCGAGACCGTCTGCTCCGAGACGCCCGCGAGGCGCGCCACGTCTTTGACAGATACCGATTTTTTAACAGCGGCCATAGGTCGATCTTTCTATGTCAACGATGCCATTGGTGGCACCCTACGCAGTCAAATGAAACGTCTTCAAGTATATCTAACGCCTCCCCCACCATACGCTCACCACCCAAAACCTACCGTTCACCGACATTTTTGCTTCCCCGAACGGCTTTTGGCGCCCAAATGTTAACGTTGCCATTGTGCAAACACAGAGCCACCGGGCGGCTCAAACGTTTACGCGTAAGGAATCGACGGTTCGCAGGCACAGGAACCACCGGTTCGCTTCTTTTTATGTGTCACAAAATGGCAACGTCAACATTTTGGCAACCGAAAGTCAAAAGCTACCATCGTTGCTAACCCACCGACTCTTAGGAGCATTGCATGGAGCAACTCATCGCCATCATCGAAAAGGGCCAGCCCTTTTTCAACGCGATCGCCCGCAACAAGTACCTCAAGGCGATCCGCGACGGCTTTATCTCCGTCATCCCCATCATCATCTTCTCGTCCATCTTCTGCCTGGTAGCCTCGGTCCCCAACATCTGGGGTTTCTACTGGCCCGATGACATCAACAACGCCCTGTGGAAGTGCTACAACTACTCCATGGGCATCCTGGCCATCGCCTGCGCCGCCACCACGGCCAAGCACTTCGCCGACGCTCAGAACCGCGATCTGCCCAAGAACAACCAGATCAACTTCATCTCGTGCATGTGCGCGGCCATCATCGGCTTCTTGCTCCTTTCGAGCGACACCATCGCCACGGACGCCGCCAGCGGCTTCAACACCACCTACCTTGGTTCCAAGGGCCTGCTGACCGCTTTCATCGCTGCGTTTGTGACCGGCATCATCTACAAGTTCTTCATTAAGCGCAACATCACCGTCAAGATGCCCGAGCAGGTCCCGCCCAACATCTCGCAGACCTTTAAGGACATCATCCCCTTCTCCGTCTGCATCACCGTCTTTTGGGTCTTTGACATCGTCTTCCGCGCTGCTTTTGGCTTCTGCTTTGCCCAGGGCGTCATCCAGGTGTTCCAGCCCCTGTTCACCGCTGCCGATGGCTACATCGGCCTCGCTGTGATCTACGGCGCCATGAGCCTGTTCTGGTTCGTGGGCGTCCACGGCCCCTCGATCGTCGAGCCCGCCATCGCCGCCGCCCTCGTTGCCAACATGACCGACAACCTGGCTGCGTTCCAGGCTGGCCAGCACGCTTCCGCTGTCCTGACCCAGGGTGCCCAGTACTTCGTCGTCTGCATGGGCGGCACCGGCGCCACGCTCGTCCTGGTCTTTATGTTCTGCTTCCTGGCCAAGTCCCAGGAGATGCGCGCCGTCGGTAAGGCCGCTATCGTTCCCGTGTGCTTTGCCGTCAACGAGCCGCTGCTGTTCGCCGCACCCATCGTGCTCAACCCCGTCTTCTTTGTCCCGTTTGTCTTTGCCCCGATCGCCAACATCTGGATCCTCAAGATCTTTATCGACTTCTTGGGCATGAACGGCTTTATGTACACCCTGCCCTGGACTGTCCCCGGCCCCATCGGCACCATCATGGGCCTGGGCTTCCAGCCGCTCGCCTTTGTGATGCTCGCCCTTATCCTGGTCGTCGACTTCGTTCTGTACTACCCGTTCTTCCGTGCCTACGACGCCCAGAAGTGCGCCGAGGAGGCCGAGATTTCCCAAGAGGAGCTCGCCGCCAAGAACGCCGAGAAGGCCGCCAAGCTCAGCGATGCCTTCCAGGGCAAGGCTGACGCCAAGAGCGTTGCCGCCGGCGCTGCTGCCGAGGCCGTGAAGGCCGACGCCCCCGCCGCTGTCGCCACTGAGGCAACGACCGCCAGCGACCTCAACGGCAAGCGCGTACTCGTGCTCTGCCAGGGTGGCGGAACCTCGGGCCTGCTCGCCAACGCGCTGGCCAAGGCCGCCAAAGAGCGCGGCATCAATCTTGAGACCGCTGCCGAGGCCTATGGCAACCACGTTGACATGCTCCCCGACTTTGACCTGGTCGTCCTGGCCCCGCAGGCTGCCAGCTACTTGGCCGACCTGCAGAAGGACTGCGAGCGCGTGGGCAACAAGTGCGTCGCCTGTCGCGGTAAGCAGTACATCGAGCTCTCCCAGAACGGCGATAAGTCTCTCGCCTTCGTCTCCGAGCAGCTTTCGAAGTAAGTAACGCTCAGGGCCAGCCGACCATCCAAGACCGGCTGGTCCTTCGATTTAGACGATTGGATCATCATGTCCGTTAACCCTGCTAGCGTCACCAACCCGCCCGCGCAGTTTCCCGAGGACTTTGTCTTTGGCGGCGCTACCGCTGCCTACCAGGTAGAGGGCGAGACCCGCACCCACGGTAAGGGCAAAGTCGCCTGGGACGACTTCTTGGAGGCCCAGGGGCGCTTTTCCCCCGATCCCGCTTCGGACTTCTACAACCAGTACCCCGTCGACCTGGAGCTGTGCGAGGAGTTTGGCATCAACGGCATCCGCCTCTCCATTGCCTGGAGCCGCATCTTCCCCAACGGCACCGGTGAGATTAACCCCGAGGGCGTCCAGTTCTATCACGACCTTTTCGCCGAATGTCACAAGCATCACGTTGAGCCGTTTGTCACGCTGCATCACTTTGACACGCCGCTTCCCCTCTTTGAGAAGGGCGACTTCCTCAACCGCGAGACCATCGACGCCTTTGTGGACTTTGCCACCTTCTGCTTTAAGGAGTACGCCGACCAGGTGACCTATTGGTTCACCTTTAACGAGATTTGGGCCGATGCCTCCAACACCTACATCGAGGGCACCTTCCCCGGCGGCGTCAAGGCACATCTTGCCGAAGCTTTCCAGTGCGAGCACAACATGATGCTCGCCCACGCCAAGGCCGTACTGGCCTTCCACAACGGCGGTTTTAAGGGCAAGATCGGCGTCATCCAGTCGCTGGAGTTTAAGTACCCGCTCAACGAGAACGACCCCGCCGACATCAAAGCCGCTAATAACGAGCACGTGTTGCAGAACCAGTTCTTGCTCGACGCCACCTTCCGTGGCGACTACGCGCCCGACACCCTCGAGTGCGCCAACCGTCTGGCTGCCGTCTCGGGCGGCACCATCGAGATCCTGGACGAGGACCTCGAGATTATGCGCGAGGCCGCGCTCTACAACGACTACCTGGGCGTCAACAACTACCAGTGCCGTTTTTTGAAGGCTTACGATGGCGAGAACGACCTGCACCACAACGGTACGGGCGAGAAGGGCACCGGCCGCTGGCGCGTTAAGGGTATTGGCGAGCATGTGAACAAGCCTGGCATCCCCACCACCGACTGGGACTGGATCATCTATCCCGAGGGCCTGTTCGATCTGCTCGTCTACATTAAGCAGCGCTACCCCAACTATAAGCAGATCTTCATTACCGAAAACGGCATGGGCTACAAGGATCCCTACAAAGACGGCTTTGTGGACGACCAGCCGCGCATCGACTACATCGAGCAGCACCTGCGTTGGCTGCTCAAGGCTATGGAGGTGGGCGTCAACGTGGGCGGCTACTTCCTGTGGAGCCTGCAGGACCAGTTCTCCTGGACCAACGGATACAACAAGCGCTATGGCTTCTTCTACGTTGACTTTGAAACCCAGAAGCGCACGCCCAAGGCAAGCGCCTACTGGTATAAGCACGTAGCGCAGACCCGTCGTCTGGACTAGCGGCTTGCGGGGTTACCCGCCCACATAACCTGTCCCCATTTCTCAGCCGGGGGCGGCACGTCACACGGCGCGCCGCCCCCG
>URKU01000087.1 GCA_900548515.1 uncultured Collinsella sp. | reverse complement strand
CTGCGCTTCGGCAATCCGCTGGAATTTGGGCACACCTACCTGCCGGAATTTCAGCTGGCGGAGAACGGACAGTTTTCGCTGGCGTACGCGTGGGAGCATTTGCAGCAGCTGGTGCGCCTGCCGAAATATCAGGGGAGAGGTCAGCCGCTGGCGTTTGATCCGTATGACTGCATGGCGTTCTACCTGATTACGCCCATGCTGGTGACGTTCCTGTGCGTGTATTTCTATGCGCTGATTCGCCGCCGCCGCGGGAATGCGTTCTGGCTGATTGGGCTGCCGCTGATGGTCGGGGCGCACTTGATGATTATCGTCTGCCACAAGACGCTGGGCGGCTTCCAGTTCGGCAACCGCTACCTGCTGGATATGCTGCCGTGGGTGTATGTGGCGATTCTCGCCCTGAAGCCGCAAAGCGGGCGCACGTCGATCCTCAACGTTCCGCTGATGGTGATGGGGTTCTGTATCAATCTGCTCGGCGCAGTCGGCGCGTATGCGGGGTGGCTGTGAAGGGGGAGACGCCAGAGGCGCTGCCTCTGGACTCCGCAAGGGACATTGTCCCTTGACCCTTTTTTTGCGCCCCGGCTTGAGCGCGTTTCCTTTATGGTTAATTTTCGCGGCTGAGTGCCGCCAGAACCGCGTTGCGCATCTGTCGAACCACCCGTGTCGTACCGGAATCAACCGTGTTCTGCATCGACAGAATCGTCATCTGCTGTCCGGGGAAGTTCGCGAAGCCCACTTCCCCGGACAAAGTCACCCTCCCGGGCAAGGCCCCAGCGCGAGGCCGTCCCGGATGCCTACTTACTCGTTGTCGCCCGCGGTCATTTGGGTTGCGGAGAGCGCGCCGTCGGCTGCGGTTGCGGCAGCGGCGTCAGGCCAGACCCAGTCGGTGAAGGTCGGGTGATCGTAGCCCTCGTCGCAGGCGAACTCGAAGGCCTCGGTGCGGAAGGCCTCCCACTCGTTGATTTGCTCGGCAAACTTGTCGGCGTCGACCATGCGCAGCACATCGGCGGCCAGGGCCCAGCGGTCCATGTTGTTCAGGCGCAGCATGTCGAACGGCGTGGTCGTGGAGCCCTTCTCCTCATAGCCGTGGACGCGGAAGGCGTCGTGGCCGGGGCGGTTCCAGATCAGGCGGCGAATCGTGCCGGCATAGGCGTGGAAGGCAAAGAGGACGGGCTTCTCACCGCAGCCGAACAGCTCGGCCCAGCGCTCGTCGCTGATGGCCTGGTCGTTCTCGCAGACGTTCTGGATCTTGAGCAGGTCGACCACGTTGACGAACCACACCTTGATGCCCAGCTCGCGCAGCATGTCTGTCGCAGCCAAGGCCTCGAGCGTCGGCACGTCGCCGCAGGTGGCGACCACGACATCGGCCTCGGCGAGCGAGTCGGCGGTCGATGCCCACTCCCAGGTCGCGACGCCCTCGGCGAGCTCCGCCTTGGCCTCATCGACCGTCTGGAAGGTCGGGGCGGGCTGCTTGCCGCAGAAGATGGCGTTGACGCAGTCGGTGGACTGGTAGACGCGCTCGGCCACGGCAAGGGCCATGTTGGCGTCGGCCGGATAGTAGGCGTTCACGATGTGCGTGTCGTTGGCCTTGTTGAGCAGCAGGTCGATAAAGCCCGGGTCCTGGTGCGAGAAGCCGTTGTGGTCCTGGCGCCAGACGTGGCTCGACAGCAGAATGTTGAGGCCGCTGATGGGGGCACGCCACGGAATCTCGCGCTTGGTGGCCTCGAGCCACTTGCAGTGCTGGTTGACCATGGAGTCGACCACGTGGACAAAGCTCTCGTAGGAGCTCCACACGCCGGAGCGGCCGGTGAGCACGTAAGCCTCGAGGAAGCCCTCGCACTGGTGCTCGGACAGCTGCTCAACGACCTTGCCGGAGCCGGCCAGCAGCTCGTCGTTGGCCTCGTCCTCGTAGAAGCCGGCGTCCCACTGCTTCTTGGTCACCTTGTAGGCAGCCTGCAGGCGGTTGGACGCAGTCTCGTCGGGACCGAAGATGCGGAAGTCGTCCATGTTCTTAGCCAGGACGTCGGCGGTGTACTCGCCAAAGACGCGGGCGGCCTCGGTGGAGCCCCAGCCGTGGCCCTTCTCGGCAACGGGAATCTCGTGGGCGTGGATATCGGGCAGCTCAAGCTCGCGACGGACCTTACCGCCGTTTGCGTTGGGGTTGGCGCCGATGCGCAGCTCACCGGTCGGCATAAAGGCCGTCACCTCGGGGCGCACCTGGCCCTCGGGCGTAAAGAGCTCCTCGGGCTTGTAGGAGCGCAGCCACTCGCGAAGCACGCGGAAGTGCTCGTGGGTGTCCTTGGCGCTCGCCAGCGGCACCTGATGCGCGCGCCAGGAGTCTTCGGTCTTCTTGCCGTCGATCTGCTTGGGGCAGGTCCAACCCTTGGGCGTGCGGAACACGATCATGGGGTAGGCCGGACGGACCACGGTCTTGCCCGCGGCGGCCTGGGCCTGAGCGGTGGCCTTGATGTCGCAGATCTCGTCAAAGACCTTTTCAAACAGGGCGGCGAAGCGCTCGTGGATGCTCGCATGGCTCTCGTCGTCAAAACCGGCGACAAAGAAGTGCGGATTATAGCCCATGCCCTCAAAAAACTTGGTGAGTTCTTCGTCGGACACGCGGGCAAGGATAGTGGGATTGGCGATCTTATAGCCGTTGAGGTGCAGGATCGGCAGAACGATACCGTCGGTTGCCGGGTTCACGAGCTTGTTGGACTGCCAAGAAGTCGCGAGCGGACCGGTCTCGGACTCGCCGTCGCCCACCACGGCCACGGCCAGCAGGCTCGGGTTGTCCATGACGGCGCCATAGGCGTGGCTAAGCGTGTAGCCGAGCTCGCCGCCCTCGTGGATGGAACCGGGCGTCTCGGGCGCAAAGTGGCTCGGAATGCCGCCGGGATAGGAGAACTGGCGGAAGAACTTCTGCAGGCCAGCCTCGTCATCGGTGATGTCGGGGCGAATCTCGCGGTAGGTGCCGTCGAGCAGCGACTGGGCAGTACCGGCGGGACCGCCGTGGCCAGGACCCATCAGGAAGATGGCGTTCTGGTTGTGGTCGGCGATGAGGCGGTTGACGTGGCCGAACAGGAAGTTGATGCCGGGCGTGGTTCCCCAGTGACCGACCAGGCGGTGCTTAACGTCCGGACGACCAAAGTCACGCGTCTCGCCGGTCTTCTCGTCGACAAAGTCAGCACGCATCAGCGGGTTGGAGCGAAGGTAAATCTGGCCGACGGACAGATAGTTCGAGGCACGCCAATACAGGTCGACACCCTCGAGCTCGGAAGCCGGAACCTCATGTCCCAGTTTTTGCCACGGCGTTCCCAGTGTTTTAGCCATTGTTTATGTCCCTTCGCTGCGCGGTCACCCTCCGATACGGCAACCTTTCGTTGGGACTAGTATATTTGCTAAAACGTTTTATCAAGGTGAAAAAACGTTTTATCATCCTTATTTGCCTTATGAATCGGCAAAACGAGACATTCACCTGCGGCATTGCCTGTCACAGGTACTTCACAATCGATCTCTACGAATTGATAAACGTGTTTAGTTGTGTTTAGTAAGCTCGAGCACGCTGTCCTTTACGATGAGGGCAGGCTCCAAAACCACCTCTTCGGCACGCCTGCCGCCCTTGCCGGCAAGCCGCTTGGACATGCAGCCAAAAGCATGCTCGGCGAGCACACCCGGATCCTGCTCAATCGCCGTCAGCGCTGGCTCAAAGAGAACGTCGGCCGCCGAGTTGTCATAGCTTACGACCGAGATATCGCCCGGAATGCTCTTCCCCATCTCGTGCAAGCGCTTGAGCAGACCGAGGGCGATGTTATCCGAACTTGCGAACACAGCGGTGGCATCAGTTGCGAGCACCGCCTCCGAGGCCTCGTAGGCACTCGGAATGTAGTACTCGCTCTCAAACTCCAAACGTGCGTCGATAGGCAGGCCAACCTCGCGCAGCGCGCGCTCATAGCCGGCAAGTCGCTTACGCCCCGTATTGGAACGGCGCGCGTTAACCAAGCAGGCAATGCGACGGTGGCCCTGCTCGATTAGATAGCGGGTTGCCATGTAGCCACCCATCTCGTGGTCGAACATCACCTTGTCGCACTCGAGCCCCTCAATGGCACGGTCGACCATCACGGCAGGGATAGGCAGATGGCTGACTTCTTCGCGCAGGGCGCGGTCGTCGGAGAACTCGTCACCCACCACCAGAAAGACACCGTCGACGCCGCGCGTCACCAGCTGACGCAGCAGCTCAAGATCGTCGTCGGCACTTCCGCCCGAGCTGGTAATAAAGAGCGCATAGCCGTCCTCGCGGCAGCGCTTTTCCAGGCTACCAGCGAGCGAGGCAAAAAAGCGGCTCTCGATGTTAGGGACGATAAGGCCCAGCGTGCGCGACTCGCGCATGACCAGACTACGCGCAATCTGGTTGGGGACATAGTGGTTGCGCGCCGCGACCTCCTTGATGAGCTTGCGGTTTTCTTCCGAGATGCGACAGGGCCGATTATTGAGAACAAGCGAGACCGACGAGGGGGAAAGCCCCACCTCCTGGGCGATCTGCTTGAGGGTGACTTTGTTGGCCATCTCGCTCCTTCCGGGTTTACGCGCAATCTCTTGAAAGTATAGCGACCGCCCCTCTACCTCGGTGATAAACACTTTACCAATCCGGTAGACGGCTGTTTTATCGCCGCCAGCGCACCAAATCCGTCCGGGTGGGGTATATTGCAATCGATTGATGACAACGACCACCAAAAGGCGGATATTCGTATGCACGAGAACGACTTTTTTAACGAGGACCTGCTGTGCGCGCTTGCTGGCGTTGCCGGCGAGGACAACGTGCTGATGAGCGAGCCCATGCGCGAGCACACCACGTTTAAGA
This sequence comes from uncultured Collinsella sp., assembly GCA_900548515.1. Taxonomy (GTDB): domain Bacteria; phylum Actinomycetota; class Coriobacteriia; order Coriobacteriales; family Coriobacteriaceae; genus Collinsella. The sequence continues at coordinate 3,272 of URKU01000087.1, read as the reverse complement.
TCGGCGGCCCGGCCGACGTCTTTGTCACGCCCGATACCGAGCAGGGCCTCGTCGCCACGCTCGACACCTGTTATCGCTGCGACCTGCCGCTCACCATCGTGGGCAACGGCTCCGACCTGCTCGTCGGCGACAAGGGTATCCGCGGCGTCGTCGTGGCGTTGGGCGAAGGCCTCTCCGACATTACGGTCGACGGTACGCACGTCACGGCGGCGGCCGGCGCCTTGCTTTCCGATGTCGCCGCGGCGGCAGCCGAGGCCGGTCTCACCGGCATGGAGCCCATCTCGGGCATCCCCGGATCGGTCGGCGGCGCCTGCTACATGAACGCCGGCGCCTACGGTGCCTGCATGGCAGACGTGCTGGAGTCTGTGCGCGTCTACAAGCCCGCCCGCATGCTCGACGACGGCACCCGCGGCAGCGGCAACATCATCGAGTTCGATGTCGATGAGCTCAACCTGGGCTATCGCAAGAGTCGCATCGCCGACGACGGCTTTATCGTTCTTTCTGCCACCTTCAACCTCGCACCGGGCAACGCCGCGATGATCAAGGCCGACATGGACGACTACCGCCAGCGCCGCGAGGACAAGCAGCCGCTCGACATGCCGAGTGCCGGCTCCACTTTCAAGCGCCCCGAGGGCTACTTTGCCGGCAAGCTCATCATGGACGCCGGCCTGCGAGGACACGCCGTTGGCGGCGCGCAGGTAAGCGAAAAGCACTGCGGTTTTATCGTCAACGCCAACCACGCCACCGCCGCCGACGTTGACGAACTCATCCGCCACATCCAAGCAACCGTCAAAGACCAATTCGGAGTAGACCTACAACCCGAAGTCCACCGAATCGGAGAATTCCTCTAAAAAGAAGGCCCCGAAAGGGAGAGGCTTCGTAAAGAAGTCCTCTCCCTTTCGGCTTTTGTAATCCCCCACTTATGATTGAATTGGTAGGTAAAATCATAAGTGGAGAATCACAAGAGGGAAGGAGGGCTTGGCTATGGCGAATGGAAATGCAGCGCCTATTCTCGGCTCGGCTCGGCTCGGCTCGGCTCGGCTCGGCTCGGCGGGAGCATAGCGCCGCTTTTTCAGCGTTTCAAGTCTTATTTCATACAATTAATAACGATCCAGTTGCCGAAGACAGGGCGCATTATGCCTTGGCTTCGGCTTTTTGCGTTTTCCGGAAGGATGGTGGTTTGATATTGAAGTCCTAACCACGACCGGCAAATCAATCTTTTCCGGTTAAACCTTCTGTCATCTCCGGCGTGTCCGCTGTCGGAGGAAGTAAATAGCGGACAATTAAAAAATGGAGGAACTGTTATGAAGAAAAAACTATTTGCAATCCTATTCAGCATTGTAATGGTAGCTGGACTCCTGCCTGCCACAGCACTGGCAGCGGAACCCACAGTCTACGACATCTGGGTAGACGGCGTACAGGTCACGTCTGAGAATAAGGATAATCTTTGCAGCGGAACAGTAAGCTATGACCCGACCACTCACACCTTGTCTTTGAACAATGCTACCCTTGACAGCGACACCATGTCAGACTACGGTATTAAAACGACTATCCCCAGTACGTTGAAGATACGGTTGACCGGGACAAATAGGATTACCCGAACCTATTCCGGCGGAGGAGTGGGAATATACCTCAATTACAGCAATTCTGTCGAGATTACCGGCGATGGAACACTGGTGATCAACGTTATCGGGGAAAACTACGATGGAATTAGCACAGGGGCTGACGTCAAGATTTCCGATAAAGCAAGGGTCATAATAAACTCTGAAGGCGGATTGGGCATAGCCGGAAGAATGGTCGAAATTGACGGGGCAAAAGTGGATTCCACCGGCTTGTATGCCGGAATCGATGCCCATAAGCTGAAGATTGTAAACGACGCCGATGTTACGCTTAAGGCAACCCAGGACGGACGCAACGGAGCATATATCTGGAAAGATCAAGAAGGGAACGGCGGCGATATTGAACTTGCTGCATCTAAAGTTAAAGCAACAAGCTATTATCCCGGTCTGTATGCTGCAGGTGATCTGACGGTTAACGGAGGCGAGGTAAACTGTACCTCTACTGCGGACGGTGCAATATGGGCAAAAGGCAATATTCTGATCAAAGGAGGCGCCAAAGTAACCACTGACGGTAAATTCCCGATGGGCGGTAACGGTACTTTTACCGTAGAAGAAGCAGAGATTGATGCAAAGAATACGAATGAGAATAATATCCCTGCAATTTTCGATGAATGTGTGCCTGTGATTGCCGATGGCTATCATCTGAACTATGCAAAAGCTGTAGACTCGGAAGGAACAGAAATTGACCTGCTTTCCAGCGGTACTCAGTACTTTGCACTTTATAAAAATGTTCATTTTATCACAAAGGCTGTCTATCCGGTTTCTTTCGTTGTAACGCCAGACGGTCTGACCAATGTTGTTGTTAAAGTGAATGGTCAGGAGGTTACCGGCTCTGTCAGTTTGGAAGCAGGAACTTACCCTGTTGAAGTAACAGCCGATAACTGCAAAGCATACACCGGCAATATAACGATCACCGCCGATGCGGCAACGCATACGCAGACGGTTGCAATGACTTATTTACCTGCCGACTACACTAAGGTCGACGAAGCCATTGCCAAGGCAAATGCACTGAACAAGGACAACTACAAGGACTTCACCGCCGTGGAAGCTGCCGTCAAAGCTGTTGTCCGTGACAAGAACATCACTGAACAGAGCGAAGTTGACGCAATGGCGAAGGCTATTGAAGATGCCATTGCTGCCCTGCAATACAAGGGTGCTGATTACACTAAGGTTGATGCAGCCATTGCCAAAGCAAATGCCCTGAACAAGAATGACTACAAGGATTTCTCTGGTGTGGAAGCCGCTGTCAAGGCTGTTGTCCGTGGCAAGAACATTACTGAGCAATCCGAAGTGGATAAGATGGCAAAGGATATCGAAGATGCCATTGCAGCTCTTGAGAAAAAGCCAGCCAGTACCAAAGCAGTAGCATCCGATAAAGGTCCACGGACCGGCGACACAAGTAATCTTGCTTTGTGGTTTGCCCTGCTGTTTGTCAGCGGCGGTGCTGCCATTGGTACAATGGTTGTCAGCAGAAAGAAAAAGCACAACAGATAATTGAACAATGTGATCCTCGACCCGATGGGGGATAATTGGAATATGGCTGCCGTTCAGGACTTTCATAGTAAATAAACGGGACGTACTTCATTTGATAAAAAACTAAAAAACAGCGATTTACATCAAACTTACATCAATTGATGCAGAAATCGGTGCAAG
>URKU01000086.1 GCA_900548515.1 uncultured Collinsella sp. | reverse complement strand
CAGATACATGCGCATCCCTTCGCGTATGGGGTACATAGTTGCGGTCTAACCCATATATGATAGCGTGCGCAGGCAAACCTGCATATAACCCGCACGGAATCCGACAAAGGGACAGTCCCTTTGTCGGATTCTAAAGCGTATGGAGTAGGGCGATGAGGAAGCGAACACCCTGGAGGTAGGCGCGGCGGGTGATGCGCTCGTTGGTGCCGTGGACGCCTCGGTCGCACTCGTCATCATCGACCACAAAGGCCGAGAAGCGAATGCACTCAGGGCAAATGTGCTGGTAGTTGGCAGCGTCGGTCGCACCGATCACGGTCGAGGGCACAATTGCCACTGGCTCGAATGATCCGTTTTCCTCCATCCCCTTTGGATCACGGAAATAGCGGGTGGCAATGGCGCGAACGGCCTCGAGCCCCGGACCGCCCACGCGCGGGGACGGCGAGGGCTCGGAGCTGCCGGGGCCCAGCTCGACCTCGACTCGGCCAGCGAGCCCAGCGGCGGCAACGGCCTCGCGGCAGCAGGCCACGACATCGGCCACGCTCGTACCCTCGAGCATGCGGAAGTTGATATTGGCCCACATATCCTGCGGCATTACGTTGGCACCGGTACTGCCGCCTTCGATTTGCGTGGGCGCGCAGGTGGTGGTCACAAGCGGGTACAGCTTTTTGCTGGCGAGACAGTCGCGCACGATGGCATCCTTGCTGGCAGCAATCTCGTCTGCGGTATAAAGCCCCAGCTCGACGAGCTGCGCGGCAAGCAGGTCGGTCACACGCGCCGGCCACTCGATATCGCAAATCGCGGCAATAGCGCGGCTGAGCACTTCGAGCGACGTGCCGCCGTAAGGGTTGGAAGAATGCCCGCCTTCGCTCTTCGTCCTGAGCACGATATCGGCATAGCCCTTCTCGGCAAGATCGGCATGCATAAGCCAACCCTCACCTGCGCTGTACTCGGCAGCCGCAACGATACGATAGTCGCCCTCGTCGATCAGGTACTCAAGCTCAACGCCACGCTCCTCGAGCGCGCGACCAATGGCACCCGCGCCGTACTGCGTGGTCTCCTCATCCTGGCCAAAGGCCAGCAGCAGCGTGCGCTCGTGCTGCCAGCCGTGCGCCAGCGCATACTCAACGGCCTCCAAGATGCCCGCAACCTGGTCTTTCATATCGATGGCGCCGCGACCCCAAATATAGGTGTCGTCCACGTGCCCGCTAAAGGGATCGTGCGTCCAGTCCGTCTCGGTGCCCGGCACCACGGGAACCACGTCCATGTGGCCCATGAGCATGACCGGCTTGAGGGCGGGGTCGGTGCCGGCAAGCGTCACGAGCAGCGAATGGTCGATGAGCTCGACCTCGCCCGTCGCAAACACGCGCGGCCAGCCCTGCTGCATATAGGCGCGCAGGTCGTCAAACGCCTGCCAGTCCACCGTCTGGGCATCCATGCTCGAAATCGTCGGAAACGACAGCACGCGGCCCAGGCGCTCGCATGCGCCAGCCTCATCCAAATCGGCAAAATCGTCCTCATGCGCAAAAAAGCGCCAAACCTCGGCCATGACATCCTTTCGATTGTGACGACAAAGGCCGCCCCACCGGAGCGGCCCCATCGTTCACGCATTTGCAGTCGGTTATTTGTCCTCGAGATAACGCGAGAGGAACTCGCGGGTGCGCTGGTGTTTGGGGTTGCCGAAGAGTTCGGCCGGCGCGGCGTCCTCGAGCACCACGCCCTTGTCCATAAAGACCACGCGGTCGGACACCGTGCGGGCAAAAGCCATCTCGTGCGTGACGACGACCATGGTCATGCCGTCGGCGGCGAGCTTGCGCATGACCTCGAGCACCTCGCCCACGATCTCGGGGTCGAGCGCAGAGGTCGGCTCGTCGAACAGCATGATTTGCGGGTTCATGCACAAGGCGCGGGCGATGGCCACGCGCTGCTTTTGGCCGCCGGACAGGCGACCCACGGCGGCGTGTGCGAACTTTTCGAGTCCCACGCTTGCCAGATGCTCTAGCGCGACCTTTTCGGCCTCGGCCTTGCTCATCTTTTTGAGCGTGACGGGCGCGAGGGTACAGTTGTCGAGCACATCCATGTTGTTGAACAGGTTAAAGCCCTGGAACACCATGCCGATGTCCTCGCGGAGTTTATTGATGTTGCAGCGCTCGGCCGTGAGGTCCTGGCCGTGGAACCAGATATGGCCCGCGTCCGGGGTCTCGAGCAGGTTGAGGCAGCGCAAGAAGGTCGACTTGCCCGAGCCCGAGGCGCCGATGATGGTGACGACCTCGCCGGGATTGACAGCGAGGTCGATGCCCTTGAGTACCTCGAGCGAGCCGAAGCTCTTGCGCAGGCCCTCGACGCGAATGAGCGGCTCATTGGTCTGTGCGGCGGCCGCGGTGCCGGTAGTGGCGGTATCTGCCATGATGATTCTCCTCGTCTTGAGCCTAGTTGGAGCTGGGCAGCGTTGCCGGGGCCTCGGCGCCGAGCTTTTTGCCAAAGGCCTCGAGCAGGCGGCTCGCCACGAGCGTCAGGATCAGGTAGACCACGAGCGCCACGCAGTAGACCTCCATCTGGCGGTAGTACACGCCGGCGACGGTGGTGGTGGCGTACATGAGGTCGAACACGCCGATGACCGAGAGCACCGACGAGTCCTTGATGTTGATGATGAGCTCGTTGGTGAGCGCCGGAATCGCGTTTTTAATGCCCTGGGGGAACACGACTTTGCGCATGGCTTGCCACTGCGAAAGACCCAGCGAGCGCGCTGCCTCGGCCTGGCCGGGGTCGATGGACTCGATGCCGCCGCGCAGGACCTCCATCATGTAGGCGGTGGAGTTGAGCGAGATGGTGACGAGGCCGGCGGTGAAGGTACTCCAAATCTGGTTGGCCTGGGCGGTCTCGAAGCCCATGCCGCGCAAAACGGTGAAGCCCGCGTAATAGATGAGCAGGCCCTGGACCATCATGGGCGTGCCGCGCACGATGGTGGAGTAGATGGTCGCAAAGCCGCGGCCGATGCTCTTAAAGAAGCGCACCAGGTCGTTGTCCGCGCGATCGAAGGTCTGAATGCGCAGGAACACAAAAAGCAGCGCCAGGAAAAAGGCGATGACGGTACCGAAGGTCGCAAGTGCAATGGTGATCTCGATGCCGCGGATAAAGAAGTCGCCGCTCTTGTAGGTCATGTAGACCAGGCTCGACAAAAAGTCGCTGGGGTTGGAGTCCGAGACAATGCTCACCTGCACCAGGTCGATAAATGACATGACGCAGCGGTCGACAAAGAAGATCGCCGCAATAGCAACGACGACATAGCTGCCCAGGCGCGCGCCGCGACGGAAGCGCTCGGAAGCAAACGGCGACGTTTCGCGATAGTCGTTCCAGTGCATGAGCTTGGTGACGAGTGCCGCCGCCGACACGACGACCCAGGCCCACAGGATCGCCCAAAGGCAGTCCTGGAAGATGCCAGTGGGCGCCAAAAAGCTCAGCGGCGTGGGGTTGCGCTGGCTAAACGCCAGGCCAAGCGCCGCGATGACGCTCGTGCCCAGGTAGACATAACGATGGTCGGCCTTGATAAAGGAGGCCAGGCGATTGATGGTCTTCATGCTGCCTCCCTATGCCGGCTGACGGTCGAGGCACGCGTCCCACATCTGGTCGCGTTCCTCCTGGCTAATGCCCTCGAGGGCCTTGTCGATAAGCTTGAGGAGCTTCTTTGAGCCCTTGCGGCAGCCGACGTTTGCCGTGACCTCCTGCTTAAAGCCCTCGCCTTCGGCAAAATGAATGGGGACGATACCGGGATTTTGGGCCATATAGCCCTTCTCGTTCTCGGTGTTGTACGTCACGGCGTCGCAGGTGCCCTGCAGCAGGTTCGAGAACACCGTAGGAACGGAATCGACCGGGTTTTTGTGCACGACGCCCGGGATCTCGTCGATGACGGTATCGAGCATGGTGTCTTTTTGGCCGAGGACCGTGGCGCCGCTAAAATCGCTGAGCTTGGTGGCGTTTTGGTAGGGCGAGCCCTCTTTTACGAACAGGCCAAAGTAGCCGATGAAGTAGGGGTCGGAAAAGCCGACCGACTCCTCGCGCTCGGGCGTGGCGCTCATGCCGGCGATGATGAGGTCGATCTGGCCGTTGTTGAGCGAATCGATAAGACCCGAGAAGCTCTGCTTAACGGCGACGGGCTCGCCGCCGAGGGCCTTGCAGACGACCTTGGCGATCTGCACGTCGTAGCCGTCGGCATAGGCGCCCTGCACGTTATCGATGGGGATGGTGAACTCGCTGGCCTCGGAGACCTGCCAGTTGTACGGGGCGTAGGCCGCCTCCATGCCAATGCGGATCTTGTCCTTGCCGATCACGGAATCGGACAGGTCATCGCGACCGCTGCCCGTCGTTGGCTGGACCACTTCCAGCGTAGAGGGGCGCTGGCAGCCGGCGAGCGCGCCGGCGACGACGGTAGCGCTCGCGGCGAGGGCGCTACCCAAAAAGATGCGGCGGCTGCACACCGGTTGGCGCTGCGCATCGCGCTGTTGGGGAGAATGCATAATCTGCCTTCCCTGTTGAATCGTATGCTAACGACTCAACAGGATACCGCACGCCGCCATCCACTTGTATGCATACATACAAGTTTACGAACTGGAAAATGACAAATTAGCTACCCCGACCCATGCATCGAAATGAGGGTGGAAAATCTCCCACTTTTGGCTCGCACATGAGCTCAAAACGGGAGATTATCCACGCTCAAGTTATGACCGCCTAGAACGGCGGAACCTCTAGAGCAGCGTAACGCTAAAGCTGCGAACATCCGTCTCGCCGGGGGCCAAGGTGATGGTGTTGACCTTGTGCTCAAAGACGTCGTCCTCGGTGTCCATGGTGGTATGACCGGTCCAGGGCTCGAGCGCCACAAACGGAGCGTCGTTGGCGGCAGACCACACGCCAATGTACTTAAAGCCCTCAAAGTCGATCTTGACGCCGTGGCCCGACTTGCGGCCGCGCAGCGTGAGCGTGGAGCCCGGAGTATCGGTGAACATGATGGCATCGCTATCGAAGCTGCGGTGCGTGATGGGCAGCACGTCCGAGTTATCGGGAGCCTTGTAGCTACCCTCGAACGTCATAAGACCGTCGGGCGTGATGATGGGAGCCTCGTTCGTCCAAGCCTCGGTAAACGCCAGCTCGTAATCCTCGAATGCCTCGTCCTCGGCACCGGGAGCGGGCACGTTAAATGCGGGGTGGCCACCCACCGAGAACGGCAGGTCCACGTCGCCGGTGTTGGTGACGGCAAAGGTCTGCGTGAGGATGGCGTCGCCGGTCAGGGCATAGGTCATGTTGAGCTTAAAGTGGAACGGAAAGGCCTTGAGCGACTCGGACGTGTCGGTGATCTCGTACGTTACCGAGGAGCCGTCCTCCGAAACCTCGACCAGCTTGTGCTCGACGATGCGCGCGAGTCCGTGGCGCGGCATCTCGCAGGTGCCGGCCGCAGACGTTGCCGTGTTGTTGCGCAGCGAACCCACAATGGGGAACAGGATGGGCGCATGCTTGCCCCAAAAGGCGGGGTCGCCCTGCCACAGATACTCGTTGCCGTTGAGAGCAAGGCTCGTGAGCTGGGCGCCCATGGAATCGATGGCCGCGGTGAGGCCGCCGCGCTTGATGGTAGTGACGGTAGACATGCTACTTCCTCCAAAAGTAAACAATAGTGTCGAGGGCTATTGTCCCACTCTTGGCGGCGGGACGGGACGGCAGGCGATTATTGAGTAGCCATAGCGGAATGAGCGGCGAGCGCCTACTGGGTATCTACGTAAAGGTCAAACCCGCCCTGTGGCGTGGTGTCGACCGTATCGGGCGCCTGCGAGTTAAAGCTCACGGGAACCATGCGCTTTGAGGCACGGAAGCGCGTGCCGTCGGTGGCGACGGGCGGTTCATCGACGGTGAGCTCGTAGTCGCCGGGCTTAAGTTCGATGCCGTCACCAGCGGAATTGACGTATTGATACTCGTCAATCGTCTGCCCTTTGAGCGTGCGCCCCACGATATGGATGAGCATTTGGCTGTCGCCGCGCGCGGTGTCCCACGTCGCGCCGTCCTTGACCTCGACCGACACATGTACCGAGCGCGTGCGGCCGAGCGATTGCTCGACAGACATCTCGACCCTGGCGGCGTCTTTTCGCTGCTGCTCGACATGGCTCCAGACGTTTCCAATTACCGAGCATGCGATAACGCCGGCCATGAAGGCGATAAGGATGGGGCCAAGCGGAGAGCGACGTCCTGCATCTTCCTCGCGAGACAGATTGGGGCGACGTGTGGGTGCGGGCGCCTGAGCGCCCTGCGAGGGCACGTCGAGAATACTGAAGGATGCCGTGCTGTCGGGATCGATGGTGTGACGCGGCTGCGGGGTCTTTGCCGGCGAGATCGACATGTCGGCTGGCTCGCCGAGCGTGGCCGTAGCGTCGGCCTTGGCCTCGTCTGCCTCGGCCTGGGCCCAAGCTTGTTCGAAGGTCAGGGGCTCGACGGGATCGAGGGCGGCGTCCGAGTCGGCGGCGACGTCGTTGCCGGTCTCGTCCTCGTCGCTCGACACGCCACGCGGCGTAGGCTCGTCCCACCCCTCGTCCGGAGTCTCACCCTCGCTATACCACCATTCAAAGTTATCGATATCCATACGGGGCGCCCCTTAGGCCTCGCAAATAAACACTCGCTAGTTTTATACCCCCAGACGACACCGAAGCTCACCCGCGCCGGACACAAAAACCGTCACAACATTCGACGCTTTTCCTCGATTTCGAGATTTTCGCCGAATGTTGTGATGGTTTGGGCGACTGGCTGGCAGCGCAATGTGACAAAGGGGCTGTCCCTTTGTCACATTCTGTTAGAGTTGCAGGGATTGAATCCCGCTTATTCATGCGACATTGGAGTGACAACCTTGACCGCCGCAACCACGCCTAAAAGCAAGTCAACCGCCGCCGCGCTCTCCCCCGCTCGCACCAACCTTTGCCTGGCGCTGCTCGTGTTGTTGGGCTTTTCGCTCGGCTGCTCGGAGTTCGTGGTTATCGGCATCGAGAGCGACCTGGCGACGGAACTCGGCATCTCACTTGCCACCGCAGGCCAGCTCATCAGCGTGTTCGCGCTCGTCTACGCCATCGCGACGCCGGTGCTTGCGCTCAGCACGGGACGCTTCCGCCGCTACCAGCTGCTCGTGTGCTACAGCATTGTCTTTGTGCTCGGCAATCTTGTCATGGCGTTGGCGCCCAACTTCCAAGTGCTGTTTGCCTCGCGCATCATCTTGGGCTCCGTCTCGGGCGCACTGCTCGCCGTAGGCGTGACGTATATCCCCGAGCTGCTGTCTCCGCAGCAGACCTCGCTCGCCATCTCGGTGGTGTACGGCGCTTTCTCCGTGGCGATGGTCTTTGTGACCTCGATCGGCAAGTTTGTGGCCGATACGCTCGACTGGCACGTTGCCATGTACGGTACGCTCGTCTTCGCCGTTCTGATCTGTACTGCGCTCGTGGCGTTTATGCCGCGTGCCGGACAGACCGATGAGCCTGCCACATTCCGCGAGCAGGCGGGGCTTCTGCGCGAGCCGAGCATTATCACCGGCATGCTCATCTTTTTGTTTGGCGTGGGGTCGGTCTACGTGTTTTACGGCTACGTGACGCCCTATCTGGAGCAGGTGTTGGGCATGGGCACCGTCCAGGCAAGCACCACGCTCATGGCCTACGGCGTGTTCTGCCTGGTTTCGAACATCCTGGGCGGATGGATCGATGCGCGCTTTGGCATGAGGGCGCTGCTCGTGACGTTTGTGCTCCAGGCCGCGGCTCTGTTTGGGCTGTTTGCCGTTGGCGGCACCATGCCCCTCGCGCTTGCCTTTGTCTTTAGTCTGGCGATGCTCATGTATCTGTTCTCGGTCTCGTGCATCACGCACTTTATGGACGTGGCCCGCAGCCGCCACCCCAAATCGATGGTGCTCGCGAGCTCGGTGGAGCCCATGGCGTTTAACGTCGGCATCTCGTTTGGCACCGCGGTGGGCGGCGCCGTGGTAAGCGGGATTGGCATTGCCTACGTGGGCGCGGTTGGCGCCGCATTCTCGCTCGTAGCCTGGATACTCACGCTAGTGACGATCAAGCTGGCACGCTGGGAGCGCAAGCGGGCAGCACAATCTTCGATGCAGGCATAGGGGTGGGATCGAGGCAGGCGCAAGTACAGCTCAGCGCGGCGGGCGTCCGATGAAAACCACACCATACGAGCAGTGTTTATCCGCCCGCAGGCTCCAGCGGTTCAATTTCGTGTACTTGAAATACACGTTTTTCCACGATTTCGTGTATTTCAAATACACGAAATCGTACTAAACTATGTATTTGAAATACACGAAATTGGAAAGGCAGCCCCATGCGCAGATCAATCGAATCCGTTATCGAA
>URKU01000085.1 GCA_900548515.1 uncultured Collinsella sp. | reverse complement strand
GCCCGACGCGCGGCGGGCGATGGCGGTGCCGTGCGCCTGGGCGTGTCGATGATGTGCCCGGGGCGCCAGACGCTGTCGATGTGGTCGGGCATCCACGATCTGGAGCCATCGCTGCGCTTCGAGATCGTGCCGGTAAGCGACCTCTATGACGAGCGCGAATCCGTCATGCGCAGCCTTGGTCGCGAGGTGGATGTGGTGCAGTCGAGTTTTTCGACACCGCGCTGGGGCGACACCTGTCAAAAGCTCCGCATCGTTAACGTGCCGTTTTATATCGACCTGCCGCGCACGAGCCCGCTGGCGCGCACGACACGCATTACGGTTGCCGACTTGGAGGGCATGCGCCTGCGCGTGCTCCGCCACGGCAACGACGCCATGGACAGTCTGCGTATCGACCTTTTGGCCGACGGCGGTGTGGACGTGATCGATGTGGATAGCTTCGACTTTGCGCTCTTTAACGAGGCGGAGGAAAAGGGCGACGCGGTGCTCACCTGCGGGGCGTGGTCGGGGGTGCACCCGGCCTTTGTGGGCGTGCCGTTCCTATGCGGTCGCGAGGTGCCAGTCTTTCTGCACTATCCGCTCGAGCCCACCCTCCAAGTCCAAAAATTCGTCAACGCCATGGCACAACTTCTCAAATAGCTCATTTGGGACGGGTTTAGCGGTCCTCGCGTTGCAGCCCGGCTGCCTCAGCTGTCTTTACGCGGTTCTTGTCGATGTACATGTTTTTGTCGGCCTGGGAAAAGAGCTCGCGCATCGTAGGCGGTTCATCAAAATCACTGGAAAGCGCGTAGCCCACTGCATAGCTGATAGGCATGTCGGGATGAGCCTCGGAATGCTCGTTCACGTTCGCACGAACCCGAGCGAGACAGGATTCCACAGCGGCTCGGTCGGCATCCCACAGCACCGCGATAAACTCATCGCCGCCGTCGCGACCCACAAAGCAGGTCTCGGACGCCACACTTCCCAGTTGTTGGGCAAAAGAGCGAATGTATTCATCGCCCTTCTCGTGGCCGAAGTTGTTATTGACCGTATGCAGATTGTTAAGGTCGAAGACGCACACCGCAACGGGCGCCTCCGCGGAGACAGGCCGCTCCTGCCCCAAGATCTCCTCGCACTTGTTCTTGTTGGGCAGTCCCGTGGCTTCGTCGAGATAGACTTTGCTCTGCAGCTCTCGGTTGAGCGCGGCAGTGCGCACCGCGCGAACAAGTTCGACCGCAAAGGTCGCCACCAAGCCCACGATGTCGATGATCACCAAGCCCTCGAGATAGTTGAGCGCCGACGCCTTCTCCTGAGAGTAGTCCTCTGCGAGTCGCGTAGCATCGTCGCAAATGCCAAAGAACTCCTCGCTCATGGAGATGATGTCGGTGTTCTCATAGCCGACTTCGCGCACGCGGATGATCTCGGTGCAAAGCTCATCAAAATAATTTGCAAGCTCGGTCATCTTTGCCTGATACTCATCGTCGTCGAGACGGACGAGATTGAGGTCGTCGCTTCCGTAGCGCAAGCCGTTAATGTATGAATCCACGGCCTTGAGCAGGTCGTCTTGTGACTGGCCTGCGTCCTCGAGCTTCACGATGCGCTGCGTGGTGCCGCGTACCAGGCCGGCGTAGTTGACCACACGCGCCGTGCCCTGGATATCGGAGACGAGCAGCATAACATTGATGAAGAAGAAGATGAGAACTGCCGTGAGCACCATCATGAGCAGGCGCACCGCCTGGCCGGCCTTCTTGGCGACAGAAGTATTCACAAGTTCACTCCCCTAAATGACAAAAGAACAGGTAGCACGCAGTGTGCTGAAATTCATGGGTGGTTAACTCTACCATATGGGCCAGCAGCCTCAAACTGCAGCAGACGCTCGTCCAAATTGGCGTGACGCTTGCCTTGTTGTTCTTGACCTGGCCGCGCTATCGGACATGCTTCTGGTCTTGGATCACCATGGGAAAGCTCATCCCGTTTTGTGCGTCTAGAGTGGGATGCGGCTTCCCAAAGGTGCCGTTAGGGGAAATCACATCCCGGTTTATGCCCTTGAAATGGGATGCCGTTTCCCGGAGGGGGTCCAGCGGGAAACGGCATCCCATTTTGGGCCCGAAAAGTGGGATACGGTTTCCGGCCGGCATGAATAAAGCCTCCGCAGCTCGTGTGGCTGCGGAGGCTTTATTCGTTGCGGTGCATTGTGTTTGGGTCGTTGAGATGAGTCGATTTGCCCCGAAAGAGGAGGGCATTGACCTTAGGGTCATGCCCGACGAATGAGCGGCAAATCGGCCATCTCGGCGAGCCGAACTACTCCAGCTCAAACGCTCCGGTATAGAGCTGGTAGTAATACCCGCGCTTGGCAATCAGCTCGTCGTGGTTGCCGCGCTCGATGATGCGGCCGTGATCCAGGCAGATGATCGCGTCGGAGTTGCGCACGGTGGAGAGGCGATGCGCGATGACAAACGTCGTGCGGCCCTCCATGAGCTTGTCCATGCCTGCCTGCACGATAGCCTCGGTGCGGGTGTCGATGGAGCTCGTGGCTTCGTCCAGAATCATCGCCGGCGGATCGGCCACGGCGGCGCGCGCGATCGAGATCAGCTGGCGCTGGCCCTGCGACAGCTGCGCGCCGTTACCGGTGAGCATGGTGTCGTAGCCGTCGGGCAGGCGGGTGATAAAGTCGTCCGCTCCCGCGAGCTTGGCCGCCTTGATGCACTCCTCGTCGGTGGCGTCCAGGTTGCCGTAGCGGATGTTGTCCATGACGGTGCCGGTGAACAGGTTCACGTCCTGCAGCACCACGCCGAGCGAGCGACGCAGATCGGACTTGCGAATCTTGTTGACGTTGATGCCGTCGTAGCGGATCTTGCCGTCGGCAATGTCGTAGAAGCGGTTGATGAGGTTGGTGATGGTCGTCTTGCCGGCACCGGTGGCGCCGACAAACGCGACCTTCTGGCCCGGCTTGGCGTACACAGACACGCCGTGCAGCACCTCGTGGTCGGGCGTGTAGCCAAAGTCCACGTTGTCCATGACCAGGTCGCCACGCAGCGGCACGTACTCGATCTCGCCGGTCGCGCGGTGCGGGTGCTTCCAAGCCCACATACCGGTGTGGTGGTCGGCCTCCTCGAGCTGCCAGGTGTCGGGATTCACCTGTGCGTTGACAAGCGTCACGTAGCCCTCGTCGGCCTCGGGCTCCTCGTCGAGTAGCTCAAAGATACGCTCGGCGCCGGCAAGGCCCATGACCACGGCGTTGATCTGCTGCGAGATCTGGCCGATCTGGCCGCAGAACTGCTTGGTCATGTTGAGGAACGGCACCACGACGGCGATGGAGAGCGCCATGCCCGAGAGGCTCAGGTTGGGCACGCCCAGCGCCAGGAAGATGCCGCCGGTCAGCGCGACCAGCACGTAGAGCAAGTCGCCCAGGTTCCCGAGGATCGGCATGAGGATGTTGGCGTACATGTTGGCCTTCTGCGAGACCTCGAAGAGCTTCTCGTTGCGCTCGTCAAAATCGGCCTCGGCGGCGGACTCGTGACAGAACGCCTTGACGACTTTCTGGCCGTTCATGACTTCCTCGATATGGCCCTCGACCACGCCGAGCTCGGTTTGCTGCGCGATAAAGAAGCGCGCGGAGTTGGAGCCGAGCAGCTTGGTCATAAAGGTCATAAAGGCGATGCCGGCAATGATGACCAGGCACATCCACACGCTGTAATACAGCATGATGAAGAACACGGTGACGATGACGATGATCGTCATGAGCAGGTTGGGTAGCGACTGGCTGATCATCTGACGCAGCGTGTCGATGTCGTTGGTGTAGTGGCTCATGATGTCGCCGCGCTGGTGCGTGTCGAAGTAGCGAATCGGCAGGTCCTGCATGCGGTTGAACATCTTTTCGCGCAGCTTCTCGAGCGAGCCCTGCGTGATGACGGCCATGGCGCGGTTCCAGAAGAGCGAGGAGGCGACGCCCACGGCGTAGATGCAGCCGAGGGTGGTCACGAGCTTCAGAATCTTGGGCTGCGCGGCCGTCCAGTCGCCCGACTGCCACGATTCGCTAATGACCTGCAGCGCGCTCTGGAGAAACGTCGCGCCGATGGAGTTGATGATGGCGCAGAGCACAACGCCGGCGACGACGAGGGGCAAAAGCACCGGGTAGAAGCCAAAGAGCATCTTGATCAGGCGCGTCATGGTGCCGCCCTTGCGGTTGCGCGCGCGCTCGGCGGTAGCGGCCTTACTCATGTGCCTCGCCTCCTTCCTGGGTCTGAGCTTGCGGTGCGGATGCCTCGGTGTCGGCTGCGGCGGTCTCGCCCGCGTCCTCGCCTTCGACACTCATCTTATTTTGCGAGGTAAAGGTCTCGCGGTAGATCTCGCTCGTCTTGAGCAGCTCATCGTGGTTGCCGATGTCCTTGATGCGGCCGCCCTCCATGACGATGATGCGGTCGGCGTCCTGCACGGAGCTGATGCGCTGGGCGATGATGAGCTTGGTCGTGTTGGGCAGGTAGCTCGCCAGGCCCTCGCGGATCTTGGCGTCGGTCTTGGTGTCGACGGCGCTCGTGGAGTCGTCCAGGATCAAGATCTTGGGGCGACGCAGCAGGGCACGCGCGATGCACAGGCGCTGCTTCTGGCCACCGGAAACGTTGGAGCCGCCCTGCTCGATCCAGGTGTCGTAGCCCTTGGGGAAGCCGTCGACGAACTCGTCGGCGCAGGCCAGATGTGCGGCCTCGCGGACTTCCTCGTCGGTGGCGTTCGGGTCGCCCCAGCGCAGGTTCTCGGCGATGGTGCCGCTAAACAGCACGTTTTTCTGCAGGACCATGGCTACCTGGTGGCGCAGCGCGTCCAGGTCGTAGTCGCGCACGTCTACGCCGCCGACGCGCACGGTGCCCTCGGTGACATCGTACAGGCGGGCGATCAGGTTCACGAGCGTCGACTTGGCCGAGCCGGTGCCACCGATAATGCCGATGGTCTCGCCGCTCTTAATATGCAGGTCGATATCGTCGAGCGCCTGGCGGCGGGCATGCTCGGAATACTTAAAGCTCACGTGATCGAAGTCGATGGAGCCGTCGGCAACCTCGTGCACGGGCTCGGTCGGGTTGGCGATCGTGGGCTCGGCGGCCAGCACCTCGGTAATGCGGTGCGCCGACTCGTCTGCCATGGTTACCATGACAAAGATCATCGACAGCTGCATTAGGCTCATCAGAATCTGGAAGCCGTAGGTAAAGATGGAGGAGAGCTGGCCCACGTCGAACAGGGTGCCCTGGCTCGTGATGATGAGCTTGGAGCCCAGGTAGATGATGACGACGAACGCGCCGTTGACGCAGATGTTCATCATGGGGTTGTTAAAGGCAAGGAGCTTCTCGGCGCGGGTGAAGTCCATCTGGACGTCGCGCGCAGCGGTCGCGAACTTCTCCTTCTCGTAGTCCTGGCGCACGTAGCTCTTGACCACGCGCATGCCGGTGACGTTTTCCTCGACGGATTCGTTGAGGGCGTCGTACTTGTGGAACACGCGGGCAAAGATCGGGCGCACCTTATAGATGATAAAGAACAGGCCAAAGCCCAGCAGCGGAATGATGACCAGGTAGACCATGGCGACGCTGCCGCCCATGGCGTATGCCATGGTAAAGGCAAAGACCAGCACCAGCGGCGAGCGCACGGCGATGCGGATGAGCATCATAAAGGCCTGCTGCACGTTGTTGATGTCGGTGGTGAGGCGGGTGACGAGCGAGGAGCTCGAGAACTCGTCGATGTTGGCGAAGCTGAACGTCTGGATCTTGTAGAACAGGTCGTGACGCAGGTTCTTGGCAAAGCCGCAGCTGGCATGGCTGCAGGTGATGCCCGCGGCGGCGCCAAAGGCGAGTGACGTCAGCGCGATGAGTACGAGAAGGCCGGCGGTGGGCAGCATCTCGGTAACGGCGGTGCCGTCCTTGATGGCGTCGATCATGTCGGCGGTGATAAACGGGATCATCATCTGGCAGATTACCTCGCCAAGCACCAGCAGCGGCGTGGCGATCGTGACCTTCATGTAATCGCGGATGCTGCCCATAAGGGTTTTAATCATCCAGTTCCTCCCAGGTTACGCGGATTTTCTCGAGCATCTCGGCAAGCTGTTCACGCTCGTCGTGGTTGAGGGCACTAAAGGCCTGCTCTCTAAAGCGGATGCGGGCGGCTTGGTCGATGCGGGCCTTCTCCCAGCCGATCTCGGTCAGGCGAATGGTGAGCTGCCGGCGATCTTTTGGATTGCGGCTGCGCTCGATGATGCCGGCGCACTCGAGCTTGGACAAGATCTCGGAAAGCGACCCCGGCTTGAGGTCGAAGTGCATGCCGAGTTCCTGCTGCGACATCTCGCCGTTTTCCTGCTTGGCAAGCAGGCAGACGATGGGCGCCTTGCCGGACACGCCGCCGCCGTGAAAGTGCATGTAGTGGCCGCAAAAGCCTAGGCCGCTCAGGATGCGCTTGGCGAGCTTGTCTTCGCCGTTAACTGCTTCGGGCACGTCTGCCGTTTGCGACGGGTCGCCGCCGGGCTCGTGCGGGCGAAGGTTAAGGGGTTCATCGTGCATGAATTCGTATCGCTCCTTTCTTTAGTTAGGTGGTGGGATTGTTTTGTGCCTAACTAATCTAGGAGTGCCATACAGAAATGTCAAGGTACCAAACTTATTGTTACGCGGTTTTCCAAACCGCGTAACGGCTCGACGCTGCAAACGCTCCTAAGCGGCAATCTGGCGTTCAATCGTCGGGCATGGCCACAAGGCCTATGCCCTCCTCTTTCACGCCACCTTGCTCGCTTAGGAACGTTTTCGCTGTCCGTCCTCAACCTGCAGCGTTGCCCTGGTTGGCACTTGGGGACGTTCCTTTTCTGACGGCACCTAGGGACACTCCTTGTCAAGGCTTTGGTGCAAACTTCCGTCTGCAGCGTTCCCTGCGCTACACTTAGTCGCACTGTGGCGACTATGCGCCGCTCCCGACCCAAGGGGGACACTCATGAAGAACACTCAGCTGCTGCTGATCAACGATATGTGCGGCTATGGCAAGGTCGCGCTTTCCGCCATGCTTCCGGTGCTGTCGCACATGGGCTACCGTATCCACAACCTGCCGACGGCACTTGTGTCCGATACGCTCAACTATCCCAAGTTCTACATCCACGACACCACGGAGTACGTGCGTCAGAGTCTCGCCATCTGGGAAGAGCTCGGCTTTGAGTTCGACGCCATCTCCACTGGCTTTATCGTGACCGAAGAAGAGACGCGCATCATCTCAGACTTTTGCCACCGCCGCGCGCAAAAGGGCACCAAGGTATTCGTCGACCCCATCATGGGCGACAACGGCAAACTTTACGCCGGTGTGCCCGAGTCCACGATCGGTCTCATGAGGCATCTGCTCGAGTGCGCCGACTATGCGGTGCCCAACTATACCGAGGCGTGCCTGCTCACCGACACGCCCATTGCCGAGCAAATTACGCCTGACGAGGCCCACGCCCTTGTGGACGCCATGCGCGCGCTGGGCGCCAAGTCGGTGGTCATTACGAGCGCTGTGGTCGACGGCACGAACGCCGTCATCGGTTACGACCACGTGGCGGGGGAGTACTTCACGATTCCCTTTGACCTGATCCCGGTTTACTTCCCGGGTACGGGCGATACGTTCTCGGCGGTGCTCGTCGGTCGCGTGATGGCCGGCTGGAGTCTGCAGCGTGCAACGGCCGATGCCATGCGCGTGGTGGCAGAGCTTATCGAGCGCAACGCCGACCAGGAGGACAAGTCCGCCGGCCTGCCCATCGAGGCCTGCCTGGATGTGATCGACCATGAGTAGCGCCGGCGAAAGCATCCCCGAGCCCGCGAGCGAGAACAAGCCGCTCGGTGCGCCGCGTGGCAAGCGCCCGCGTATTCGCATTAGCTGCGTGGACCAGCTGGGTACGTGTCGCTGCCACCATGGGCACAAGCCGGGCGACGTCTTCGACTTCGACCGCGATCGCGGCAAGATGTGCTCCATGGCCTGCCACGTGGGCTTTCCCTATATCGACATCCTGCGCTACGGCGGCACCGTGCCTGGCAACAAGCCCGGCACGGCAAAGTTCTGCTGCCCCGAGGTCGATACGTTGAACGTCTGGCTCGCCGAGATCGTCGACGAGTAATCGAGCGTGGATTTTCGCCCGCCAAGATAATGAGCGTGGATAATCTCCCGTTTAGAGCGTGGTTTTACGCTCAAAGTGGGAGAAAATCCACGCTCAATTTGTATGCGGGAGATTATCCACGCTCATTTTATGCCGATGGCGTGGCTCACGCATCCGCGCCGCCCGGGCGCCTACAGTTGCTCGAGCATGGCCGTGCAGCCGGCGAGTACATCGCGGTAGGTGGCGTCGAAATTGCCGGTGTACCAGGGGTCGGCCACGTCGCCGGTGCGCTCGGTCCAATCGAGCAAGCGCGTAATCTT
>URKU01000084.1 GCA_900548515.1 uncultured Collinsella sp. | reverse complement strand
GCTCTTATGGCCGCTGCGTCGACCAAACTACGGCGATCGGCCGAGAGATCTTTGGTGATTTCTTTGAGCGCTATCCCAATATCAAGATGGTCCACTCCATGCTCGGCGGCGCATACTTTGCGTTCAAGGAGATGCTGCTGCCTCATGGTCCCAAGCGCCCTGATGCTTCTGGCCGTTTTCAGGTCGATACCGAGACCGTTTCCAGGCACCTCGAGAACAACATCTATTTCGACATGTCCCATGCCCAGCCTTGGGGCAAGACACTCCTCGCCTGCGCGGTTGACGTGCTGGGTGCAGACCATATTGTTTTTGGCACGAGCTATCCCGTTAAACGCGAGTGGCTCACCGAGGGTGTCGCCTGCGTTCGCGCTGCAAATCTGAGCGATACAGACAGCGACCTTGTGCTTGGCGGTACGGCGCAGCAACTGTACGGTGTCGAGTGAGCGGCAATCAGAGGGGAGTATCTGCCATGGGCGAAGGAGAGATGAGGGCTGGGGCCGCTCGTGTGGCCATCGATCTTGGGGACGTGTTGCCGTTCGACGGTTTCGACGAACTCCGTCATGAGGTCTTCGCCCGTGCCCTTATCATCGAGGGGATGGGGCGACGCGCCTGCGTCCTTTCGCTTGAGGTCACCTCGATCGCTCCGGCTCTACTCGCCGATCTGCGTGAGGTTGTTGAGGATGCCGCCAATTGCAGCGGTGCTTATTCTTGGGTGGTTCCTACCCACACGTTTTCCATGCCTCACGTCCGCACTCCCGGGCATCTTGCCGACGATGCTACCCGCAATCGCAACGAGCGCTATCGCGCAGCGCTCGTCGCTGCCGCCCGCACGGCTGTCGAGCGCGCTGTTGCGGGCATTCGCTCTGCCACGCTCGCCACTGTGGAGGGCGAATGCCCCGTGAACGTTAATCGCGACATTGAGACGCCTGCCGGCTGGTGGTTGGGCTCGAATCCCAGGGGGTTTGCCGACCACACGATGCCCGTACTCGCCATAAGGGATGCCGGGGGCGAGTATGTTGCCGTGCTCGCGATGGCGGATGTTCAGTCCTCCGTGCTCGACGGGTCGCGCGACTCCGAGGGGAGGCGCATGGCGAGCGGAGACCTCTTTGGTTTTGCCGCCATGTCACTCGAGCGCGAGCTGGGCGGCGTTGCCCTGTTGCTGCCAGGCGCCGCGGGCGACCAAGGTCCGGCGGAGCGCGCCATGAACGTCATGTTCGATGCGGTCGGCGTTAAGCAGACGGTCGATGCCCATGAGGACGGATACCGCATGCTGCACCAGCAGGGGCAGGCCTTGGGCGATGCTTTGATCGAGGCCGCTCGCATGGCGCGTGAGGATGACGCTACCGGCATCGATGCCCGCACGGTCGACGTTCTCCTGCCCGCTCAGACACGCGCCGATTTTCACTCTTTGGCTCCGCACCGAACGTATGAGTTTCATGCCGCTGGCGAGCAGCGCACGAGGGTCTATCTGCTCCGGCTGGGAAACGTCGAGCTTGTCGGCGTACAACCCGAGGTCTCGAGTGCATTCGGCGCCACTGTGCGCGCCGCTCGGTCCGGCTCTGTGTTCTTTGCCACGCTCGTCAACGGCGGACAGAAGTACCTACCGGCTCCCGACGCGTACGAAAAAATCACCTATGAGGCTATGAACTCCGGTTTTGCCGCCGGATCCCATGAGCGCCTCGTCGAAATCATCATTGCCGCCTTGAATGCGGCGTGACACAGAAGGAGAACGTGCATGAACATTGGACACGCGCGCCGCAAAATCACCCCACAGGGCGACATCTACCTGATTGGCTACCGCAATCTTCCCAACCGTCTTGAACCTGCGACAGGCGTCCATGACGACGTCTTCGCCAACGCCATCCTCTTCCAGCAAGGCGAACGTGAAGTGTTTCTCTTTAATGCCGATGTCCTCGAGTTCGAGGAAAGCATGGCCGAGGAAGTCAAGACAATGCTCGCTGAGCGCTACGGCATTGACCGTGATTGCGTTCTGCTCTCGGCGACGCACGACCATACTTCAATCGTCGCTTACCACCGCAGCTGGTGGACGGGAAAATTCGACGAGAACTACTACCGCTGGTTCCTCGATACCATTTGCCAATGCTTTGAGGAGTGCCGCGCCAACGCACAGCCCGCGATTTGTCGCTTGGGCAAGCAGGTCATCACCGGTTTCTACGACAACCGCATCATCCCAGGTGAACTCGCCGACAATGAGGTCATTGTCGTATCGTTCTTCGATACCGAAGGCAAGCCATTTGCGGGCTTTGTGAACTGGGCGGTGCATTCCGCTTGCGTCGGACCCGACTGCACGGAGCTCACGAGCGAACTCGCCGGTCTTACCGGCAAAAAGCTCGCTCAGAGTCTTGGTTACTATCCGGCCATGGTCGTCGGTGCTGCTGGCGACTGTAGCGACCGCAATTTTCGCCAGGGACGCGGCATTCCCGAGGTCGAGCGCGTTTCGACCGGTCTTGCCGAGGCGATTTCCCAGATCAAGCTCGATTGCGAGGTCGTTCTCGACCGCATCGAGCCTCAGACGTTCTATCACACCGTTGCCCATGACGACTTTTCGCTCACGCTTAAGTGTGCCGTCATCAGTCTGGGCGGCCTGCATCTCTTTGTGTTCCCGAGTGAGCTCGGCAGCGACCTGGGTATTCGCATGAAGCGCGAATGCCCGGTCGAGGGAATAGTTTGCGGTTACACCAACGGCTATTACGAGTACTTCCTTCCGGCGCGTGAATACGGCCTCTCCTTTGAGACCGAGCGTACCCAGATTCCCCAGGGCGAACCGGAACGTCTGTGTGACAAGTTCTGCCAGACGACGAGACTTCTCGGCGCAGCAGATTCGCGTCTGTAGACCTGATTGCGTGATATGGGCCAATGAGGCTCCCTGCCACGTGATCGGCATCTTCCATCTTCTCTGCCGTTTCCCATCCCGGGCGTACGTGCGTCCGCGGATTTCAAAGGGGGAAGCGGATTCCTTGCCCTCCCACGTCGACTACGGAGGCATGAAATCGATGCTATACCCCGCTCAGAAAAAGGAGAATTCCATGAAATACCAGAAGCTATGCGATGAAATCATCACAAAGGTCGGTGGTCGAGACAATGTGTTAGACGTGAGCCACTGCATTACGCGTCTCCGCTTCCACCTCAAGGATGAATCACTTGCCCAGACCAATGAGCTTAAGGCGACGAAGGGCGTCGTTGACGTCATCCAGGCCGGCGGACAGTACCAGATCGTGATCGGCGCCACCGTCGAGGCCGTCTACAACGACCTTGTTCAGATTGGCGGGTTCGACGCCAAGCCTGCGCTTGATATCGATGAGGGCGACAATGTCAAGAAGGGCGATCCGTTCTCGCGCCTGCTCGCCATCATTTCCGAGATTCTGCAGCCGGTTCTTGGTGTGCTTATGGCCGGTGGCTTCATCAAGTCGATGCTTGCGCTCTGCACGGTTGCCGGTTGGCTTGCCAAGGACAGCAATACGTATGTGACGCTCTCGGTAATCGGAGATTCGGTCTTCTATTTCTTTCCGCTAATCATTGGCTGGACGTCGGCCAAGAAGTTCGGACTTAAGCCCGTTATGGGAATGGCGCTCGGCGGTATCCTCGTCTACCCGACGCTCGTTGCCCTTATGGGCGGAGATCCGCTCTACACGCTCGGCGCCGGTACGGTCTTCGAGTCCAATGTCTACGGTGATATTTTTGGCATCCCGCTGATCATGCAGAATTACTCATCGACGATTCTGCCTGCGATCTTTATCGTCTGGATTGCCTCCAAGGTGCACAAGGCCCTTTCTAACGCGCTGCCCGCGCTTGTGAGCTCGTTCTTCTCCAACATCCTGACGCTCCTCATTTGCGGCATCCTTGGCCTGCTTGTGGTCGGTCCGGTCATGACGGTCCTCTCCAACATCGTTGCCCAGGTCATTCTGATGCTCATCAACTTCCAACCCGCCATCGCCGGCTTCGTCATCGGCACGTTCTGGAGCCTGCTCGTCATGTTCGGCCTGCACTGGGGTATCATCCCGCTGTGGTTCCTCGATGTCGCAACCTACGGCTATGACCTCATTAACCCGCTCGTGTATGCAGGCGGTTGCGCCATCGCCGGCGCTGTGCTTGGCATGATCATCCGAACCAAGGACTCCGAGGAAAATGCTGCCGTCAACATTCCCGCCCTTGTCTCTTCGATTTTCGGTGTCAACGAGCCTGCGCTTTACGCCATCTTGCTGCCGCGTAAGCGCCTTATGTGGGCAACCTTTATTTCCGCTGGTGTAGGCGGCGCCATTGCCGGCCTCATGGGTGCCAAGCTCTATGCCTTCGGTGCCTCCGGCCCGCTCGGTTTCCCGAGCTTTATTAACCCTGCCGGCATCGACACGGGCTTTATCGGCCTTGTCATCTCCGGTGTGGTCGCTTTCGTTCTGGCTCTTGTCGCCGCTATGGTGATCGGTACCAAGAAGGACGAGGGCGGTAAGGCACTCAACATCTCGGTGGACTAGTCTTTCTGCGCACTTTAACTAAATATGCCTCGGACGGCGACGTGCCGCCCGAGGCATATTTGTGTTTTGTGCCGCTGTCATCGTGTTTGCGGACACAAGTCTGCGGTTGTGGAGCAGCGGGGATTATGACGGTCGTGCCGCGTTAGAAGACGTACGGTCGCCCTGCAGGAGCTGACGGTAGGGGAGGAAGCCGATGAACGAGACGACCGCCTGCGAGTGCGCGGCGTTCCGCTTGAGGTAGAGCCTGACCTCGGAGGTCGTCGCGGGCTCAAGCGGCACCAGGGCTACCTTTCCGCTGGCGAGCGATTCCGCCGGCTTGCGCATGAGGAATGAGACGCCGGCGCCGCGCGCGACAAGGGAGATGATGTTCTCGGCTCGTTTGCCGGTGAACGTAACACGTGGGCCAAATCCAGCTTCGCGACAAAGGGAAAGGACGAGCTCGCTTACGAACGAGCCTTGGGGAAGCATGAGGAAATTCTCGTCGATAAGGTCGTCTATCTCGACGGTGTCACGTTCGGCGAGCGGATGGTCGAGTGGAAGGACGGCCACGAGCCGGTCGGTCGTAAAGGGAATCTTTTTGAACTCCGGCTCGATGGCGCCGCCGTCACGGATGAAGGCCAGGTCAATGTCCTCGTGCAGGAGCATGCGCTTGAGTGTGTCGCCCTCGCCCTCGATGAGCTCAACAGAATATGAGGGGTTCGCCTGCTGAAAATCGATGACGGCGTCCGTGATCCCATAAGGGGCCATAATGGGGATAGAACCTACGGTGAGGTGCTCGAGCGGCTCACCTGCGCCTATTTGAATGGCGGCAAGATAGCGGTGCTGAAGCGTCGCAATTTTTTGCGCATAGGGGAGGAGCGCTTCACCTTGCGCGGTGAGTGTTACGTGGCGCTGGCTTCGATCGATGAGCTTGCAGCCGAGTTCGTGCTCCATTGCCATGATGTGCTTAGAGAGGGTTGATTGCGACATGAAAAGCAGTTCCGCCGCATCAAGAAACGTGCGTGACTGCGCTAAGATGGCGAATTCGCCAAAGCGGCTGATATCCATAGGGAGGCCTCCGGTACCCTCATTTTGGCAGGTGGCCTAAACCACGACGCCGTTGCAGTGGTCGATTTCGTGTTGGATGATCTCGGCGGTGTAGCCCGAGAAGTTTTTGATGCGGTGGACGAAGTTCTCGTCCAAATACTCAACCTTAATGCGGCGATAGCGGGTACAGGGACGCTCGCCGATCAGCGAGAGACATCCTTCGCTCGTCTGGTAGGCGTTGACCTGCTCAAGAATTTGCGGGTTGTACATAAGCAGCGATTTGCTGCCGTCCTTTACGCAGATGATGCGTTTGCGCACGCCGATCATGTTGGCGGCGAGACCCACGCACTCGTGCTCATGCTCGTGGAGCGTATCCAGGAGGTCCTGCCCGGTCACGGCGTCGTCGGGCCCTGCGTCTTCGGAAGACAGGCGCAAAAAGAACTCGGATTTCATGATGGGCTTAATCATGGCGGGCTCCTCATGTCTTATGCTTTCGTGGACTTTTAATAATAGCGCGGAAGGAAAGCTGTGCGTCCGCGTTACAATCTTTCGACGTTGGACCATGTTGTCAGACTCGTCGAGTACGGCGTCTGGCGTAAGTCTAGGGCTCATTTTTTCGCCCTGGACTGTTCCTCTGGGGCGATGCGACTGTCGTTCCAAGAGGAAGGAAATGCATGGGGAGCAAATCTCAGCAACAAGTTCAAGCAACGCCATCGGCCACCGCGGCGATTCTCGTCGTTATGTATATTGCAGCCTTTGTTGCCGCGTTTAACGAGAACATCATTAACGTGGCGTTGCACGACATTATGACAGCCTTTTCGGTGAGTGCTACCACGGCGCAGTGGCTCGTCTCGGGCTACATGATCGTGACGTCGATCTTTACGGCCATCATGGCCTTCCTGTCCGGCCGTTTCTCGACGCGCAAGCTGTTATTTTTCGCATGCGGATGTATGGTCGCCGGCGAAGTCCTGTGCCTGGTCGCTCCGTCGTTTAGCGTTTTGCTGCCAAGTCGTATTTTGCAGGCTGCGGGATCGGGCATCTTGTTCCCGCTCATGATGAACGTGGTGCTGTCTTGCGCCCCGCGCGAGAAGCTCGGTCTGTATCTGAGCCTGGGCGGCGCCTGCATTACGCTAGGGCCGGCGTTTGGACCCGTGATCAGCGGTCTAATGTGCACGTTATTTGGCTGGAGGGCGGTGTTCGTAGTGCCGCTGGTGGGCGGTATTGCGGTCGCTGCGGCGGGCGTAAAGCTCGTTCAGAATGTCGGAGAGCGCTCGAACACCACGCTTGATATTCTGTCGGTTGTTTTGCTCGCCGCCGGCATTACGGCATTTGTGTATTCCGTAGGCGAGTTCTCGACCAATCTGACCACCGGCATCGCGACGCTCTTCGCCGCCGTTGTGCTGCTCGGCCTGTTTGCGGCCCGTCAGCTCAAGCTCGAGCATCCGGTGCTTAACGTGCGTCCCATGGCGAGCGTTCGCTTTTGGCCTGCGTGCCTGCTTGTGGTGGTGTCGATGATGACGACGTTCTCGATGAGTGTTTTGTTGCCGCTCTATTTTGAAGGTGCCTACGGCATGACCGCACTTGTTGCGGGCCTGCTCATTTTGCCGGCGATTGCCTGCAACGCCGTGACCTCGATTGTGGGCGGACGCGTGATGGACGCCCGTGGCGCATGGCCGCTGCTGCCGGTCGGCTTTGCCCTGATTGCCGTGGGGCAGACTGCAATCTCGATGACGGCGGCAAGCATGAACATCGGCGTCGTCGTGGCGCTGACCGTTGTGGTGTATGCCGGAGTCGGCCTGGTGCTGAGCCCCTCGCAGACGGCCGGCTTGGAGACGCTTCCTGCCGCTGAGCATCCTCACGGAACGGCATTGCTTAACACGTGGAATATGATTGCCGCGTCGTTTGGCCCGTCGCTGTTTATCGGTCTGCTCTCGAGTTCTGCGGCGACCGCCGGCGCGGCTGGCGCTGCGACCGAAGTTGCCCAGGCGATTGGATTTGCAGCTGCCGTGCGTGTGGCGGCTGTAATTGCCGTGGTCGGGTTCGTGGCGTCGCTGGTGTACGCTCGTCGCGAGTCGCACATGTCGCATTAATGTGTGCACATAGATTCTGCAGCTAGATTGGATGGCGACACCATAAACTAATGGACGTTTTGCCGAGAGGCATGAATGTTTAAAGCGCAAAGAGTGCGCGACGGGCCCCGCGAATGGGGCGATGATGCCCGAGAGGGCCAAGAAGGAGTCTCATGTCTGAGAACGAAGAGATCATGAACGAGACCGAGAACGAGACCATGGCTGCCGAGGTCGAGGCAGTCGAGACCGTGGAGACCGAAGCTGCCGAGGTTGAGGCTGCTGACGAGGTTTCCGCCGAGGAGGAGGCCGAGGTTGTCAAGGCCGCCGTTGATTACGATGACGAAGAGCTGATGGACAAGATGCAGAAGGCCGCCCGTCTGCTGCGTAGCCGTCGCTTTGCTATTTCCAAGGAGGAGGAGGCCAAGGCCGAGCGCATGGCGAACATCGAGCGCGCCATCAAGCTCCTTGACCTCAAGCCCAAGATGGAGCAGAAGGAAATGTCCGACCTGCTGGGCATGCGCCTTCGTGAGCTCGATGGCCTGATGGCCGAGGCCGAGGCTGCCGATCTGGTCGGCCGCATCGACGACGCCGAGGGCGATATGCGCAAGATCGTCGTCTTCGCCGCCGAGGATGCCGCTGAGGGCCTGGTCGAGCTTGCCAACAAGAAGGAGAAGCTCCTGCCCGAGCTTTCTTATGAGGAGGCCACCGAGCTGATGGCCGCTCTCGATAAGGTTATCGCTCCGCTCGTCGCCATGGGCCTGGACGAGGACCGCGGTCCTCGCGGCGGCCGTGACGACCGTGGCGGTCGCGGTGGCGATCGAGGCGGCCGTGGCGGCTTTGGT
>URKU01000083.1 GCA_900548515.1 uncultured Collinsella sp. | reverse complement strand
GGAGGCAATCCTTTTACCTCGGCACGAGTAGTCAACGAGCATCTGTATAAGAGCCAGTACATCAACCCCAGCGGCAACGAGAAAACAAACTCGGATTGCCTCAAGCACATTGGCATTATCGCATCCGACTTTGTTGATGCGGCACTGGCCCGGAGCATCTACCAGCGCAATTACGGCACACAACACAAGCAGACGGCTTCGTGTTACCTCCCGAAGCGCATGCGCATGACGTACGGCGACTCGCTGAGCGACGCCTCGCTCCAGGACGGTAAGACCGTTGGCGAGGGCTATTTCCGCCTCGTCGACAGCAGCAATGCACTCAACGTGGCGGCTTCGGGCAGCGCATTTGCCATCGAATACGTGGATGTCGACGCCCTGGGCAACGAGACTGTCACGGAGCTGCAGGGCTCCGTGCCCATCGATATCGATCCGCGCGCGCTGACGCCTCATTTTGAGGGGCTCGAAGGCCTTAAGGCCGGCGAGGACGTGCGTGCTAAGATTGCGGCATCGCTTGAGGGCAAGCTCGAAAACGATGCCTGCACGGCCCAGCTCGAGTTTGTGCACGACGCGAACGGCGCTCCGGGCACAGCAATGGCCGAGGGCGAAACATTTGCCACAGGAACGTACTGGGTGCGTGTGAACGGTCTCTTGGGCGACGCGGCGCAGAACTACACGCTCGCCAGCGACGGAGCCGCAAGCTTTACCGTAGCGGCCTCGGGCAGCGCGGCCGGTGCCGGCACCGACGGTGGCACGGGCTCCAACGAAGGCAACACCAACAAGAACGGTAAGGGCAACAAGAGCAAGAGCTCGGGCGAAAAGCTCGCCAACACGGGCGACGGCTCCGGCATTGCCGCCGGACTCGCCGCCGCCGCCGTGGCGACAACGGTCGCCGGCGCGGCGATGCTTGCCACCGACCGCGAAGACAACGAAGGCGCTAGCGAATAGACAAGCTGGCCTTTTGGACACATCAACTCGATCGGGGGCGCAAAATACCGTTCTGCGCCCCCGATTTTTACCTTGGTCCGAACGCCAACGTCGGCTACATCACCATGTTCAGCGCGTTGACAAACTCCTGAGCCTGGGAGCGGCTGCTCAGGCTAAAGATACAGGCAGTCAACAGCCGATTGCGCAGGAAACGTCACGGCCTTTGATTCTGTTGACCCCCGTGATGTCCTTAAGGTAAACGATCTCGGTGTGCTTGCCACCAAAAACGCCCTTCTTGAGCACCTCGATACGGTTAGGGTAGATCTTGACGTCTTTAAACCTGCCCGAACCTTTGTCCTGAAACAGCAAGGTGTTGTTGTCCATGCGCGTCACTCCCGTGGGGTTCGCTAAAACTGCCTCTATGGTCACATTTTAGCCGTCCCAAACTGCCACGCGAAGGCGCCCGGAAGGCATCGCGATTCGTGTCCGCGCGAGGCTTTAAACTAAATGCAATATAGATGCACTTCTCAAGAGGAAGGCTGGCGACAGTGATGGGTGAACTGGTAAACCGCGGAGAAATGGCAATTGTGCCCGAAGGTTTTTACAAGCAGGTTTCCTCGATTCTCAACGCCGCTCGCGACAAGGCCTATACCGCCGTTAACTTTGCGATGGTTGAGGCATATTGGGAGATTGGCAAGAGCATTCTTGAGGAACAAGGCGGCGAGGAGCGTGCCAAGTACGGCGATGCATTGATTGAAGGCCTCTCCAAAAGGCTTACCGCCGATTACGGAAAAGGCTTTGGTATCGCAAACCTTCGTAATATGCGCCAGTTCTTCCTTGCGTTTCCAATTCGCGACGCACTGCGTAGCGAATTGAGTTGGACACATTACCGCAGGCTGATGCGCATTCCCGACCCCGAAGCTCGCACTTGGTACATGAACGAATGCGCCGACTCTCGCTGGAGCACGCGTCAGCTCGAGCGCCAGATCAACACCATGTTCCGCGAGCGCCTTCTTGCCAGTAAGGACAAAGAGGCCGTCGCCCAGGAAATCCAAAAGAGTGCCCCGGCTCGTCGACCCGAGGACATCATTCGCGATCCATATGTACTGGAGTTTTTAGGCTTCTCGGACGATACTGCGTTTCGCGAGAGCGATCTAGAGCAGGCACTCATCACACATCTCCAGAAGTTTCTGCTAGAGCTTGGCCGCGGCTTCGCTTTTGAGGCGCGCCAAAAGCGTATCACCTTCGATGGGCGCCACTTCTATATTGACCTCGTGTTTTACAACTATCTGATGCGCTGTTTCGTTCTCATCGACCTTAAGACTGATGATCTCACGCATCAGGACTTGGGCCAGATGCAAATGTACGTGAACTACTACACGCGCGAGCTCATGAATGAAGGCGACAACCCGCCCATAGGCATTGTTCTCTGCGCAGACAAAAGCAATTCGATTGTCGAATACACGCTGCCCAAAGACAACGACCAAGTGTTTGCCGCCAAATATCTGCCGTATCTTCCAAGCAAGGAGGAGCTGGCACGCGAGCTGAGCGCCGAGTACCGCGCCATCAACGAAGCAGCGAATGGCGAAGCGCAAGGGTAACAGCACAGTGCGACCAACACCGCCGCAGCCGTCGCAGGCATACTCGCGGTGTGACGCACGCTACGAAACAATACCGGTCATGGACGCCGGCGATGACATCCTTGCCGTGGCTGGCAAGCGTGACCCGACAGGTAAAAACGCGACCTTCGTCTGATGTGGGCCCATTGGCTGCCACAGAAAAGGGCCGGTTGCAGCCGGCCCTTTAGACGATAGCACCTGCGTTGCCCGCGCTTCCGAAGTGTGACTAGCTGAGGAGCGGGTTCCGCGGCACAACCTGATTTTACCCAGCGAGACGGCTCTTTTGCAGCCGTTCCACTGTTTATTTACATCTACTTCCTGTTAAACGACCGGACAGTAGCTCGCGTTCCCCTACTTCCCAAAAATCGCCGCTAACAAGCCCTTGCGTTTGGGCTTTTCCTCTCGGTAGGAGCCCTCGGCCGCGGCTGCCACCTGCCGCGGCTGTTCGCCACCCCCGCGGCGCACGATTTGGTATAGGAACGGCGATTTAACGTATTTGACCTCGATAGGCGTGGCGTGCACGGTGCTTTCGTTCGACAGATGCAGGCTCGGGTTGAGCGGCGCCACGATATGCGTCTCGCGCTTGTCGCTAAACACCACCGCGGCCGCGCGACCCGTCTGGCCGTTCACGGCGATGCGCACCTGTTCGCCGTCGCGACTGTCCGTTGCTGGGCGATCGACAAAGTAGACCGGCACAATCACCAGACCGTCTTTGTGCTTGCGGGCCTTGCGTGCCCACGTGCGGATGCTCTTTTTATTGAGCCCCAGGGCTGCCTCGGCATCGTTGCCCGCAATATCGAGCGCCAGCTTGTCAATGACCACCTGGTCCTTAGTGGACGCATCGACGGAGACGACGCGGAAGTCACCTTCCTGCATGGCGGGATCGAACGGCCCCACCTTGCCAAAGTCCCATGGCTCCAAAATGCCCATGAGGCGAACGTCCAGGTAGTTTGCCCTGGGATATGCCCAGTCGAGCACCTCGTAGTACACTAGGGTCTCCTTGCTCAGGCCCTTGCCCGGGAAGCTCGCCATCATGCGCAGGTCCGCCAGCGCCATGGGGAAGTAGAAGAGCATCATGTCGTTTTGGATCGCGTCTTCCACGTCGTGCCCGGCAAAGGCGTCGGGGTACTGGCGCACCAGCTGCAGTGCGTTGGCACGTGCCTGCTGCGGCGAGATTTCGCAGGGAATGCCCTGCTCCGGCACATACTCTGCACCCACGCCCATGGTCAGACGCTTGCTGAAGGTACCGGGCTTGAGCAGGTCGGCAATGCCGATCTTGTTGCCGCAGGACGGGCACTCAAACACACGCTGCGTTGACTCGCCCTCAAAGGACGCTCCGCAGAAGGGGCAAGGAATGCTCACATGCGTAGCCTCTTGGAACTCTTGCGCCGTGCCGCGATCCTCCCACAGCAGATGTTCCAGGACCGACTGATTGCGCCAGTGCGAATTGAAAAAATACCAGTCCGGGTCCTCCGGGCGCTCGAGTTGCGACACATGCGTGAGCTTGAGCAGTCCATCCACCACCGTCAACGGCGTATGGCGAATGCCCAAAGCGCTCTTGGGCTCCCCGGCGTCCGCCTGCCACGGAATGACCGCACCGCAATAAGCGCACTCAAAGCTGCGCTTTGCCTGGTGTGAATACATGGGGCCGCCGCAGTTTTGGCATTTAATGGCAAACATCTCGTCCATGGAAACGTCCTCCTTTGCACAGGGACTGTCGACATTAAGTATGTCGAGCAAATCGGCGCGTGCCCATACCCATGTGGCCCAAAATGGAGCACTCGCACGGACGAGAAGGCGCAGCGGGCTCAAAGCCATGCGGGCAACCGCCCCCCTCCGCCCCGTGCCCGTTAGCATCGGCAGACCATTGCTGCATTTTCTGAGCATCGTCGCACGACGCGTCCGTGCGAGCTACACTATCCCCTTAAACATGATTGTGAGGACGACCGTTATGCTATTTGTAAATCGGCTGGTACATACGCTTGTTCCCGGCAGCGAAAGCGAGCCGGTCGATACCTCTTGCCGCACCAACGCGGGGTTTGCCGCAAGCCTCATATGCATCGGCCTCAATATCACGCTATGCCTTGCCAAGGGCATCGCGGGTCTCCTCGCAGGCTCCGTCTCGCTTATCGCCGACGCCTTCAACAACCTCTCCGACGCCTCGAGCAACATCGTGAGCCTGCTCGGATTCCGCCTTGCCAGCCGCCCAGCCGACGAGGGGCACCCTTATGGCCACGGCCGCTACGAGTACCTCGCCGGCCTGTTTGTCGCCGTCCTCGTTTGCGCCGTCGGCATCAACCTGATCCTGGAGTCGGTCACCAAGATCATCAAGCCCTCCCCCACCGCTTACACGCTCATTTCCCTTGCGGCACTGGCTACGTCCATGCTCGTAAAGCTCTGGATGGCCGCGTTTAACCGCACGCTGGGCGACCGCATCGATTCCGAGACGCTCATCGCCACAGCGCAGGACTCCAAAAACGACGTCATCACCTCGGGATCGGTCCTGGTGGCAGCGCTTATCTCGCAAACAACCGGCGTTGACCTCGACGGTTGGGCGGGCCTGGGCGTTGGCATCTTCATCTGCATCAGCGGCATGGGTCTGGTGCGCGACGCCATCAGCCCGCTGTTGGGACAGGCACCCGACCCCAAGCTCGTCCAGGCAATCCGCGACAAGATCACGTCGTATCCGCAGGTTCTGGGCACGCACGACCTGATGGTGCACGACTACGGCCCCGGTCGCCAATTTGCGAGCGCTCACGTGGAGATGCCCGGCGAGGGCGATGCATTTGAGCACCACGAGATCCTGGATACCATCGAGCACGATATCAAGCGCCAGATGGGCATCGGCATCACGCTGCACTGCGACCCCATCGCCACCGACGGCGACGACCTGCGCGGCTGGGTCAAACGCGGCATCATGCAGATCGACCCCGCACTTTCCATCCACGACCTGCACGAGCACGACGGCTTCGTCTCGTTTGACCTGGTGCGCCCCGACGGTTTTGACATATCCGACGAGGAGCTGCTGGAACTCGTCACGCGCATCGTGCACGAGCGCCGGCCCGATGTCTCGTGCGTCGTCACGTTTGACTCGGGCTTTAGCTCGCCCGACCGCCCGGCCGAGCGGCTCTAGCCAACTCAGCCGCTAGTTTCCCTGCGCGCCCGAGATGCCGTTTTGCAGCGCGCTCCAGGCATCCGTTGCCATATCGCCGAGGTTCTGCGCGGTATCGCCGAGATTCTGAGCCGTGTCGCCCAGCTGTTGGGCTTTATCCCCCAGCTCCTGAGCCTTGTTGCTCAGGTCCTCCAGCGTGTTGGAGCTCGAGCTGTCCGTGGTGCCCTGGTCGCCGGACGCGTTACCCGACGAGCCGTCCTTGCGCGTAAGCTGAACCTCCAGGTTGCCGTTGTCGTTATAGTAGGCAGACGTCACGACCCAGTTGGCATCGACGACGGGCATCGAGCCGTCATCGGTCAGGATCACGGCGTTCGAAAGGTCGGCCCCACGCGATTTGAGGAGCTTCTTGGCATTGGACCAGTACTGCCCCGGAATATCGCTCAGGTCGACGGCGGTAGACTGGGTGGCCTCAGTCTGCTCGGCCGTGGTATCAGTCGTGGCGCCCCGCTTGTTGAGCATGCCCGACACAATGGCAAACACAACCGAAAGGGCAAAGAAGATCGCCAGCACAATCAGGATTTTCTTGATCACGCTCGACGAACGCGACGGTTTCTTTTCCTCGTCCTCGCCGTACTGCGGAATCGACTTGGGATACTCACGATACGGCTCGCGCGCGTAGGGATCGCGCGACTCATAGCGAGGCTGCGCCGTGCGCGGCATATACGTCGTCTGCTGAGGCTGTGGAATGGGATTCTGCGACAAATCGTTATAAGGATCCGGCGCAGAACTGGCATAGGGGTCCTGCGGTGCGTAATCAAACGGGTCCGGCGCCGCGTTGCCATAGGGGCTTTGCGAAGATGCAGCGTAAGGATCCTGCGCCGTGTCGCCATAGCCCATAACCCGCGTAGGCTCGGCAGAAGGCTGCGTCGCGGCAGGGTCGGCATAGCCAGGGCCGGGCACAACGCGGGTCGCATCGGCACTATTACCCGTCGGCGCGGAGCCGTAGCCACCCATCACGGTCGTCTTGTCCTGGTCCATGCAACGTTTCCTTTCCGTCGCCCGTAAGCATCAAGTTATCCATGCATTCTACCCGAGCAAAAGCCTATGATGGGCAAAGCCCGCCGGTATCTACAAGACATGCGCGGGCCTAAGGATCAAAAAGCCCCGCCGAGCCTGGTAGGCACGACGGGGCAGGTAAGCGACTATAGGTAGCAGGCTTAGAACAGGCCGGTGATGTTGCCGTCGTTGTCGACGTCGATGTTCTCGGCCGCGGGAACCTTGGGCAGGCCCGGCATGGTCAGAACACTGCCGGTCAGTGCGACCACAAAATGGGCACCGGCGGAAACCTTGAGCTCGCGCACCGTGATGCGGAAGTTCTCGGGAGCGCCCAGAGCTTTGGCGTTGTCGCTAAAGCTGTACTGCGTCTTGGCGACGCACACCGGCAGGTTGCCAAAGCCGTTCTCGCGCAGCTCGGCAAGCTGACGCTTGGCAGCCGGCGTAAAGTCGACGCCGTCGGCGCGGTAGACCTTGGTGGCAACGGCCTCGAGGGCGTCAGCAACATCGGCGCCGTCCTCATAGGCAAACTTGAGCTCGCTCGGCTGCTCAATCAGACGCATGACCTCATCGGCCAGCTCGAGCGCGCCCTCGCCGCCCTCGGCCCAGACCTCGGAAAGCTTAACGTTAACGCCGAGCTTCTGGCACTCGGACTCGATGAGCGCAAGCTCGGCCTCGGTGTCCGTCGGGAAGCGGTTGATGGCGACCACGCAGGGCAGACCATAAACGTTCTGGATGTTGTCGACGTGACGCAGCAGGTTGGGCATGCCGGCCTTGAGTGCCTCGAGGTTCTCCTCGTTGAGGTCGGCCTTGGCGACGCCACCGTTGTACTTCAGCGCACGAGCGGTCGCGACGACCACGACGGCGCTGGGGCGAACGCCCGTCATACGGCACTTGATGTCGAGGAACTTCTCGGCACCCAGATCGGCACCGAAGCCGGCCTCGGTAATGGCAACATCGCCAAAGCGCATCGCCATACGCGTGGCCATGATAGAGTTGCAGCCGTGGGCGATGTTGGCGAAGGGGCCGCCGTGGACAAACGCGGGCGTGCCCTCGAGCGTTTGCACCAGGTTGGGCTTGAGCGCGTCCTTAAGCAACGCGGCCATGGCACCCTGGGCCTTAAGGTCGCGGGCGCGGACGGGCTCGCCGGCAAAGCTGTAGCCGACGACGATCTCGCCCAGGCGCTCCTTAAGATCGTTGATACTCGTGGACAGGCACAGGATTGCCATGACCTCGGAGGCAACGGTGATATCGAAGCCGTCCTCGCGCGGCACGCCCTGAGCCTTGCCACCAATGCCGTCGATAACGTGGCGCAGCTGGCGGTCGTTCATGTCGACAACGCGCTTCCAGGTGATGCGCTTAACGTCGATACCGAGCTGGTTGCCTTGCTGAATATGGTTGTCGAGCATGGCGGCCAGCAGGTTATTGGCGGCACCGATAGCGTGGAAGTCGCCGGTAAAGTGCAGGTTGATGTCTTCCATGGGGATGACCTGGGCCCAACCGCCGCCGGCGGCACCGCCCTTGACGCCAAAGACGGGACCGAGCGAAGGCTCGCGCAGGGCCACAGCGCTCTTGACACCGCGACGACGCAGGCCATCGGCCAGACCGATGGTCGTGGTGGTCTTGCCCTCGCCAGCGGGCGTGGGGTTGATGGCGGTCACGAGGACGAGCTTGGCCTGATGATTGGTCGGCTCGTTGAGCAGTGAATAGTCGACCTTAGCCTTGTCGAAGCCGTACGGA
>URKU01000082.1 GCA_900548515.1 uncultured Collinsella sp. | reverse complement strand
ATCGAATGTGCTACACCGGGCACGCCACTGTGGGCAAGCCTCGTCGCTCGTCAAAACCAAAGACGATGTTGGCGCACTGGACCGCCTGGCCTGCTGCACCCTTGCACAGATTGTCGATGGCGCCCGTAGCCACCAGAACGCCCGCGCGTTTGTTGAGCGCAAGGCCGATCTGGGCGGCGTTGGTGCCGACGACCGAAGCCGTCTTGGGCTGCTGGCCGGCATCGAGTACGCGCACGAAGGCGCGACCGGCGTAGAACTGCTTGTAGTATTCGACGACGTCCTCGAGGGCCAGGGTGTCGATAGCCTGAGGCGCGAGCGGCAGCGTCACTGTGGAGAGCAGGCCGCGCTTGAGCGGTGCCAGATGCGGGGTGAAGACGATGCGGTCGGTTAGGCCCAAGATCTGCTCGATTTCGGGCGTGTGACGATGCTTGCCCACGCCATAGGCCTCCAGGTTTTCGTCCGCGCTGCAAAAATGCGTACGGGCGTTGCAGGACTTACCGGCACCCGTTACACCGCTGATGGCATCGACAATCACGGGACCGTTCTCGGCCACCCAGCCCGCACGCACGGCAGGCGCGGCGGCAAGGCTCGTTGCGGTGGGATAGCAACCGGCGCAGGCGACCAGTACGGGCTTGCCGTCGGCGTGGTCGGATGCAGCGGTCTCCAAATCCTGGCAGAACAGCTCGGGCAGACCAAAGGCGCGGCTCTTGAGTAGCTCGGGGCTCGTGTGCTCGGCGGCATACCAAGCCTCAAAGGTGGCCGGATCGTTCAGGCGATAGTCGGCCGAGAGGTCAATGCAGGAGACTCCCGCGGCAAGCAGGGCGGGCACCTGTGCCATGGCAGCCGTGTGCGGCACGGCCAAAAAGACCGCATCGCAGTTCTTGAGCTCGGGGGCATCATGCGTCGTGAAGACAAGATCGCTTACGCCGGCGAAGCTCGGGTACACCGCAGACAACGGCTGGCCGGCATCGGCGTTGGACGTAATGGCAGCAAGTTCAAACTCGGGATGACCGAGGACGAGGCGAATGAGCTCGGCGCCGGCATATCCAGCCGCACCGACGATTCCAACCTTTAAAGACATATCGGACTCCTTGTCTGCAGTTATGCACCAATGCGCATCCCGCAGCCGTCGTTATGAAGTGGGTTGAAACTTTAGCACCAAAAGATGCATATATACGCAAATCTATTACATATTCATGCATTGAAACAGTCCCGACACATTCACTCGAAGGAATTGACAAATAAATGCGGGCCCCATATTGCCCAGTGCGCCTTACGGTGACGTTGCAATGTGGGGCCCGCTACATGCGAGAATTTGAATTGTCGAAGCTTGCCGAGAGACTCGTTTAGAGCTCGACCGGCACCCATTCGTCATGGTTGCAGATAAAGGCCTCGGGTTCCTCCACGCTAAAGAAGACGAGCGTGGGATCGTCTGCGCCCTCGTAGTGCTCGCCTAGGCGCTCCAGGTGCTTCCAGCCTGCCTCGCGCATATCGGGAGCGGCTTGGTCATCCAGACCCGCACGCCCGCGCAAGATGAGCCAGCCATGGCCCGGCCACCAACTCGTGGCCTCAAAGCGTTGATTTTGCAGCAGCTCTTGCCACACGTCTTTGGTGCGCGCCGTTACAAACCACAGCTTGCCGTCCTGAATCTGCGCAAACGAAAACGGACGCACATGCGGCTGCCCATCCACGCTCGTCGCCAGATACCACGCCGGCACCGACGTCAGATACTCCAACACCGTATTCAATCCGTCCATGTGTCCTCCTGGCACTAGTCTTTTTGGGTCGGGGCTGTTTTAGCTACCCTAAGGTTAAAGCTCCAGGCGCTCCTCACTGCCGTCGATATCACAGAAGCGGGCGGCGATATTGCGCACCGAGAAAAACGCAAGGCGGCCGTCGTTGGCACTATCGTGTTGCTCGCCAATGCCCACCATGTGCTTAAAGCCCGCCTGGCGCACCCGGTCACTCACGACCGCGTCGTCCTCGAGCGCGGCCTCGCCGGTCAGCACAATCCAACACTCCCCCGGTTTCCAACCCGAAACCTCAAACTTGGGGTTCGCGCTGAGCTCGGCCCACACGTCCTTATCGCGCGAGGTGCAAAACCACAGCTTTCCATCATCGACCATGGCAAACGAGAACGGCCTCACGCGCGGCTGATGTCCGTCCGTCACGTCGATCGTGGCGAGATACCACGCCGGAATACGCCTAAGATACGAACAGGCGCGCTCAAGCTGCGCCGTGCGGTCGTTGTCGGTCATAGGGACCCCTTTCCTGCGCTCGAATCGCGCCTAAACAAGTTGAAGATTGATGACGATGACGCAGATGAGCAGCAACGCCGTCACCACCACCGCCAACGCATCGCCGCGGCCAAATGCAAGCGCATGCAGACGCGTGCGGCCCTGCTCGCCATGATAGCAACGGGCATCCATGGCGGCAGACAGCGTTTCGGCATGACGAAACACGCCCGTGAACAGCGGAATCGCCACACTGCCGAGCATACGCACGCCGCCGAGCGGGCCTCCCGTCACGCGCGCACCGCGGCTCGCCTGTGCATCGGCCGTCTGCTTCATCTCGGTGGCAAACTGCGGCATAAAGCGCAGCGCGATACCCATGATCATGCCGAGCTCGTGCGCAGGAAGTCCCACACGCGCAAACGGCGCGAGCAGGCGCTCAAAACCCGCGGTGAGGTCGAGCGTCGGTGTGGTGAGCGTGATAGCGCTCATACCGGCCATCATCAAGGTCAGGCGGCACGCCATAAAGGCGGCGGAATGCAGCGAGCCCTCGCTTATCTGCAAAAAGCCGAGCTGCCACAGAATGCGCCCGCTCTGGTCGGAAAACAGGTTGAGCACCGCGACCACCGCGACGATCGCCAGCAGCGGCGCCATCGATGACAGGACGCGACGAGCCGGCACCCGGGACACGGTATAGATCAGGACAACGAAGATTGCGACCGGGACCAGTCCGCGGAAGCTGCTGACTGTGAGCGTCGTGATCAGAAACACAAAGCCCAAGAGCAACTTGGTTCGCGGGTCCAGGCGGTGGATCGCACTATCGCCGGGATAGTAGCTGCCAAACGAAAACGCCTCCATTAGCAGCCCTCC
Organism: uncultured Collinsella sp.; assembly: GCA_900548515.1. GTDB lineage: Bacteria > Actinomycetota > Coriobacteriia > Coriobacteriales > Coriobacteriaceae > Collinsella. The sequence goes on along the minus strand of URKU01000082.1, from coordinate 5,488 downwards.
TCTCGCGCGACCGTCTTGGATTTAGCAATGTCCGCGACGTTAGAAGGACCGCCCGAGCGACTGATTAGCAGGTCCGCCAACTCGTCTACCAGCGACTCAACCGTATAGAGCCCGCCGCAACGCAGCGGCACGCCCGCTTCCGCGAGCGCCAACGCCATGCGCTGAGCAGCAGGTACGCCCAAGCCGATCGACTTGAGCTCATCGGCATGCGCAAACACCTGCGCGGGGGTTCCCTCGGCAAACACCGTGCCCTCGTTCATCACGACAATACGGTCGCAGCAATTGGCGAGGTCATCCATACTGTGTGAGACCATGACGACGGTCAGGCCCCCATGGCGAAGTCGATCGATAAGCTCCAGGAAATCACTGCGCGCCGCCGGATCGAGCCCCGCCATGGGCTCATCGAGTACCAGGACCTCGGGCTCCATGGCAAGCACGCCAGCAAACGCCACGCGCCGCTGCTGCCCGCCCGAGAGCTCAAAGGGGCTCTTGTCGCCCACCGTGGCCAGGTCGAGGCCCACGCGCGCGAGCGATGACTCAACGCGGCGGGCGACCTCGGCCTGCGACAAGCCAAGGTTATGCGGACCAAATGCCACGTCCTGTGCCACGGTCTCGGCAAACAGCTGACGCTCTGGATACTGAAACACCACGCCGACCTTTGCCTTAACCGCGGCAGCGTCTTTCTTGCTTGATAGGTCGAGCCCCAGCGCGTAAACGCTCCCCTCCTGCGGGCGGATTAATCCGTTGAGGTGCTGGACCAGTGTGGATTTACCCGAACCGGTATGGCCTGCTAGCCCCAGGAACTCGCCGCGGCGCACCGTCAAAGACACGTCGCGCAGTGCCCACGGACTGCTGGGGTCGTTGCCCCAGAGAGCCTGTTTGTTCGATGCGCCCTCGGCGGCTGAGCGCTTGTGCCAACGGCGACGCTCGCGGGCGCTCAGCGAATAGCTATACGAAAGGTGCGAAATCTCGATGACGGGCTCCAGCGCGTCTGCGCCATCGATTGCAGAGAAGACGTTGTCGGGAATACGAGAATCGGATGCGAAAGGCCGCCCGGCGATGCCTGTCCTACTCCGCTTGGTATAAGCCTGCGCTATATCGGCGACCATATCCGCCTCGCGCACCCGTGTGCAAATGGGCAAGCCCTTCGCGCGAAGCGCCCTGCCAAGACAGCACGATGCCGGCATATCCAGGTTCAGCCGCGCGAGTTCGTCCGCCCGCGTCAAGATCTCCTCGGGCGTACCGAGCATGGCAACGCGGCCCGCTTGGAAGACAGCAACGCGATCGGCCTCAGCGGCCTCCTCCATAAAGTGCGTAATCATCACGATGGTCATGCCGCGTTCGTGCAGCGCGTGACAGGCCTTCATAAGGCCCTTGCGCCCGCGCGGATCGAGCATCGAGGAGGCCTCATCCAAGATGAGCACGCGCGGCTCCATGGCGAGCACGCCGGCAAGCGCAACGCGCTGCTTTTGTCCGCCCGAGAGAGCGTGGGTCTCGTGGCGCTCAAAGCCCACCAGACCCACGGCCTTCAGCGCCTCGCGCACGCGCTGCGCAATCTGGGCCGATTCGACCCCTAAGTTCTCGGGACCAAACGCAACATCGTCCTCGACAAGCGTCGCCACAAGCTGGTCGTCGGGATTCTGGAATACCATGCCCGCGGTCGAACGAATGTCATAGACCAGCTCGAGGTCGGACGCATCCATACCGTTGATACGCACCGTGCCCGCATCGGGCTGCAACAGTGCATTCAGATGCTTGGCAAACGTCGACTTGCCCGACCCATTACCACCGAGGATGCAGAAAAACTCGCCGTCCTCGATGTTTAGATCGACGCCGTCGAGCGCCGGCACGGCACCGTCATAGCTAAAGGAAACGCCCCGACACTCAATCATGCGCGGCCTTTGACCTGGTCCTTCTTGGGCGTGATGAGGTTGGAGACCGCCTTGTACACCGCAAGCGTCAATACCGAGTTAAGCACGGTCTTGATAAGGTTGAACGGCAGCACGGCAGGAATCATAAGCGGGGCGATCACATCGACCGAGCCATACCAGAACCATACGCCAATGGTAAGATTTGCGACCATAGACAACGCCGTAGCGGCAATAACGCCGAGCACCAGGCCAATCACGGCACCCTTATAGGTATGCATCTTCTGATAGACGATAGCCGCGGGCAGAATGTAGCCCAGCGTGGCAACCAGGTTCATAAGCGCACCGACCCAGTCGCCCGTGGTAAGCGCATGGACAACAATCGCCATAGCGGCAACAGCGGTGCCGGCACCAGGGCCATACGCAAATCCACACACCATCGCCGGCACCAGCGACGGGTCATACGTCAAAAACGGCGCCGAAGGAAGGATGGGCAGCTGCACGTACATAAACAAGGCGCCCAAGGCGCACATCAACGCCATGGTAACGAGCTGTTTGGTGCTCCACCTATTCGTGTTCTCAAAATGGATATGCTGTGACTGTTCAGACATAAGATCACCTGCCTCTTTCATCCGGACTCTAACCGTTGGTACTGGGATCTCACCAGTTCAGCCGGCATGCGAACCAACGCACACACGGGTCGCGGACTCATCGGCTCGGTCGCAGGCATCTCGCCTGCGCCACGGCGCCCCTTTGACACCGCCCGATTTACCGCCAGTGGGGAATTTCACCCCGCCCTGAAACAGCAATTGCAAGTGTAGCACGAGCAGATGCTCGCGCAAGTATGCCGAGGGTAATTTATGGTAGGGGAAATCAACCGGGGAAACGCTCCAGAAATACGTCCAGGACAGGGCGGCGCATCAACCGCGCATCGACCCCCTCATAGCCGCTCTTGCCCGATCTGGCGCCCGCTATAGCACCTCCGTACCCCGCACGTACTTCCGCGTGATCCGCCCGCTCTCCTCGGCGAGATAAACGAACCGCTCCAAACGCGCGAGCGGCTCTAGCTCGCGCGGGCAACGGGCGTCGGCGTCGTCTAGCACAAGCGCGTCGAATTCAAAGCCCTTGTCGAAGCCGCCAACCCGGCCGAAGAACGATCCGCCACCGCGCGTCGCGAGCCAAAAGGCCTCCTGCCAGGTCAAAGGCGCCAACGCATCGTCCGCCAGCCGCCAGCGCAGCTTGGACACGGCAACGGCATCGGCCATCGCGCGGAACATCGAGAGCGTCGCACCGGCGGCGACATCTGTTCCGAGCCCCACATTGAGGCCATCTTCCATGTAGCGGCGCACCGGCGCGATGCCCGAAGCGAGCATCTCATTCGACTGCGGGCAGTGCGCGACGTACGCACCTGCAGCCCGCAGCATCTCAGCCTCTTCCTCACCCGAGTAGACGCAGTGCGCCATGATCGCAGGTGCTCCCGGATGGCCAAGGAGCCCCATCCTGCGATAGGTGTCGCCATAGCAACTCGCCCAGGGACACAGCTCGCGCACCCACGCGACCTCGGAGGGATTCTCGGAGAGGTGCGACTGCACGGGCAGGTCGCGCTCAGCGGCAATGGCACCGAGGCCACGCATAAGCTCGTCGGTGCAGGAGGGCGTAAAGCGCGGTGTAACGATAGGAGCGGTACGTGAAAATGCAGCAGCATCCACGGTGTCGAGCCAGAGCCGCTCGGCAGCGAGAGCGGCCTCGTCGGTACCCTCAGTAAGGTAATCCGGGGAGTTGCGGTTCATGCTCACCTTGCCCACGCGGGTAACGAGGCCCGTGGCCTCAAGCGCGCGCATCAGGGTGACCGTAGCGCCGGCGTGCATGGTGCCGAAGATGACGGCGCGTGTAGTAGCGCTGCAGCGTAGGTCGTCGGCGAAAATACGGTAAGCACGGACGGCGTAGGCGGCGTCAGCGTAGCGCGCCTCTTCGGGAAAGGCGTGGACGTTTAGCCAATCGAGCAGCTCTAGGTCCATACCCAGCCCACGGAAGGCATACTGCGGCGCATGAACGTGCAGGTCGGTCATACCGGGAACAATGAGCGCATCACCGCAGTCCACAACGGGCAGATCCTCGAAGGCAGCAGGCACCGATGCGGCATCAAAGACGCCCTGCGAAATGCCATCAACACACACCGCGCAAGCATCCGCACGCGCCTCAACGCGATCTCGCGACGCGCTCTGGCACACCGTGCCACGGAGGATGAACGAGCCCCCGAACAATTCCATGACCTTAGACTCCCCTACAGTTCGAACAGTGCCCGACAAGGGCACCGCAGTCGGTAGTTTCCTCTAAAGTCTAATCAACCCCGGGGGGCGCAGGCAGCTAATTTGGGACGGGATTGTTTTATTCGGACGGTCGAAATGAGCCGCTTCCTCCGTCCCCAGGGGATCATGTGATCAAAAGGAGACGAAGGAAAACGGGTCGGGCGGCAGGTCCCGACACCCAGAGGCGCACTTTGTTTTGCAGACAGCGCTTCGATTTAGGCATCTACACCGCCTGTCTCTTCAGTTTGCATAATTCCCGTTACAAATTGTATATTTTTACGGGCTACCGCCGTGTTGCCCCGAGGTACCCCATCCCGGACCGTGCAAAAAACGGAGTATTCTGCAGCCCGCCCGTGCCAGCACCGTCGCGAGCGGGTAAAGGGTAAGGCGCTACGTCATTTTGCATCCCAGCACGGCAAAAATGACATGCCCTCACTCCGAAAAACAGCAAAATCTGAATCGAAACGCTCATCGGAAACATCAGAAGGCCATCGCTGACGGTATCAAATCGTATGCAGCCTACTCGAGCTGCTGAATACTCCAAAAAATGCACGGCGCATCACCGAGGAGGCCTGGATGGAGGCACTCAAAGAGGCGACGGCGGGAAGTCCTCATCCCGAACGGATCGAAACGGCCCCTAGCTGAGGAAACACCTCCGATGCTAGGGGCCGTTTTCGGTTACGCCGTCCATAGCGGCTGTCCTTTCTTCAGAACCGATTGTTGTAGCGACAACGATTCTAAAGGGGGCGGCCACGCTTCATCGCGCGGCGCCCATACACCAAAGTTCAGGACGCGGCCGTCTTGCAAAGTAGAGCTGCAAGATATTCAATTTCTTGTAGTTCTATTTTGCAAGTCTAGTGCGATGGCCGCACCTGGAATTGGGTGATAAACCGGAACAGGGCTTAACGCTGTTCCTGTCCTTCTCCGGCTGGGCGTGGGACTTTCCAACCCTTCCCACACACCACGCGCCCCACCCCTCACGGGCGCGAGGCGCGTGGAAAGCGTTGAGAAGCCGTGGCAGGGGCGCGGATCCCGTGGTGAGGACCTGCTCACGACGATTATGGCGGTCGCATTACCATAACAAGGTTGAAGAACACCGGGGCATCGGCGTACTCGCACACCATTAGGAAGCGCAGGAAAGCGTCGCCCAGCTCTATGCTCAGGCGCTCTCCCCCGCGCGCGAAGAACGCCTTGCGGAACTTGGCGAACGCGGCGCGCAGCGCATACACGGCCTCGTCGGGCCAGAGCGTCTCCAGGTCGCGACCGGCCATGCGAGCCAGGCGCGCATAGGACGCCTCGTCCTCACCGGTG
>URKU01000081.1 GCA_900548515.1 uncultured Collinsella sp. | reverse complement strand
GGTCGATCGCGAGTTCCGCACGAGCCGGAGAGCACTTAATGTGCTCTCCGTGCGAGTCAGGACTGTCCGAGCAGGCGACCTTATATATTTGCCCTCCCCGGGGCTCCTCGCCAGTCCCCCTCAGCTAGTTCTTCAGCGAGTTCAGCGGCGCCGGGAATCGACCACCGCGGTGGGCAAGCACGGTGCCGGCGTTGGGGTTCACCGGCATGATGGGCGCACGGCCGAACAGGCCACCGTACTCGACGCAGTCGCCCACGCCCTTGCCGATGGCGGGAATCACGCGCACGGCCGTGGTCTTGTTGTTGATGACGCCGATGGCCATCTCGTCGGCGATGATGCCGGCGATGGTCTCGACCGGGGTGTCGCCGGGGATGGCGATCATGTCCAGGCCGACGGAGCACACGCAGGTCATGGCCTCGAGCTTCTCGAGCGAAAGCGCACCGGCCTCGACGGCGGCGATCATGCCGGCATCCTCGGACACGGGGATAAAGGCGCCCGAGAGACCGCCCACGCTGGAGCTGGCCATAACGCCGCCCTTCTTGACGGCGTCGTTGAGCATGGCGAGCGCGCAGGTCGTGCCCGGGCCGCCGCAGGTGCCCACGCCGATGATCTCGAGGATGCGGGCAACGGAGTCGCCGATGGCAGGCGTAGGAGCCAGCGACAGGTCGACGATACCCTTCTCGACACCCAGGCGATGGGCGGCCTCGCGGCTCATGAGCTCGCCGGCGCGTGTGATCTTAAAGGCGGTCTGCTTGATTTTCTCGGCGACCTCCATCATCGAGGCGGAGTCGGGCAGCTTCTCCAGAGCCGCGGCCATAACGCCGGGGCCCGAGACGCCAACGTTGATGACGGCGTCGGCCTCGCCACCGCCGTGGACAGCGCCCGCCATAAACGGGGAGTCCTCGACCATATTGGCGAAGCAGACGAACTTGGAGGCGCCAACGGAATCCTGGTCGGCCGTGAGCTTGGCAGCGTCGATGATGGTCTGGGCGGCCATGAGCACGGCGTCCATGTTGATGCCGGCGCGCAGGCTGGCGACGTTGACGCTGGAGCAGACGCGGCTCGTGGTGGCGAGCGCCTGCGGAATGGACTGGATAACGCGGCGGTCGGCATCGCCGATGCCCTTCTGGACGAGCGCGGAGAAGCCGCCCAGGTAGTCGATGCCGAGGGTCTCGGCCGCACGGTCGAGGGCATGCGCGATGGGGGTGAGGTCCTCATCCTTGCAGCAAGCGGCGATCTGCGCCACCGGGGTGACGGAAACGCGCTTGTTGACGATGGGGATACCGTACTCGCGCTCGAGGTTCTCGGCGGTCTCGACCAAGTGCTCAGCCGTGTGCGTCACGTGGTCGTATATCTTCGTGCACATGCGGTCGAGGTTCTCGTCACCGCAACCCATGAGCGAAACACCCATGGTGATGGTCCTGATGTCGAGGTTCTGCTCCTCAACCATGCCGCGGGTTTCCGCGATTTCTGCAGGCGTGATCGCCATCCTTGCGCTCCTATCTGCCAAAACGAGCATAGTCCCCTTTATTCTAACGTGCCGCACGCGCTAAGTGGCACATGCGGCACGTTTTGGTGTGGGGTTGTTTCCGTTATGTTACCGGCCAAAGACCTCTTCGGCGATACGCGCGCTCTCGGCGGCGTCCTTGGCGTAGTAGTCCGCACCGATCTGCTTGGCGTATTCGGGGGTGAGCACGGCGCCGCCCACGATGATCTTGACGCCCGGAACCTCGGCATGAAGTAACTTGATGGTCTCCTCCATGGCGACGACGGTGGTGGTCATAAGCGCCGAGAGGCCGACGAGCTTAATGTCGCGCTCCTTTACGGTTTTGAGCACCTCTTGCGGATCGACATCGCGGCCCAGGTCAAAGACGGTGTAGCCGTAGTTATCGAGCAGCATCTTGACGATGTTCTTACCGATATCGTGGATGTCGCCCTTGACGGTGGCCACGCAGATCTTGCCCTTGTCGGCAATCTCGCCGGCGGGCATCAGGCGCTTGATGGTGTCGAAGCCCACGCGCGCGGCCTCTGCCGAGGCCATGAGCTGCGGCAAGAAGAATTTGCCTTGGTCAAAGAGGACGCCGACCTCGTCGAGGGCGGGGATAAAGTGGTTGTTGATGAGGTCCATGGCGTCGTGGTCGGCCAACAGACGCTCGGTCTCGGCCGCGATCTCGCCCTTGCGGCCCGAGACGACCATGTGGCGGATGGGGTCGTCGTCAGCGCTTGCTGTGGCGCCTGCGGCGGGCGCGGCATCGCTCGATGCTGACTGAGCGGCCGCCGGGTTGGCGGCGATCTTGTACGGGTCGGTCCAGCCGGCGTAGTGCTCGATGTATCCGGTCGAGCCCTCGTCCTCGACGCTCAACACGCGATAGCTGTAGACGGTGTCCATAAAGCGCTTGGAACCGGGGTTCATGATGGGGGCGTCCAGGCCCGCGCCAAAGGCGGCGGCCAAAAAGACCGAACCCAGCAGCGGGCGGGCAGGCAGGCCAAAGCTGATGTTCGACACGCCGAGTGCGCACTTGACGCCCAGGCGCTCCTTGCACAGAGACATGGCGCGCAGAATTTGCTCGGCCTGGCGCTGGTTGGTCGAGGCGGTCATGACCAGGCAGTCGATGAGAATGCGGTCCGGGCCGATGCCGTAGCGGGCGGCTTCGGTCACGATGCGCTCGGCGATGGCAAAGCGGGCCTCGGCGGTATCGGGGATGCCGCCCTCGTCGAGCGTGAGACCGACGACGTTGGTGCCGTAGTGGGCGACCAGCGGAAAGATCTCGTCCATGATCTGCTGCTTGCCGTTAGCCGAGTTGATGATGGGCTTGCCGGCGTAGCGGCGTGCAGCGGCCTCGACGGCGGCGGGGTCGGTGGAGTCGATCTGCAGCGGCAGCAGCGTGGAGCCTTGGAGCTGCTCGGTCGCTTGCTGGATGACCTTGACCTCGTCGATCTCGGGCAGGCCCACGTTGACGTCCAGGATGTCGGCGCCCTGTTCTTGCTGGCTGATGCCCTGGCTCACGACGTAGTCCAGGTCACCGTCGCGCAGGGCCTGCTGCAGGCGCTTTTTGCCGGTGGGATTGATGCGCTCGCCGATGACGGCAATCTTGTGGCCGTCGCAGGGAAGGTCCACCACAGTCTGGGCACTTGTGACCGACATGCTGGGCTTGCGGTGGCGCGGACTGGGCGTGTGGTTATCGATAAGCGTGCGCAAGGCGGCCATGTGCGCCGGCGTGGTGCCGCAGCAGCCGCCCACGACGCTCACGCCGTCCTCAATCATGCCGGCGACGGCTTTGGCGTATTCGGGGGCCTGGATGTCAAAGACGGTATTACCGTCGTCGTCCACGTGGGGCAGTCCCGCATTGGCCTGCACCATAACGGGTTTGTCCGTAACGGTGAGCATACGTGCGGCGAGCCCTCGGAGCTCGGCCGGTCCCTGGCTGCAGTTGATGCCCAAAACGTCGGCGCCGATGGCGTCGAGCGTGATGGCGGCCACCTCGGGACTCGTGCCCAGGAACGTGCGACCGTCTTCCTCAAAGGTCATGGTGGCAAAGACGGGCAGGTCGGAGTTCTCGCGGCAGGCGAGGACGGCCGCCTTGATCTCGGCAAGGTCGGTCATGGTCTCGATAATAAAGAGGTCCACACCCGCGGCGACGCCGGCGCGCACTTCTTCGGCAAAGAGGTCGTAGGCCTCGTCGAAGCTCAGGGTACCCAGGGGGCGCAGCAGCGCGCCGATGGGGCCGATATCGCCGGCGACGTAGTGGGCACCGGCTGCGCGGGCGCAGGCGACAGCGGCGGCAAAGACATCTGCCACGGTGGCGGTACCGTCGAGCTTGTGGGCGTTGGCGCCAAAGGTGTTGGCGGTGATCACATCGCAGCCGGCCTCGACGTACTGTCGCTGAATGTCGGTAATGACCTGGGGCTCCTCAAAGTTGAGCAGCTCGGGCAGGGCTCCGGCCTTCATGCCGGCCGCCTGCAGCATGGTGCCCATACCGCCGTCGAACAGCAGATGCCCCGTGCCCTCGATGGCCGCACGCAGGCGATCGTCCTTAATGCGCAGATCGTCGATCGTGCGCGTCTTGTACGTGGCACCGTTGCGACGTGCGGCATCAACGGGTGCCGCCAATGCAGTGCCGTCAGAATCATGAGTGATAAGCGGAGTAAACATCGAGGGCTCCTAATGGCTGGAATAGCAGGTGGTGTGGGCGGCGCGGAAGCGACAGTGCTCGCGCATGCGGCATATATTGCAGGTGGGGCGGCTCTGGGCGTCGTGGACCTCGCCGTCAAACAGACCGATCACCGCGGTCACGCTTTTGGTGGGCATGAGCAGGCTGGTGGGCGTGACGGTAAGCCCGATGAGCCGCGTGGCGTTGAGCGCATTGACGATCGAGCGCTGGGCCGAGAGCGGGCAGTCGCCGTAGCCGGGACTGAAGCGCCAGTTGCCGGCGAGCCCGTGTGCGGCGGCCGCAGCCTTGACCTGCTGGTCCATTTGCTCAACGGCGGCTTCTACATAGGCAGAGCATGCGGCGTCGAGCACGGCTCCCTCTAGGGGCTGCTGGGCTCCCGTGGTGCGCAGACGACGCTCGGCATCCATGCCGAGGGTGCATGCCATGAGCGCGGCAAAGCGGGCGTCTTTGAGATGTCGATAGATATCACGACCGCGCAGCTCAACGTTGGTGCCGACCAGACGGATGCAAGGCTTGTCCTGCTCGTCCACGCCCGTGGCATCGATGGCAAATACGCGGCGCACGCCACGGGGCTCAATGTCCAGTTCCAGACGTTCAACGACAAGCTCAATACGTTGTGCAAGTTCAGGCTCAATCTGCTGACCGCCGTAGCCCAGATACCGCAGCATCTCGGCACGGTCGACACGGGGGTGGTGGGCAGCATCGATACGGTAAAGCGCCGGCGACGCAAGGTCGGCCGGCACTTCGACAGCGGTTGTATCGATGTGCGGTTTTTCCATTACCCCAGGCGCTCCATAATGGTCGCGGCGATTGCAGGACGGTTCATAGTGTACAGGTGCAGGCCGTCGGCGCCGTGCTCCTTGAGGTCGCAAAGCTGGCGGGCGGCATAATCTACACCGGCTGCCTGCAGGCTCTCGGGGTCGTTCTCGTATTTGGCGAGGATCTTGATGACGGGGGAAGGCAGCGACGCGCCGCACATAAAGACCATGCGGCTGATTTGCGACTTGCCCATAAACGGCATGATGCCCGCGGTGATGGGCACGGTGATGCCCGCCTTGTCGGCATGCTCGCGGAAGCGGTAGAAGCACTCGTTATCAAAGAAGAGCTGCGTCACAAAGAAGCTTGCGCCGGCGTCCTGTTTTTGCTTGAGGTATTCGACCGAGAGGTTCAGATCCTCGCAGGCGATGTGGCCCTCAGGATAGGCTGCGGCGCCCACGCAAAAGCCGGCGTCGACGAGCTCGGGGATGAGGTCGCGGGCATAGGCGTAGTCCGAGGCGGGCTTGTCATCCTCGGTCGCGCCAGCGGGCAGGTCGCCGCGCAGGGCCAGTACGTTTTCTACGCCGGCGGAGCGGTATTCGTCGATCTTGGCGGCGATATCGGCGTGCGAGCGGCCCACGCAGGTAAGGTGTGCCACCGAGGGCGTATTGAATTCGCTCGTAATCATATGCGCGATGGGGGCGGTGGTGGCGCCGTTGCCCGAGCCGCCGGCAGAGCAGGTGACCGAGACAAAGCTCGGCGAAAGCTTGCACAGATTGCCTGCCACCTCGCGAGCCGTGTTGAGGGTAAGCTCGCCCTTGGGCGGGAACATCTCAAAGGAAACGGGTGCGGTGCCCTGGGATGCTGCCTGCTTAAAAACCTCGTCGACGCGCATATCGTGCTCCTTTAGATACTTAAATAGTGTGATGTGTTGTAAGGATTCTACAGCACCACTGTGCCACGGCGGAGTTTCACTCACTATTTGGGGGATACCAATCAAAGATGCCCTGCTATCGACATTCCCTATAGCAGAGCGGCTCATTTTGACACGGGCTATAAAGACTGGTATCTGATGCGAAATACCAGTTAATAGAGCCCCATCCCAAATTGCCTACCCTTAAACCATGGGGAGAGGTCTGCAATTTATACAGTTGATTGGCTGTTGAGGGCGGCAACGCCGCCGCGATGCGGTAACCTCATTGATTGGTTTCGTGACAGCAACATAACGGTAATGTTGCGGAAACACGACGAGCCTAATCTATGACTCGTTCGTTAGTAATCAACACCGCTTCTCACGCGGTGCCGATACGAAGGGAGTTCCGTATGGCCGAACTTACTGACCGCTTCGGGACCATGGTGTTCTCTGAGGAAGTCATGAAGGACTACCTCCCCAAGGACATTTGGAAGCGCCTTGCTGCAACCCTCGAGGACGGTGAGCCGCTCGACCTGGATGTGGCCAACGCCGTTGCCCACGCCATGAAGGTCTGGGCCATCTCCAAGGGCGCGACGCACTACGCGCACTGGTTCCAGCCGCTTTCGGGCATTACTTCCGAGAAGCACGACAGCTTCCTCGAGCCCAACCACGACGGCACCGCCATTACCAAGTTTACGGGCAAGAACCTCATCCAGGGCGAGCCGGACGCCTCCAGCTTCCCCAACGGCGGCCTGCGTGCCACCTTCGAGGCCCGTGGCTACACCGCTTGGGATCCCACCAGCCCCGCATTCATTAAGGACGATGTCCTGTGCATCCCCACGGCTTTCTGCTCCTACACGGGCGAGGCTCTGGACAAGAAGACCCCGCTGCTGCGCTCCATGACCGCGCTCTCGCGTGAGTCCAAGCGCGTTTTGGCGCTGTTTGGCAAGACCCCCAAGAAGGTCGTTCCTTCCGTGGGCGATGAGCAGGAGTACTTCCTGATCAAGAAGGACGCTTACCGCAAGCGCAGGGACCTGGTCATCACCGGTCGCACCCTCTTTGGCGCTGCTCCCTGCAAGGGCCAGGAGCTCGAGGAGCACTACTTTGGCGCTATCCGCCCCACCGTCTCGTCCTATATGAAGGACCTGGACGATGAGCTGTGGGCGCTTGGCATTCCTGCTAAGACCAAGCACAACGAGGTCGCTCCCTGCCAGCATGAGCTCGCCCCTGTCTACGGCGAGGTCAACGAGGCCATCGACCAGAATCTGGTCATGATGGAGAAGATGAAGCTCATCGCTTCCCGTCACGACTTGGTCTGCCTGCTGCACGAGAAGCCCTTCGAGGGCATCAATGGTTCGGGCAAGCACAACAACTGGTCGCTTGGCACCGAGTCCGAGAACCTGCTCGACCCGGGCGACACTCCGCTCGACAACCTGCAGTTCATCGTCTTCCTCACCGCGGTGATCGAGGCCGTCGATAACTATCAGGAACTCCTGCGTGCCTCCGTTGCCTCGGCCGGCAACGATCATCGTCTGGGCGCCAACGAGGCTCCTCCGGCGATTATGTCCATCTTCCTGGGCGACCAGCTCACCGAGGTTGTCGAGAAGATCATCGATGGCAAGGCTTCCGTCCATGCCACGCGCGGCGTGCTTGACCTGGGCGCCGATACCCTGCCCAAGCTGATGCAGGACAACACCGACCGCAACCGCACCTCCCCGTTTGCCTTCACCGGCAACAAGTTCGAGTTCCGTGCCTGCGGCTCCGAGCAGAACGTCTCCGACTCCAACCTGGTGCTCGATGCCGCCGTGGCCAAGTCGCTCAAGTCCTTCGCCGACGCACTCGAGGGTACGCCCGAGGATAAGTTCCAGGACGCCGCGCTCGAGTACTGCAAGAAGGTGCTGACCGATCACCAGCGCATCCTGTTCTCCGGCGACGGTTACTCCGACGAGTGGCCCATCGAGGCCGAGAAGCGCGGCCTTGCCAACAACAAGACCACGGCCGACGCTCTTCCCGCTTTTGTTTCCGATAAGGCTATCGCGCTCTTTGAGGAGACGGGCGTCCTGACCAAGGCCGAGGCTCAGTGCCGCTATGACTGCAAGCTCGAGAAGTACAACAAGCTCATGAACATCGAGGCTACCACGATGATTCGCGAGGCACGTCGTACCTATCGCCCGGTCATCACCGCCTATGCCACCAAGGTCGCTAAGGGCCTGGAGGCAATCCGCGCTGCCGGTGCCGATGCTGCCATGCAGTGCGAGCAGAACACGCTCAACAAGCTCTGCAACGGCATCACCGCCATCAACGACTCCATCAAGGCGCTCGACGCCGTGCATCAGAAGGCCGAGGGCCTCGATGGTCAGGAGCAGGCCAACGTGTACGCGCACGAGGTCGTTCCCGCTATGGATGCGCTGCGTGCCGCCGTGGACGCCATGGAGGAGATCGTGGCCGCCGACTACTGGCCGGTCCCGACCTACGACGACATCCTGTTCTACGTGTAGAACGTAACTGGCATATCGTCACGGTATTGAGCCGGGGTCTGCATCGCGTGGGCCCCGGCTTTTTGTTTGCGAAGGACGCTTTGGATCCCGCTTTGCAACTGATTCGCCCACGCAATAAGGGGTCGTGGACAAAAAACGTCAAATATGAGTACTGTCACAAGCCCTGTAGCATTATCTTTTTGCAAAATATGCAGTGTTACGCAACATATGTCCAAGTACTTAGCTGATAAACGCCTGCAATTCTTCCGCCGTAGGACGCCTTGTG
>URKU01000080.1 GCA_900548515.1 uncultured Collinsella sp. | reverse complement strand
CAGCCCCTCCCGGACGCCGCCTTGCGCGCCGCGCGCTCGGCGTCCAGCGGGTCGCTCTTCCCCTCGCCGGGCCTCGCCTTGTCCCTCTTGGGCCTGAGCACCTCGACGACGTTGTACCCGAGCTCCACGAGCCTCCTCGTCAGCCCGGCCCCGTACGACGCCGTGCCCTCGACGCCGACGACCATGCAGCTCCCCGGGTCGCCTATCGCCTCCGCCAGCCTGTCGTAGCCCTCGGGGTCGGCCCCGAAGCTCCCGCTCCAGATCTTCCTCCCGAGGCCGTCGAGCAGGCACAGGACATGCACGTCCTTGTGCGTGTCGACGCCCGCGATGACCGTTTCGCCTTCCATTTTCGCTCCCCTCGGTCTGCCGCCTGCTCCGCGCCCGGGTCTCCCAGACATTGCACTGACGGGAGCGCTACAATCAAGTTGCCTTATCCGATTGTCCGCGCTCATGCTCCTATTAGGTCATGGCAGGACTCCGGGTCGCGGAAGCCGGGGCGAGACAGGTCGGATTTGAGGACGGCCGAAGAGGCGTCAGCAGGTCAGTGGGTCATCGTCCCGGCGTTCAGCATCAGGGTAGCGCTGCGACGCGGAAATCGCGCGCTGTTGACGCGCCCCCGCAGTGCCCGCTTCCCCCAAGGACAATTATCAGTGCAGGTAGATGGCTTGCGGATTTTGCGAAAAGTCGGTTATGGTCGACCCGTGCGGGTTAAACGTAGTAGATAGGCCGTTTTTGTGGCGAAGCCTTGGCAGGATGTGGCAAAGGGGTTGTCCCTTTGCCACATTGCCTAGTCTAGGCGGAGCGGATCGTGGGGGTAGGCGTTGAGAATCTCGGCGCCGTTCTCGGTCACCAGGGCCAGGTCCTCGATGCGGACACCGGTGCGGCCGGGGAGGTAGATGCCCGGTTCGATGGAGAACGTCATGCCCGGCTCCACGACCTGCTCGTTGACGAGTGAAACGTCGCCCGGCTCGTGGTCCTGCAGGCCGATCGAGTGACCCAGGCGATGCGTAAAGTACCGCCCATAGCCCGCGTCTTCAATCACATCGCGCGCGGCGCGGTCCAGGTCGCACATGCGCACACCCGGTGCGATGAGTGCCTCGGCGGCCTCGTTGGCGCGGCGCACGATGTCGTAGATGCGCGCCGTCTCCTCGTCCGGATCGCCCCAAAAGAACGTGCGCGTCATGTCCGAGCAGTAGTTGCGATGACGCCCGCCAATGTCGAACAGCACTACGTCGCCGCGCTTGAGCACGGTGTCGTCGGGCTCATGGTGCGGGTCGCCGGCGTTAGCACCAAAGCTCACGATGGGCGGAAAGCTAAAGCCCTCGCAGCCGTGCTTGCGATACAGGCCGAGCATCTGGTCGGCAATCTCGCGCTCCGTCACGCCTTCGTGGACGAGCTTGATGGCGTCGGCCATCACGGCGTCGTTAGCGGCTGAGGACGCGCGCATGAGCTCCTGTTCGGCGTCATCCTTGTGGGTGCGCGCGGCGGTGACGGCAAAGTCGCCCAGGAAAAACTCGCTGGCTGCGTGGCGCTCCATGAGTGGCATCAAAAAGCCTGAGCGCATGACGGTGTCGATGCCGAGCGGCTTGGTCGGATCGACCTCGCGAGCGATGGCGTCGGCCACGATATCGGTATCGGTGTGGTAGGCAACGCGGGCATTGTCGTACTCGGGCAGCTGATGCAGCGCGTTAACCAAGATCACCGGCTCGGCACCACGCGCGAGCAACACGCCGCAAAAACGCTCGAACATATCGGCATAAAAGCCGGTCAGGTAGTAGATCGACCACGGGTCGTTTACGAGCAGCTGTGCGCCGGGGTGCTGAGCCTCGAGCGCATCGAGCACGCGCGCCACACGCTGGTCATCGACATGTGCCATACATCGTCCTTTCGCTAGGGTGCCACCATGGTATCCCAAGCCCGGCACATAGGGACGTTCCTTTTATGCCGGCACCTTGGGACACTCCTTAGCATGGGCTGTCTAGCGAACGTTCGGGCAAAAGTAGCTAAAAGAGGCCCGTCCCAAATGGGCTGGTTTCAAAAGTATGGCGGATTACGGGGCTGGACCTGTATTACTTGACCATGGCAAAAATCGCGAAATTAAAACCGCATGTAGATGGCTTGTCAAAAATTGAAAATGGCCGGTATGGATGGGGGTCTCCGAATCAGCCCCGTAATCCGGCATAGTTTTGAAATGGCACTAAAGTAGGCACAGGCTAAATACCGATTCCAAGGATAGTTGCGGTGGAATAGTTCCTGGATGCCGGGGTTTTGGCGGAAATCGGGAACTATTTCACCGCAATTGAG
Source organism: uncultured Collinsella sp. (assembly GCA_900548515.1). GTDB lineage: Bacteria > Actinomycetota > Coriobacteriia > Coriobacteriales > Coriobacteriaceae > Collinsella. Next base: position 6,458 of record URKU01000080.1, on the reverse strand, counting down.
GAGGGGTGGGGTGGATGGCGTGGTAGCTAAAAGAGCCCCATCCTAAATTAGCTGCTTAGGCTGGGTCGATGTCCATGCTGGCGATTAGGTTGATGTTGGTGTCTAGGAAGTTCTCCAGCACGATGTCGCCCATGCGGATGGGGGCGTTGAGGACTAGGCCTCGGATGAGGTTCATGGCTTGGGCGTGGAGCGCCAGCGGGATGGCTTCGGCCGTGCGCACGGGCAGCAGCACCTCGTCGCCGCCGGATACGGCCACGGTGGTGGTGAGCACGCGCATGGGGCAGGTGAGCTCCTGATGCGCGAACGTATCGCCGCGCGGGCAGTTGTTGCCGGTTACGGAGCGCACCTCTACCACGGCGCCGTCTGCGTCACGCTCTACCTCTACGGTTAGGTGGCACTCGGATGGGCAGGTGGTGCAGTTGAACTGCAATGTCTCGGTCACATTCGTGCTCATGGCCTTACGCCTCCTCAATGGGATCTACGGACAGAACAATTTCGCTAACACGCAGGTTGAGTGCGCTCTGAATCGCCTTTGCCGGCAGTGGGAAGCTCTCCATTACACTTGGTTTAAACGGGCGGACCTTGCCTGCAAACAGCTCTTCGTCGCCTGCCAGAATGCGCACGCGGGCGGCGTCGACCGGTCGGCGCACGCGGAAGTTGAGTTTGGTGAGTGCCACAGCCGTAATGCGTCCCGGCAGCGCGTAGCCCGCAATGCCGGCGGGGGAGACCGTGAGCTGGCAGCTCGGGTCCGCAGTACCGTGCCCGACGTTCGCGCCGCTCCCCAGCGCGTATGCCGCCGCAGCCGCGCCGGCACGCTCGGACTCGGTCGTCACGTTGTCGGCCAGGTCGTGTACGTGCAGCACGTTTCCGCAGGCAAAGATGCCCGGCACGCCTGTCTGCAGGCTCTGGTCCACCACGGCGCCGCGCGTGCGCGGGTCAAGCTCTACGCCTGCGGCAACCGAAAGCTCGTTCTCGGGAATCAATCCCACCGAAAGCAGCAGCGTGTCGCACGGAACGATGCGCTCCGTCCTGGCAATGGGCGCCAGGCGCTCGTCGACTTGGCTCACCTCGACGGCCTCCACGCGGTCGTGCCCGATCACGCGCGTGACGGTGGTGGACAGGTGCAGCGGAATGCCAAAGTCGTCCAGGCAGTTCTTAACATTGCGGCGCAGGCCGTTGGCGTACGGCATGAGCTCGTACACGCCCTCGACGGAAATCCCCTCGAGCGTGCAGCGGCGCGCCATGATCAGCCCGATGTCACCCGAGCCCAAGATGACGGCACGCGAGCCGGGCTTGAGGTTTTCGATATTGATGTATCGCTGCGCCAGACCCGCCGTAAACACGCCGGCGGGGCGGCTACCGGGAATCTTGATCTCGCTGCGGGTGCGCTCGCGGCATCCCATAGCAAGGACGACCGCACGCCCAGTGAGCTGCAGCATACCGGCACGGCTCATGAGCGTGACGGTATGGACTGCGGCATCTCCCGCACCCTCGTCCACGCTCGACGCGCCCGCGCCCTCGCCCTCGCCCGAATCGATTCCAAGTACCATGCTGTCCAAGAACAGCACGATGTCGGTCGCGCGCACCTGGTCGATAAAGCGCTGCGCGTACTCGGGGCCGGTGAGTTCCTGCTTAAAGTGCGAAAGGCCAAAACCGGGGTGGATGCACTGGCGCAGGATACCGCCCAGATGCTGCTCGCGTTCCACGATGGCCACGTGCGCGCCGGCCTTGTGCGCGGCAAGCGCGGCCGCCATGCCGGCGGGGCCGCCTCCGATAACGACCACGTCGAAGGCCTGCGTTGCCACCGACGCTGCGGTTCCGGCCTCTGCGCGTTCGTCGTGCATATCAAACGCTGCCATCCTAGCGCACCCCCTTCAGCGGTCCCTCAACCAGCCAAGATCCGGCATCCTCCAACAGCACCTCGCTGGGGTCGCAGCCCAGTTCGCGCGCCAGGATTGCCACCACGCGGCTCTGGCAAAAGCCGCTCTGGCACCGACCCATGCCGGCACGGCAGCGGCGCTTGACGCCCTCGACCGAAACCGCGCCCGGGCGGCGTCGGATCGCGGCCACGATCTCGGCCTCGGGCACCGTCTCGCAGCGGCAGACAATCTGCCCCCACGCGGGGTCGGACTCAATGAGCTTCTCCTTGCGCGCAAGCGGCGCGCGGTCGAACTCGTCCGGCGCACGGCGAATCGGGCCCCAATCGTCTCGTTCGCGCAGGGCCACGCCGGCGTCGCACAGCACCTGCTCTATGCGCTCGGCGATGGCCGGCGCGCTCGCCACACCCGGCGACTGAATGCCTGCCGCCTGGAACAGCCCCGGCACCACAGCCGACTGCCCAATAAAGAAGTCGTTCGTACCCTGAATGACCGGACGCCCGCCGGCAAACGCGCGCACCACGCGGCGCGTGTCCAGATCGGGCACCAGCTTGCGCGCTCCCGTCAGGAGCGCGTTCACATCGCTTGCATAGGTCTGCGTGTCGCCCGGCTCGCGCACGGCGGCGGTCGCGGTGATCACGGTGTTCCCGTGCACGGTCCCCGTCACGATAACGCCCTTCGATACCGGCGTCGGCACCGGGTAGAGCGGCATGAGCGCACGCGGTTCCTTGTCCAGCACAACGATGTTGCCCTGACGCCAGACCATCTGAAACTCCTCGGCGCCCGCCATATGCGAGATGTCGGCGGCGCCGTTGCCCGCGGCGTTGATCAGATAGCGACAGCGCACGTCTCCGGCGGGCGTCGCCAGCGTAAAGCGCGCGTCGTCGCCCGAGCCCGCAACTTCAATCGCCTCCACGGGTGCGGAGCGCATAAACGTCACCCCGTTGGCCACGGCGTTCTCCAGCGCGGCGATGGCAACCTCAAACGGATCGACAAAACCGGTCGAAGGGCACCACAACGCGCGCGCCGCATCGGCACTGGCGCGCGGCTCTAATTCGTGGATGCGCTCGGGGCCGATAATCGACAGCTCGGGCACACCGTTGGCCAGGCCATTGCACCGCAGCTGCTCAAGATGCGCGCGGTCCTCGTCGTTAAAGCCCAACACCATCGACCCGGTGCGGCGGAACAGAAAGCCCAGCTCCTGCGCCCACGTACCGTACAACTCGCAGCCACGGGCGTTGACCTGCGCCTTTACGGTGCCCGGCGCCGGATCGTAGCCAGCGTGCACCAGGCCGCCGTTGGCCTTCGACGCGCCCAGCGCAATATCGTTAGCCGTCTCGACCACGCAAATGGACAGGTCATAGCGCGCGAGCTGCCTCGCGATGGCGCACCCGGTAATGCCCGCGCCCACAATTGCGATATCAAATGTTTCTGCCACGGTGCCTCCCAGACAAGTTGACAGGCTGTCAATAAGACTATCCTACGGTCTGCACGCCCCCAGCGCGGCGGCAATGCGGCGAACAGCCCCGCAACACCCGCCAACGGCAGACGAGGTGAGACCCGGTAACGTCGACAACCTCGTCTGCCGACAACTATGGAAACCGTTCGTCTCGATCTGTAACAGTTAGACGAGGATTTGGGTTCCAGATGTTACAGTACTGACTTGAAAGAACGACAAAAACGAACACACTGCTTATCTGCGGGTTTAAGAACGGCAATAACGGCACAAGCGCGTAAAAACGGGTTAGCACACGCACTTGGGATAATTTGGGGATATGAAAGCCACGCGGGCGTGCACCCCGAATATCCCAATTTATTAACTCAAAGATCACCATGCCGCCCAGGGTCGTGATGTCGTCGGGCAGCTCGTAGCTCCTCCCGGTCATCCCTCTTCCTCCATTCCTATGCGGTTTCATCCGTGTTCCAGCCCATCAGGTCGTTGGGCGGACAACCAAGAACCTGCGAGATAGCCAAGAGTTTGTCGGCTCCAGGAATGTAATCGCCGCTCTCGTACTTCGCGAAAATGCTGACGTTCACTCCGAGCTTGGAAGCGACCTCAGCCTGAGAAAGGACAGCTCGGGCGCGTACGGCGCGGATATTCCCCGCCAGCTCCTTACTGAAATCCATTCGTTTCTCCTTAGAGACGTTTTTCTGTCTGTTGAATTAAATGACGAACAGTCTTATGACCCTATCAATCGAATAAGCAACATTTTTTTGCGTAAAGACATTTTTTGTTTACTATTCACTTAACGTAAAGAAAGGAGCGAGGATGAACCTTCGTCTAAGAGAGCGCCGAGAGGCCCTGGGACTAAACCAAAAGGAGCTTGCACAAAATGTCGGCAAGTCATTCCGAACTATTCAGTCTTGGGAGCGCGAGGAGAGCTATCCGAATGCAGAGCTCGTAGGTGCGCTCTGCGAAGTATTCAACACCGACCCCAACGACCTGCTCGGCTGGTACGAGGAGCATCCCGAGGACAAGCCGACGGCGCCGGCGGGCGCGGAGGGTGAGCTGATCATCTGCTACCGACGGAGCACCGAGAAGAGGCGCTCGAAGATCCTGGAGACGGCACGCGACCAGGCCGAGCTGTCCCGAAATCAGGCTGCAGCGCCTGAAGGCGAAGGGCAGGAAGCGGATCAAGTAAGGTCCGCGTAGACCGCGATATTCAATTCATATATGGGAAGGAGTAATAACCATGTCTCAATCATTAGCGGAGACGCACGTGGAGGATCTCATCTACGAGTGCGACTGCATCACTGCGGGAGATTATGGTGAGAGCACCCAGGAACACATAGACGACCTCATGCTGCAGATGGAAGGGTTTTCCTTCCCGCTCAGGTGCACCGGATCGCTAACAATTCCCAGAGACAAGACTCTGGATGGCGTAAAGCGCGCAAAGGGATGGCTCGTGGCAAACATGGCCACGCTCACGAACAGCGGAAACGGCACGACGGTTAGCTCCAGCAGCGTCTCAGAGGCCACTGCGACGGCGGACGTTTCGGTAGAGGTAGGCCAGGCGGTGACCGAAATCGGCAACGACCCCGTTCTCGACAACGAGACGAAAGAGGCACTCGAGCTGGCGCTGTCGCGGGCACGCATGGCAGCCGAGGCGAAGAACAGGGCAGGGTTCGCCGAACACGCTGCAAGGGTCATCGACCTTGCAACGAAGAGCGTGGATCTCGTACCCAAGGCGTTGGTGGCCCTCGGTGTGCTCGCGAAGCTCTTCGGCGCCTAGGTGCGGTGCCGCGAATCAAATCGTTAGCACCGCGATATCTGATACAAATTTGGCAATCCGAAGAAGGGCGCGATCACATGAGACCGCTAAACACGAATGATGGCCGGGCGAACTGCGAAGCAGGAAGTGATGCCGCACATAAAAACGAGGAGCGCACGACCTACAACGTTTATTGTGACGAAAGCTGCGTCACATCTTCTCTAGCAGACGATTTTATGGCCATAGGAGGCATCATGTGCCCCCTGGACCAAAAGAGAGAGATTGTAAGGACGGTTGACCGACTCAGGGCCTATTACAACGTGCAGGGAGAATTTGGGTGGAAAACGGTGTGCCCGTCCAGACTCTCCTTCTTTCAGGCTTTGGTTGACCTGTTCTTCTCAAACCCCGAGCTGAGATTCCGCGCAGTCGTTGTCAGTAGGCGCGAGACAAACTTCGATGATACTGAGGAAATGTTTCAGAAGGTCTACTACCAGGTATTTAACAACTGGCTTGACAGGAGAGACTCATACCGCCTATTTATCGATCGCCGCATTGACGAACGTGACCGAGTGGACACATTGAGGAGGTGCCTGATCGACACATTCCAATTTGGCAACTCGGTAAAATTTGTCGAAGAAGTCGAGTCACATGAGAACGACCTCATACAGCTCGCAGACTTATTCATCGGAGCCCTTGCCGCCTCAAGGAATGGACACCTGCAGCTCGAAGGGTCAAGTGCCGCAAAATTGCAAATATGCCGAGACATCTGTCGAAATTTAAATACAAGTACCCTTGCGAGCTATGAGACATGGCCTTCCGAGCAGAAATTCAACGTGTTCCACTTTCGTGGACGAAGGAATATGTGATGCGAACAGGATACTCACTCGACCGCGACGGGCATCTCGACCTTGGGCCCTGCTACCAAGGCCTTACGTGCGATATGCTGCGCGCGTCACATCTCTCAAGAGAATACTATGACGACAATCTGCTGGACCTTGTCGCATGGGATGGGTCCCCCGTGACAAACATGCAATACGAGTCGACATGGCTACATCTCGTCTCAAAGCACGGGAAGAGCAGAGAGCAATTCAACCCATTGGTCAATCTTGATCTCAACAGGGTTGTGAGGCTTCCGGTCCTAAAAGCAACAGTGGAGGGCAGGGTGCCCGCCAACGTTTACCTTCAAAGGCAAAGGGGCCGCGAAGACAAAGTTCAAGTTGTCGCATCCGGAATCGATCAAGACTATGTCGTTATCCTCGGCGTAACGAAAAAGGGCTATGTCCTCAGAACAGCCTATCCAGGGGACAAAAGATATGGCTCTGTTAGACCAGGATTGACATACATGTGTCCCCACGGTGCCATATCTTTG
>URKU01000079.1 GCA_900548515.1 uncultured Collinsella sp. | reverse complement strand
GCCATCAACGCACCGGCAACGATAAAGGTACCGGCCTCGATGCGGTCGCCCACCACGCGATGGGTAACGGGATGCAGCTCCTCCACGCCCTCGATGGTCACGACAGGCGTACCGGCGCCGACAATCTTAGCGCCCATTTCGTTGAGCATGTTGGCGAGATCGACGATCTCGGGCTCGCGGGCGGCATTGTCGATTACCGTGGTACCCTGCGCGCGCACGGAGGCCATGATGAGGTTCTCGGTCGCACCGACACTGGCAAACTCGAGCGTGACGGTGGTACCGTGCAGGCCCTGGGGCGCGTTGGCGTTGATATAGCCGTGGGCGGTATCGAACTCAACGCCCAAGGCCTCAAGACCCAAGATATGCATATCGATCTTGCGAGCACCCAGGTTGCAGCCGCCCGGCATGGCGATCTTGGCGCGATGGAAGCGGCCCAGCAGAGGTCCCATGACGGCGGTGGAAGCACGCATCTTAGCGACGAGCTCGTAGGGGGCCTCCCAAGAATCGACCTGAGAGGTATCAATCTCGAGCGTGTGCTCGTCGAGAACATCGATCGTAGCGCCCATGCCCTTGAGCACCTTGCCCATCACGTGGACATCGGAAATATCGGGCACGTTCTGCAGCGTCGTCTTGCCCGGCGCCAGAAGCGTTGCCGCCATGAGTTTGAGCGCGGAGTTCTTGGCGCCCGAGACGGGCACGGAGCCTCCGATGGCGTGGCCACCCTCAACGCGGATAATATCCAAGGTCTACCCTTTCAAAAAGCATGCCCGGGGTGGCTGGGCCATCCCGGGCATGATGTGTTCGCAAATGGTCGAACGCTAAATCGTTTGACTATTGGGCAAGCTTGAGCTTACACCATGCGATTTCATTATAGAGGTAGGCGCGGCGTGCATCATCCTCCGACAAATTACCCAGCTTCTCTTCAAAACCTTGAATATCAGCTTTAAGCTTGTCGGCATCGACGGTCGCCAAATCGCAAGCGCGCTCGGCGAGAACGGTCACGACATCGTCCGCAACCTGGGCATAGCCGCCGGCCACGGCAAACGTGTGGTCGACAGTGCCCATGGCCTTATCGGAAACGCGAACGTAACCGCGGTCGATCGTGCAGATCTCGCTGGAGTGAGCAGGCAGAACGCCAAACTCGCCATCCGTGGACGGAATCGACACAAACGCAGCGTCGCCCTCATAGGCGCAGCTCACGGGGCACACGATGCGGATACGCATAACCTACTTCTCCCCCATCTTGCGGGCGCGCTCGCGCACGTCCTCAATCGTGGAAGCATAGCGGAAAGCCTGCTCGGGCAGGTCATCGGCCTTGCCGTCGACAATCTCGGCGAAAGAGCGGACGGTATCCTCGACGCGGACGTAGACACCGGGGTTGCCGGTGAACTTCTCGGCGACGTGGAAGGACTGCGAGAGGAACTGCTGAATCTTACGGGCACGGTTGACCGTAAGGCGCTGCTCCTCGGACAGCTCGTCCATACCCAGAATGGCGATGATGTCCTGAAGGTCGGAGTACTCCTGCAGGAGCTCCTGGACCTTGACGGCGACACGGTAGTGCTCCTCGCCGACGATCGAGGGATCGAGAGCGTCGGAGGAAGACGCAAGCGGGTCGATAGCCGGGAACAGGCCGAGCGACGAAATGCTACGCGAAAGAACCGTGGTGGCGTCGAGGTGCGTAAACGTCGTGGCAGGCGCCGGGTCGGTCAGGTCGTCTGCGGGGACGTAGACAGCCTGGACGGAGGTAATGGAGCCCGTCTTGGTCGAAGTAATGCGCTCCTGGAGGTCGCCCATCTCGGTTGCCAGCGTGGGCTGGTAACCGACGGCGGACGGCATACGGCCCAGCAGTGCGGAAACCTCGGAACCTGCCTGGGAGAAGCGGAAGATGTTGTCGATGAACAGCAGAACGTCCTGGCCACGATCACGGAAATACTCAGCGGTGGTAAGGCCGGCCAGACCGATGCGCAGACGCGCTCCGGGCGGCTCGTTCATCTGACCATAGACCAAGCAGGTCTTGTCGATAACGCCAGACTCGCTCATCTCGAGGAACAGGTCGGTGCCCTCGCGGGTACGCTCGCCGACGCCGGTGAACACCGAGGTGCCGCCGTGCTCCTGGGCGAGGTTGTTGATGAGCTCCTGGATCAGAACGGTCTTGCCGACGCCGGCGCCGCCGAACAGACCTGTCTTGCCGCCGCGGATGTAGGGCTCGAGCAGGTCGACGGCCTTGATGCCGGTCTCGAAGATCTCGGTCTTGGTGGTGAGCTCGTCGAAACGGGGCGCTGCATGGTGGATGGGGTAGAACTCCTCCACCTCGGGCATGGGCTTGCCGTCGACGGGCTTGCCCATGACGTTCCAAATGCGGCCGAGCGTCTTGGGACCAACGGGCATCTTCATGGGCTCACCGGTATCGGTGGCGATGAGGCCGCGCTGCAGGCCGTCGGTCGAGGACATGGCGACCGTGCGGACGACGCCGCCCGGAAGCTGGCTCTCGACCTCGAGGATCGTGCTCAGATGACCGATCGGGGTCTCGGCCTCGACCGTGAGCGCGTTGTAGATCGGGGGCACCGCGCCGTCAAACTTGACGTCGACGACAGGGCCGATGATTCGCACGATGCGACCATCACCGGCAGTCGTCTTCTTGGTGGCTTCCTCGACCGCAAGCTTTACGGTGTTATTAGCCATTACTGTTCCTCCAATGCTGAGGCTCCGCCGACGATCTCGTTAATCTCGGTCGTGATCGAAGCCTGGCGCACGCGACTATACGTGCGGGTAAGGGTCGAGATGATCGCGGTGGCGTTTTCCGTCGCGGAGTGCATGGCCTTGCGGCGTGCACCCTGCTCGGCAGCCGCCGAATCGATCAGGGCCTGGTAGATGACCGTCAGGATATAAGACGGCACAAGCTTGCCGAGAACATGCTCGGGAGAGGGCACGAACTCGAACGTGGACGAGATGCGCTTAGGGGCGTCGGTCTCGTTCTTACGCGGACCGTGGGCCATAGCGATCATCTCGGGGTCGAGCGGCAACAGATGCTCGACGCGAAGCTCCTGATCCACGCGGTTCTTGGCGTGGTGGTAGACAAGCTCGACACGGTCAAGCTCACCGGCACGATACGCATCGCAGATATGAGAGGAGATCATGCGGGCCTGATTGAAATCGGGCTCAGAGGAGTTGCCCTCAAAGTGCATGACAACGTTTGCGCGGTCACGGAAATACGTGGCCGGCTTACGCCCGCACGCGATGATCTCGCATTCGATGCCGTCGTTCGCCCAAGAAGCGGCGAGCTTTTCGGCCGTGCGCTCCACCGTCGTATTGAAACCGCCGGCAAGGCCGCGGTCCGAGGCAATAACGACAATCAGGCCATGCTTGACGCTCTCATGCTTCTGCAGCATGGGATCGGTGCCCGAACAGGAGGCGTCGCCGGCGACCGTCAACATGACGTCGGTCAGCGCCTCCTTATAGGGCTCGGCCTGCTTGGAGCGATCGAGGGCACGACGAATCTTGGCCGTAGAGACCATCTCCATCGTGCGCGTGATCTGCTTGGTCGTGGTAACCGAGGAGATTCGCTTCTTAATGTCGCGAAGGTTGGCCATGGGGCTTAGTTCTCCTCTGATCCAGAAACATCCGAATGGTGCTTGGCCATGAACTGCTGCTTGAAGTCGCCGATAACGCGCAAGAGCTCAGCCTTGGTGTCATCATCGATCTTCTTGGCGCGAACCTTGTCGAGCAGCGAACCAAAGCCATTGTCCATGTACTCGATGAGCTCGGCACGGAAAGGCAGCACGTCGGCGATCTCCAGGTCATCCAGGAAGCCCTCGTTGCCAGCGAACAGCGTAACGATCTGCTCGCCAACCTCAAACGGCTTGTAACGCGGCTGCTTCAGGAGCTCGGTCATGCGAGCACCGTGGGTCAGCTGCTTCTGAGTAGCCTCGTCGAGGTCGGAGCCGAACTGCGTAAAGCCAGCGAGCTCCTGGTACGAAGCGAGGTCCAGACGGAGGTTGCCGGCGACCTGCTTCATGGCCTTGGTCTGCGCATCGCCACCGACGCGGGACACGGAGATACCCACGTCGACTGCCGGGCGCTGACCCTGGAAGAAGAGCTCGGACTGCAGGTAGATCTGACCATCGGTAATGGAAATGACGTTGGTCGGAATGTAGGCCGAGACGTCGCCGTCCTGGGTCTCGATGATCGGCAGTGCCGTCATGGAGCCGTAACCGTTCTTCTTGGACATCTTGACGGCACGCTCGAGCAGACGAGAGTGCAGGTAGAAGATGTCGCCAGGATAGGCCTCGCGTCCGGGAGGACGATGCAGCGTCAGCGACATCTGACGGTAGGCCACAGCCTGCTTGGACAGGTCATCGTAGATGACGAGCACGTGGCCGCCGGGGTTGGTCTCGCTGGCGGGCTTGCCGTCCTCGCCGTTGTACATAAAGAACTCGCCAATAGCGGCACCGGCCATAGGCGCGATATACTGCATAGGGGCGGAATCGGCAGCGGTGGCCGAAACGATGATGGTGTAGTCGAGCGCACCGTGCTGAGCGAGGGTCTCGCGGATGTTGGCAACCGTGGAGGCCTTCTGGCCGATGGCGACATAGATGCAGACCATGCCCTTGCCGCGCTGGTTGAGGATAGCGTCGATGGCGATGGCGGTCTTACCGGTCTTACGGTCACCGATGATGAGCTCACGCTGACCGCGGCCAATAGGCACCATGGAGTCGATAGCGAGCAGACCGGTCTGAACCGGCTCGCACACCGGGGTACGATCGATGACGCCGGGAGCCTTGAACTCGATGGGGCGACGGTGCGTAGCGACGATGTCGCCCAGGCCGTCGATGGGCTGGCCGAGCGGATTGACGACGCGGCCGAGCATGGCACGGCTCACGGGGATATCCATAACGCGGCCAGTGGTGCGGCACTCGTCGCCTTCCTTGATGGAGTCGACGGCACCGAACAGAACGGCGCCGACCTCGTCACGGTCAAGGTTCTGGGCAAGGCCGAAGACGGTCTCACCGGTATCGGAGCTCTTGAACTCCAGAAGCTCGCCTGCCATGGCGCTCTTGAGGCCGGAGACGCGCGCGATGCCGTCGCCTACCTCGTCGACCGTTGAAACCTCATGCGTATCGACCGTCGCGGAGAGGCTCGTGAGCTGCTCCTGCAGTTTCTTGGCGATATCCTGGGCATTGAGGGTTTCGGACATTAGGCTTCACCTCCGTACGAATTAGCAGAGTTTGCGAGGGTCTCCTGCGCGATGCGCAGCTGCGTCTTGACGGAAATGTCACGACGCTCGCCGCGGGCCTCGAGCACCAGGCCGCCCACGATAGACGGGTCGACCTGCTCGATAAGGAATACCTTGCGGCCGAAGTCCTGCTCGCATTTCTTAGTGATGGTTTGACGCAGCTCGTCGTCGAGCGGGATCGCCGTGGTGACGGTCACGCCCACTACATCCTCGTCTTCCTCGGCAACATACTTAAAGGCAGCTGCCACCTTGGGAAGAAGGTCGAGCTGGTCGCGCTTGGACATGGTGTCGAGCACGGCGATGATCTCGGGGCTGGCAGAAGCCAAGCGCTCGATCATCTCGAGGTCCTCGAACACATGGTTCTCGGCCTTGGCGGCTTCCAAAAGGGAACGCGCGTAGGTCTCGAGCACCTTGTCCTGATAGCGGCTAGTCGGCATTCAGGCTACCTGCTTCCTGGATGTAGCGCTCGATGAGCTTCTTCTGCTCGGCATCGTCCTCGAGTGCCTCGCCCACGATCTTGGTGGCGACGGCAACGGACAGGTCGGCGATGGAGCTCGCGGCACCGGCGTAGATGGACTTGCGCTCGTCCTCGACGGTCGTATGGGCCTTGGCGATGATCTCCTCGGCCTCCTTGTGAGCAGCCTCGATGATACGGGCACGCTCGGACTCGGCGTCCTTACGGGCCTCGAGAACGATGTCGGCAGCCTGACGACGGGCGTCGGTGACGATCGAGTCGGACTCAGCGCGCTTGGCGATAGCCTCCTGCTTGGTCTTCTCGGCCTCGTCGAGGCTCTCCTCGATCTTCTTGCCGCGCTCCTCCATGGTTTTCATGATGCCCGGCAGGGCGACCTTGGCCAGCACGATCCAGATAATCAGGAAGGCGATAAGCGCCGGGATGAACTCCGCCATCTTAGGGATGAGGATGTCCGCACCGGCGGCGCCGTCCTCGGCGAACGCGGAAACCGGCATGAGCAGCGCGGCCGCGGACGCGGAGAGTGCGATCGCGCTCTTCTGGGATGAAAGATTCATACTTGACGCTCCGTGCTATTTAACGATCAGCGCGACAACGAAGCCGATCAGAGCCAGAGCCTCGCCGAAAGCGGAGCCCATGATGAAGACGGTGAACACGCGGCCCTGGACCTCAGGCTGACGGGCCATAGCACCCGTAGCACCCAGAGCAGACAGGCCGATAGCAAGACCAGCGCCGATAACACCGAGACCGTAACCGATAACTCCCACGATTCCTCCTTTGTCGTGCGTGTCTTATTTCACGCAGGATAACCTTTTTATAACTGCCGGGCTCCATGGGTACGGGCACCGGCGGTTTAACGAATTGCCTTACCTTTAAGGCGCGAACGGAAGACTACTCCTCCTCCGCGACCTCCTCTGCCTCGGAGACATACACGGCGGTAAGGACCGTGAAGACGTAAGCCTGGATGGCGCCGACCACAAGCTCGATCGCATAGATCAGGATGAGAATGGCAAGCCAGGCCAGCGAAGGCAGGGCGCCGACGGCGTGGGCCGCGGAAACTTGCTGAAGCAGCGGCTGCATGAACATGCTCGCCATGATGGCGAACGAGCCCATGACCACGTGTCCTGCGAACATGTTGCAGAACAGACGGACGGCGAGCGTGATGAGGCGCAGGAAGGTCGAGAAAAGCTCAACGACCCACACGAGCACGTTCATCGGGAAGCTCACGCCCTGCGGAGCGAGGCTCTTGATGTAGCCGATCACGCCGTGAGCCTTGCATCCGTAGTAGATGAAGTACACGAAGGCGAAGATGGCGAGCGCGGCAGTGGAGCCGATTGCGCCGGTGCCGGGCTTCATTCCCGGGATCAGGCCGATCATGTTGTTGATCAGGATGAACAGGAAAAGCGAGCACAGGAACGGGAAGTGCTTCTTCCAGTTCTCACCCACGACGCCCTTGCCGATGTCGTTCTCGACGTACTCGATGATGTACTCGAAACCGTTGACGAAGAAGCCCTTGGGAACCAAAGTCTGCTTCTTCTTGAACACGGCCAGGACGATCAGGAGCACGATCGTGGAGACGATCAGCCAAAACGAGTACTGCGTGATGCCGCAGCTCAGATCGCCCACGACAGGGGTGGAGCTGAACTCGCTGACCAGATGATTAATCTCATCAGGCAGCTTTTCAAAAATTTCCACGACTTACCTTTCGACCTCATGAGGATCTCGCAGCGCCTTGGCGACGCGAACCGCGCAGGCGGCCATAAAGGCCACGAAGCCGATCGCCTCGCCCAGGAGGAACATGCGAAATGCCTCTCCGAACAACACAAACACAACCAAGGTAAAGACGAGCAGGGCGACTGCCGAGACCGCGAGACTCACCATACCCTTGAGCATGTCCGCATTCTGTTTATCGTCAAGAACCGGCTTGAGCGTAAAGACAAAGGGAAGGAAGGCAATTGCGCCCGCGATGGCGCCTGCAACGATAGCGAGCAGATCGGCTATCTGAAACACTGGCGTCCTCACTTTCCTTTTTAACGCCTCACAGGACAGTTCCCGCCAAACATTGGTGACTATTGTACGAGCCAATCGCTAAAGTACAACCGAAAAAGCATCGGTTAATACGCACCTGTTCGTTTTCTTAAGACCTTCTTTATGCCGCAGGTACGCTAATACGTTTTTCTCGAACCCCTCAGCGCAAAACGTCCGTTAACAGGAGCGCGCGTGGACGTCTTTTGCTCGCCCGCGCGCACCATTTCTTCGTATTTTCGACGTTAGCCGGTATGGCCCAGAGATTACAGCGTGCCGTAGATGCGGTCGCCGGCGTCGCCCAGGCCGGGAACGATGTAGGCGGCCTCGTTGAGATGGTCGTCGATGGCGCACGTATAAATATGTACGTCGGGGTCCTTTTCGGTCAGTGACTTGAGGCCCTCAGGCGCGGCGACGATGCACAGCATGCGGATGTCCTTGACACCGCGCTCGCGCAGGTAGCTGATGGCCATCTCGGCCGAACCGCCCGTGGCGAGCATGGGGTCGACGACCAGGCAGATGCGCTGGTCGATATCCTTGGGCATCTTGCAGTAATACTCGTGCGGCTCGTGGGTGACCTCGTCGCGCTCCATGCCGATGTGGCCCACGCGAGCGGAGGGCACCAGGTCGAGGATGCCGTCGACCATGCCAAGGCCCGCACGCAGGATGGGCACGATGGCGAGTTTCTTGCCGGCGAGCTGTTTGAACGTGGCAGTAGTGATGGGGGTCTCGACTTCGACGTCTTCCATGGGCAGGTCGCGCATGGCCTCGTAGCCGTCAAAAAGTGCGAGTTCGCGCACGAGCTGGCGGAACTGGTTGGTGCCGGTGTTTTTGTCGCGCAGAATCGACAGCTTGTGCTGGACGAGCGGATGATCGACAAGCGTCACACGGGACGCATCGTAGGTGACGGTCATGGGTTGATGCCCCTTTCATTGCGGCCGGAAGATGGCCTTGCTGACAAGACGCATGGCGACGTTGTTGCCTCGCGCCGTGCATAAGTTTAACGGTTTGTTGTATCGAGCAGCTCGTCGCAACCCTACTGAGCGGTGTTGAGCGAACGCTTGACGGCATCACGCCAACCAGCGAGGTTGCTCTCACGGCGCTCGGCGGACATGTGAGGATGGAAGA
>URKU01000078.1 GCA_900548515.1 uncultured Collinsella sp. | reverse complement strand
CCTTTGCGGACGACTTTGCCGATGCGTTTGCGCGCGGCTTTGATGCCTGCGACGTTGTGCTCGTGGGGGAGCCGTCGGTTGCGGCGTTTACCGTCGCGTCCGAGGGCTTGGATGCTTCGTTTGATGCCGAGGGTCCGCACCTGTGGTGGTTCGTCAATTCCATCGGCGGGTTTGGCCTGCGTGTGCCCGATCTTCGTGCCCTGGGCCGCGCGGCTCGCGAGGCGCATGCGCTGCTTGTGGTGGATAACACCGTGGCAGGTGTTTTTGGATGCGATCCGTTGTGCTTGGGTGCCGCGCTGTCGCTCGAGGCACTCGACCGTGTGTGTGCCGGCGAAGCTCCGCGCAAGCTCGTCGCCGTCTCGGTGGCGCGCTCGCAGCTCAAGCGCCATCGCGTGGATGCCGCCGCAGAGTGCGCACACGCGTTGCTTGCGGACTGCGGTGCGTCTGTGCTTGGCCTGTCTGCCGAGGAGACCGACGTGCTAGAACGCGGGCTGTCCTCGCTCGATGCTCGCATGCAGGCGCACTTCGATCGCGCCCGTGCGCTGGCCGAGTATCTGGCTGCTAACGAGATGGTGTGTAACGTTCGCTATCCTGGGCTGGGTTCGCATCCCGATCATGCGGTTGCAACGGGAATCCTCGAGCACGGCTTTGGCCCGGCGGTTGAGTTTGACCTTATCGAGCGAAGTGCGGGTGAGCTGTTCGACACATTGCCGGGGGAGTTCAGCACGTCGCCCGCCGGCGGCGCAACGACACGCCTTTCGGCCCCACGCGGCAAGCAGAGGGGAACCATCCGCCTCTTCGCCGGTACCGACGACCCCCTAACCGTAGCCGCCGCCCTAGACAACGCCCTCCGCAAATTAGCTACTCTTTGATGCTGGCGATGAGGTTGTTTGCTTTGGTGGCGATGACGTTGTTGATGTCGGCCTGCAGCTCCTCGTAGACCGCTATGGCTCGCTCGCCGGCGGGGGTGAGCGTGGATCCGCGGGCGCCGTCGCGCTCGATGAGCTTGCAGCCCAGCTGGCCTTCGGCCTCGTTCACAATGCGCCAGGCCTTGGAATACGCCATACCCATGCTCTTGGCGGCACGGTTGAGCGAGTGCTCGCGGGCAATACCCTGCAGCAGCAAGACGCAGCCGTGGCCGAACACGCCCGGCAGATCCTTGTCGCACGCTTGAATGACCAACTTTGCCGTTGTCTTGTACTCCATGTGCTCCACGTCTCCCCGCTAAAGTGTTTGCTGGGCAAACGCAAAGCCTGCGTCAAACCCTCGTGTGCTCTTCTTAAATCATGCATTGTAGCAGTCAAAGTGCGCTAAGATACTTCCCCAGTATTGGGCGCCCAAGGTTGGGCTGGGTCCTACGAGGCCTGCAGCCGACCGGTCGCATGGAAAAAGGAGAAACATGGCTACGTTCTTTCCCGGTGAGTCCCACACGTTTTCGGAGTATCTGCTGGTCCCTGGCTACTCGTCCTCGCAGTGCATCCCCAACAACGTCTCTCTTAAGACGCCGCTAACCCGCTTCAAGCGCGGTGAGAAGCCGGCAATCACCCTGAACATCCCCATGGTTTCCGCCATCATGCAGTCCGTCTCGGGCGTCGACATGGGTGTCGCGCTCGCTACCGAGGGTGGCCTGTCCTTCATCTACGGTTCCCAGACCCCCGAGTCCGAGGCCGCCATGGTCAAGGCCGTCAAGGATCACAAGGCTGGCTTCGTTCAGTCCGATTCCACGCTGACCCCCGACATGACCATGGAGCAGGTCATCGAGCTCAAGGAGAAGACCGGTCACTCCACCATGCCGGTCACCGACGACGGCACCCCCAAGGGCAAGCTCCTGGGCATCGTCACCAGCCGTGACTACCGCCCCAGCCGCGATGACCACCAGAAGAAGGTCTTCGAGTTCATGACCCCGCGTGAGCAGCTCATCGTGGGCGACAAGAACATCAGCCTTAAGGTTGCCAACGACGTCATCTGGGACAACAAGCTCAACGCTCTGCCTATCGTCGACGACAACGATCACCTTATGGGCATCGTCTTCCGCAAGGACTACGACAGCCACAAGACCAACCCCAACGAGCTGCTCGATAACGACAAGCGCTACATGGTCGGCGCCGGTATCAACACCCGCGACTATGCCGAGCGCGTGCCGCTGCTCATCGAGGCCGGTGCCGATGTCCTGTGCATCGACTCCTCCGAGGGCTTCAGCGAGTGGCAGAAGCGCACCATCGAGTGGATCCGCGCCAACTACGGCGAGGACGTCAAGGTCGGTGCCGGTAACGTTGTCGACGCCGAGGGCTTCCGGTTCCTGGCCGACTGCGGTGCCGACTTCATCAAGGTCGGTATCGGCGGCGGTTCCATCTGCATTACCCGCGAGACCAAGGGCATCGGCCGTGGCCAGGCCACCGCGTTGATCGACGTCTGCCGCGCCCGTGACGAGTACTACGAGGAGACCGGTGTTTACGTGCCCGTGTGCTCCGACGGCGGTATCGTCTACGACTACCACATGACGCTCGCCCTTGCCATGGGTGCCGACTTTATGATGCTGGGCCGTTACTTCGCCCGCTTTGACGAGAGCCCGACCGAGCGCGTCAACGTCAACGGTCAGTACATGAAGGAGTACTGGGGCGAGGGTTCTGCGCGTGCCCGCAACTGGCAGCGCTACGACCTGGGCGGCGCCGCGAAGCTCAGCTTCGTCGAGGGCGTCGACTCCTACGTTCCCTACGCCGGCTCCCTCAAGGACGGTGTGGGCGGCACACTCTACAAGGTCAAGTCCACGATGTGCAACTGCGGCGCCCTCTCGATCCCCGAGCTCCAGGAAAAGGCACGCCTGACCCTGGTGAGCTCCACCTCGATCGTCGAAGGCGGTGCCCACGACGTAGTCGTAAAGGACTCCCAGCAGTCCGTATCCTATCGATAAGGTAAGAGCCGCACATTAAGGTTGATTCCCAACCACGTTATTTAGATAAAGCGAGATGCCCGCAAGTCGCAGGCATCTCGCTTGTTGTATTTGCTATTATCATGCGAGTTAACGATGTGGCGGGGCGTTCTTACCTTTGCTCGCTGCAAGTTCCGCACGCAAAGAAGAGAACTAAATGTGCTCTTCGTCTTGCGCAGGACTGTCCGCAGCAGCGAGTAAAGGTAAGAACGCCCCGCCCCAACCGACATAACAAAGGAGCTGATATGTGCGATTGCACAGATCATAAGGACGAGATCCCTGCCTACGACGCGCAGGCCATTGAGTCCCGGTGGATGAAGGCCTGGGAGGATTCCAACCTCTTTGCCGTCGACACCGACGTTGCTAAGCCCAAGAAGTACGTGCTCGAGATGTTCCCGTATCCGTCGGGCGACCTGCACATGGGCCACGCGCGCAACTATACCATCGGCGATGCCATGGCCCGTCAGGCCCGCATGCGCGGCTACGACGTGCTGCATCCCATCGGCTTTGACGCCTTTGGCCTGCCCGCCGAGAACGCCGCTATCAAGCACAACACGCAGGCTGCCGCCTGGACGTATAAGAACATGGACCAGGCGCTCGCCACGATGAAGCGCATGGGCTTCTCCTACGATCTGGATCGCATGGTCAAGACCTGCAGCCCCGACTATTACCGCTGGGGTCAGTGGATCTTTGAGAAGATGTGGGAAAAGGGCCTGGTCTACCGTAAGAAGAACCCGGTCAACTGGTGCCCCAACTGCAAGACCGTTCTGGCCAACGAGCAGGTGACCGAGGGCAAGTGCTGGCGTTGCGGCACCGAGCCCGAGAAGCGCGATCTTGAGCAGTGGTACTACAAGATCACCGAGTACTCCCAGGAGCTGCTCGACGATCTGGAGAAGCTCCCCGGCTGGCCCGAGCGCGTCAAGCAGATGCAGGCCAACTGGATCGGCCGCTCCGAGGGCGCCGAGGTCGACTTTACCCTGTGCGATAAGGATGGCGAGCCCATCGAGGGCGATGAGGGCAAGATCACCGTCTTCACCACGCGTGCCGACACGCTCTTTGGCGTCTCCTTCTTTGTCCTGGCTCCCGAGTATGCTCGTCTGCACGAGCTCGTCGAGGGCACGGAGTACGAGGAGGCCGTGACCAAGATCGTCGAGGACTCCAAGCATATCTCTGCCGTCGAGCGCGCACAGGGCACCCTCGAGAAGCACGGTGCCTTTACGGGTCGCTACGTGGTGAATCCCGTCAACGGCGAGAAGGTCCCCGTGTGGGTTGCCGACTACGTCGTGGCCGACTACGGCACCGGCGCCGTCATGGCCGTTCCCTGCGGCGACCAGCGCGACTTTGAGTTTGCCCGCAAGTATGACCTGCCCATCGTGCCGATTATCCTGGACGATGACGACCGCGCTGCCGTCGAGGCCAGCGGCGAGACCATCGATACCTTCCATGCCGAGACCGTCGACTGGGATTGCGCCCACGCTGCCGAGGGCACGCTCGTCCAGTCCGGCAAGTACACCGGCATGCGCGGCGGCAAGCACTCCGAGGGCGAGGCTGCGATCGTGGCCGACCTCGAGGCCATGGGCTGCGGCCGTCGCAAGGTCGAGTTCCGCTTACGCGACTGGCTCATCTCCCGCCAGCGTTATTGGGGCAACCCCATCCCGGCCATCCACTGCGAGCACTGCGGCATTGTGCCCGTGCCCGAGGATCAGCTGCCGGTGACGCTGCCCGAGAATCTGGACCTGGGCGCCGGCGAGACCCTCGCCGAGTGTAAGGAGTTCTACGAGACCACCTGCCCGGTCTGCGGCCGCCCGGCTAAGCGTGAGACCGATACCATGGACACGTTCACCTGCTCCAGCTGGTATTACCTGCGCTATACCGACCCGCACAACACCGAGCTGCCCTTCTCCCGCGAGGCGGCAGACCGTTGGATGCCCGTCGATAACTACATCGGCGGCATCGAGCACGCCATTCTGCACCTGCTCTACAGTCGCTTCTTTACCAAGGCGCTGCGCGACCTGGGCCTGCTGAGCGTGGACGAGCCCTTCACCAACCTGCTGTGCCAGGGCATGGTCAAGGACGAGAACGGCGACACCATGTCCAAGTCCAAGGGCAACGTCGTGCCCCCGAGCTCGGTCATCGAGCCCTACGGCGCCGACACCATGCGTCTGGCGATCCTGTTTATCGCCCCGCCCGAGAAGGACTTCGACTGGGATCCTAAGGCCGTTGAGGGCGCCAACCGCTTCATTAAGCGCGCCTGGCGTATCGTGTGGCAGCTCGTCCAGTCCGGCGACGCCAACGTGGCCTTCGACAAGTCCGCGCTCGACGAGACCGCGATGAAGCTCTATCGCGAGCGTCACCGTACCATCGCCAAGTGCACCGAGGACTTCGACCGCGGCCAGTTCAACACTGCGATCTCGGCCGTCATGGAGCTCGTCAACGCGGCGAGCGCCTACCTCAACGCCACCGAGGGTGCTGACCGCGATAAGGCTCTGTGCTACGGCGTGGCCAAGGACATCGTGAGTGTCCTTGCCCCCATCTGCCCGTTCTGGGCCGACGAGCTGTGGCACGAGGCACTCGGCTGCGAGGGCAACGCCTACACCGCCGCCTGGCCCGAGTTCGACTTGGCCGAGTCCATCGAGGACACGGTGCAGATCGTCGTGCAGGTGCTCGGTAAGGTCCGTGGCCGCATCGACGTCGCCCGCGACGCCTCCAACGAGGAGATGCAGTCTGCCGCCGAGGAAGCCGTTGCCAAGTGGCTTGAGGGCAAGACGGTCGTCAAGGCCATCTGCGTGCCCGGCAAGCTGGTCAACCTTGTGGTCAAGTAAGCGCTGCGCGTAAAGCTGACATGCAATAAACGAGGGACGGTCCGGTTGGGTCGTCCCTCGTTTTGTGTTGTGTGCCCTGCTTAGTCAGTGCGTCGCACCGTCTTCTACGGTATGTGTACCAGGTCCCTAAAGTAAACGTTGCCTGTTGCCTCTTCGAACATCCAAATGTTGAGGTAGATGTCGATGAGGTCGTTGTTCACATCAAAGTCCGGGTCGTCGAAGGTGCCTACAAAGGTGAGCATGGCGGTCGCTTCTTCGCCTGCGGCGACGGGCTGGCGTATGCGTACGTCGCGGACGACACCGTTGACGTAGGCATAGGAGTCCACATCGCCAAACATCATGTCGACACCGGTGTTGTTGGTCACCGTAAAGACGAGCGCGGCGTCCCCGTAGCCGTCGGTGTCCTTGCCTTCGCAGGTAACATGGACGTTCTCGTCTGCCTCAAGGTCGATGGGGAACTGTTCTTGGGGTTCGGGGCCCAGACTCTGGGGATCGACGATATCTTCGTCTATTTTGTCGAAGCTCTCCGATGGCGTCGTTTTCTCGATGGCTTTTGTGCTGCCAGGGTTCGGTTCGCATGTGTCGGTTTTGCCATTCGCGTTGCCGCAGCCCAAGAGGGCCAACGAGCACGTTGCGATGGCGAGCGCAGTCATGCAGAGGGTGCCTAGGCGTTTCATGGGTGCCTCCTTGCCGTAGAGGTTCTGGAAGGGCGTGCGGGCAATATGAGGGGTCGTTTTTCTTGCTACAGAATGTCCCTTAGCACTAGTCTGGCCGATATACACTCAGTTACGGAATGCCCATGGGGCCCGATTTGCCTGACGGGCTGGGACGCATGGCCCGTTTTGGGGCTTTTAGGGGAGTGCCATGTGGTGGTTCTCGCCCAATTATTCATTTCTTGTGGAGAACCTGTGCTCACGCTGACCTGCGGGTTTGTGTTGTGGTTGCACGTTTGCGCAGGTATTGGTATAGTTTGCTTGCAAATGAAGTTGTAATTGAAAGAAGTGGGGTTTCGGCCCCGCTTCTTTTTTGTATGGATGGAGGTGCCGCAATGGTCAAGACCAAGACCGAGCAGGCGATCATCGACGCGCTCGAGGCCGTTGCTCCCCAGCACGATGTCGACATCGTCGACGTTGAGCTCGTGGGTGCCACCAAGGCCCCCTGCGTGCGTGTGCGTATCGAGGGTGCCGAGGGTCAGAGCCTGTCGCTCAATGACGTCACGGCCAACACTAAATGGGTCGGCGATGTGATCGAGGAGCTCGACCCCATCTCTTCGAGCTATACGCTCGAGGTTTCTAGCCCGGGTATGGCGCGCCCGCTGCGCCGTCCGCGTGACTTTGCCCGCTTTGTGGGCGAGAACTGCGAGCTCACCTCCACCGCCACCGAGGGCCGTCGCAAGTACGCCGGCAAGATTGCCGCCGCCACCGAGACGAACGTGACCCTCGAGCTCGAGGATGGCGAGTCCGTCACCCTCGATTTCTCTGATGTTAAAAAGTGCAAGTTGAAGCCCACCTATGACTTCAAGCCCGCGAAGGAAGGAAAGTAAGATGGCAGCATCCGACATGATGTCCGCCCTGATGGAGCTTTGCCAAGAGAAGCACATCGACCAGCTCTACCTGATCGACCGCCTGGAGCAGTCGCTCGCCAAGAGCTATGCCGAGATCCTGCATCTTGAGTGGGGCGCCAAGGTGACCATCGACCGCACCACCGGTAAGATCTACGTCTACCGTCTGGAGCCGATCGACGATTCCATGGACGAGGAGGGCAACTTCACCGAGTTCGAGGAGATCGACGTCACTCCCAAGAACACGAGCCGCATCGCCGCCCAGCACGCCAAGGCCGAGATCAACGCCATCGTGCGCAACTCCGCCCGCGAGCAGATCTACGAGGAGTTCTCCGGCCGCATCGGTGACCTCATCAGTGGTACCGTGCTGCAGTCCACGCCCGACTTCACGATCGTCAAGATTCGCGAGGGCGTCGAGGCCGAGCTTCCGCACTTCGACCAGCGCCGTTACGAGAACGAGCGCAACGAGCGTCCGATGGGCGAGCGCTACCTTCACAACCAGCACATCAAAGCCGTGATCATCGACGTTCGCGACCCCAACTCCAACCTGCAGCCGGTTCGTGGCGAGCACAGCCGTCCGCCGATTGTCATCTCCCGCACCCACCCCGAGCTCATGCGTCGTCTGTTTGAGCAGGAGGTGCCCGAGATCTATGAGGGCACCGTCCAGATCAAGTCCATCGCCCGCGAGCCCGGCCAGCGCTCCAAGGTCGCCGTCCATTCGCTCGACGATCGCCTGGATCCCGTGGGCGCCTGCGTCGGCCCCAAGGGCAGCCGTGTTCGCGCTGTCGTGGGCGAGCTCCGTGGCGAGCGCGTCGACGTCATCCTGTGGGATGCCGATCCGGCCGTCTACGTCGCCAACGCCCTGTCGCCCGCCAAGGTCACCCGCGTCCTTATCGACGAGGAGAAGGCCTATGCCGGCGTCATCGTGCCCGACGACCAGCTGTCCCTCGCCATCGGCAAGGAGGGCCAGAACGCCCGCCTCGCCGCGCGCCTGACCGGCTGGCACATCGACATCAAGTCCGAGACCCTTGCCGCCGACATCCTCAAGAACGTTCCCGTTCACGAGGAGCCCGCCGCCGACCTGATCGGTGACGAGGAGGACGAGGACGTCCGTCGCTGCGAGTTCGTGTCCGAGGACGGCATCCAGTGCCGCAACCAGGCCCGTCCCGGCTCCCGTTTCTGCGGTGTTCACGACACCGACGCCTTCGATGATGCGGAGGACCTGATCTAGCGCGCGGTCGCGCCGGGCGGGTCCCAGCGCATACCCCACGCTTGTTCAGTCTCTAGGCACCCAAGGTGCCAGAAAGGGTAGGTGAAGTCATATGGCAAAAGTCCGTGTGTCCACCCTGGCCAAAGAGTTCGGCATGACCTCCAAGGAACTGATGGGTCATCTCGCCGAAATGAAGATTCCCGCTAAGTCCGCTTCCTCCGCCCTGGAGGACGCCTATGTCGCCATGGTCCGCAAGCAGCTCGCCTCGGTGATCGAGGCCCGCGCGAAGGAAGTCGAGGCCGCCAAGCAGGCCGAGGAGCAGGCAGCCGCCGCCGAGGAGGCAGCACGCGCTGCCGAGGCAGAGCGCGAGCGCATCGCCGCCGAGAAGGCGC
>URKU01000077.1 GCA_900548515.1 uncultured Collinsella sp. | reverse complement strand
CGGGCGGACTGATGGGTCCGGGCCTCGGCCATAATGCGCTCGATGAGCATCTTGATGTCCTGGTCGGCCACCGCTCCTCCTCTCGAACGCAGCTACGGTGACCTCATATCATAGCACAGCATCAAACAGATGTTCGAGATACTGCTGCGTTGATAGATTTAGAACAGGAGGGCGTAGATGACGGCGATGACGACGGAGGGAAGCATATTGGCCGTGCGGAAGGTCTGAGGACGGATGAGGTTGACGCCGACGCAGAAGATGAGCATGGAGCCTACGAGCGAAAGGCTGTTGAGGGCTGCTGTGGTCATGATGGGGGAGAGCGCGCCGGCAAACAGCGTAATCGTCCCCTGGAACACGGCGACGGGCAGGGCGGAGAAAATACAGCCGCGTCCAAGCGAGGCCGTCATGGTGCAGACGATGATGCAGTCCAGCGCTCCCTTGAGGGCGAGCGTGGACCAGTCGCCGAGCAGGCCGTCTTGGATTGATCCCACGATAGCCATGGCACCGATGCAGACGGTGAGTGAAGTCGAGACAAAAGCGTTGGTGAACTCGTTATCGCCCTCACTGCCAGTCTTGCGCTTGAGCCATTCGCCAAGGTTCTCGATGGCGGCTTCCAAGTTGACGGCCTCGCCGATGAGCGAGCCGAGGGCGAACGAGACGATGAGCATGGTGGTACCGGTGGTCGCTAGTGCCTTTCCATCGATGATGAGCATCTTTTGCATGGTGCCGCCAAGGCCGATAAACAGGACGCACAGCCCCGATGCTTTCATGAGCGTGTCTTGGATGCGCGGTGTAATGAAGCGACCGCCCGCTAATCCCAAAAGACCGCCCGCAATCAAAAGCACAACGTTGATGATTGTTCCCAAGCCCGGCATGAGCCCTCCCGTATTGATGCCAACGTGGCAATCGTAGCAGAGTGGAATGCGAGGTACATCGCGACTCATCTAATACGTTATATAAGTGGCATTAGCAACGACGCGCAGCATTTAAGCCTCAGGTGCTTGTCGGGACATAGGGATAGTATTCAAAGCGCAGTGTCATAAGCCGCTGCGGGGATTCAATAGCCGCGGCGATGATATTGGCATCTCGGGCACGATCAAACCCTTCGAGCTCGATCTGGTACGAGACGTCTTGCATAATGTCCAGACGTCGCCAGGCTAGGAGTGTGTCACCATCGAATTCCAAGGTCTTGCCTCCGTCTGGAGCAACGGCGTATAGACGCAGCTTGGCGGTGGTTGCAGGGTCGACAACCGTGACCTTTTTAATTTCGTTTCGAGTATTCTTGGCGCCCAACAAGGTGAGCAGTGTTGGGGCCACGACCTCGCCCGATGGCAAAAAGACGACTTCGATGGATTCGGGAAATGCGATGATGGCCGACTTGCGGACGGGCTGATTGGCGGCGGCAACTTCGATGTTCGCAGCGTCGAT
Source organism: uncultured Collinsella sp. (assembly GCA_900548515.1). Lineage (GTDB taxonomy): Bacteria > Actinomycetota > Coriobacteriia > Coriobacteriales > Coriobacteriaceae > Collinsella. The sequence goes on along the minus strand of URKU01000077.1, from coordinate 7,590 downwards.
GACCTCTGTGTGGTCGAGCGCGGCAAGCACGCAGCAGTTACCCTCATCAATTTCTTGAGGATCAGCAAGCCCCAGACTGTCCGCGAGCTCGGGGTCGTTTGGAACGGCAGCGGGCTCATTCGATGCTTCGAAAGAAGCTGGGACGCTGTTTGTCGGCGACGGCGTGTCGCCCGCACCTGCTTCTTTGTCCGCGCTCTCTTCTTGTGTGGTTGCGTTGATGGGTTCGTCGTTTGAGGGGAGCGTCTTGGCGTCAAGCGCGGAGGGGAGAATTCCGATGGCTCCTGATCCGTTCCACTCCATTTCGAGAAGCGCCGGGTCGGCAAGAATGCGTTGCCTGCTTTGCGCGTGGGCATCGATTTCAATAGGGCCTGCCTCTATCCCTCGTGTAAGGCTGAGTGATCCGGCTGGCTTCTCGAAATGAGCGTCTGTGTCTTTGGTGCTGACGGCGTAGAACAGCAGGGACGCTTCTCCCGCCGCGATGGCATCGGTGCCGGCTTTGGTCAGCCGCAACGATGCCGTGAATGAGAGGGTGGGCTGCGCATCATCTGCATTCGCGGCGGCGCAGCCCAGACATATACCACATCCTTTCTCAAAAAACGTACCGTCGAAGGCGACCTTCGCTCCGTTCGCCGAGTCATCGACCGAAGCGATGTCGATGCGCAGCTCTAAATTGCATGGATCGCCATCCGCATCGAGCACAACCGAGCGCCACGTGCAGACGGCGCACCCCGCCTGGGAGCCGTTTGCCTTGTTCGAACGATTGATATCCACGACTATCGAGCCGTCCGTATTACGACGAAGGCATCCCGAGGTTGAGATTGCGGCCTGTGCGATCGAAAAACGCTTGCACGCAATGGCGCTCGACGGATTTGGTGCGGAGCTTAGGGCTGCTGGTAAGGAGTCTGCCATGGCGGGAGTCGCCCAAGCGGCGACAGGCGTTCCGGTTGCGAGCGCGCCGCAGAGTGCGACGACGGGCAAAAGGTTCTTCGATGCCATGGGGTCTCCTTAGCTAATTTAGTGCGGCCTGTCCGTGTTTTGTTTCTGGCTGCGTTTGATGTGCAGACCGAGGCTGGCGGTCCCCGCGCCTGCTGCTGTGGCGCCTGCTGCCAAGAACCATCGTCTGTCGCCTGTCTGCGCCAACGGTTCCTCGCGGTCGCCGCGGTCGAGCTCCGAGAGGTCGACCGTCACTTGCGTGGCGGCCTGCGCCTGTTCTTGCTGGGCAAAGGCCATGGCTGGCCCAAACGCTAGGATGCTGACGGTGGCGGCCAGGGCGACGGCCTTATGCCGTGTGCGCACCGGGCTCGAACGTCCAGGTGATCGTTGCAACCTGATCGCCTTCGCCGGTTACGCGGAAGATGTCGCGCGTGACGCGGGCGACGTTTCCGCTTGTCTTGAGCTTAATTTTGTCCTTGCCGCCGGCAATGCCCTGGTAGCCCATGTCGAAGGCTGCATTCTTGGAAAGATCGAGGCCCGTTCCCTGCGTTGCGGCGCTGGCGTTCTGGAGTGCGCCGTCGGGGCCGACCTTAAAGTCGATGGAGTTCTGTGCGGTTCCGGCTTTGGCGTCGGCAGCAATGGTCCAGGTGTTCATGGCGTCGATCTTCATGTTGGTGACATGGATGCCGTAGGCCGAATGATTGTCGATGGTGGTCGCGTCTTCTGAGGGGCCCTGAAGCGTGCCGTCGGCCTTGGCGACGAAGGGAATAACCGTCGGAACTTTGAACTCAACGTTGTCGATCTCGGTCCTGACCATTACTTTCGTGGTTCCAACGCGCCCGGCTGCCATAGCTGGCGTCGGGGCGGCGCCCATTGCGAGCGCGAGCGCGAGCCCTGCGCCCACGACGAGCGCTCTGGCTCCGTTCATGTTCCTGGTGATGTCCATGGTCGTTCCTTTCTATTCGCCGCGGGCCGTCCCCGCGATGATTGGACGAATGCTGGTGAATTGCGTGCGGTGCCGCGTCGGCCGGAAAAGCTAGTTCTCGGCTTGCTCAACCCGCACCTTGACACGTGTCGGATTGCCGTGGCTGTCGAGGGTCTTGGCATCGAGTGCCTGGATCTCGATGTACGCCTCGCCTTCTTTGATGTCGCCGGCGGGGCACGTTTCGATTGTCTTGCCGGTCTCGACCACACCGGATTCGTACATGGTCTCGTCGTTTTGGATGACGCGGAATCGCTGGGGAAATTTATTGTCTTGGACGTTTTGCACGTTGACGCGCAGCTTGCCGTCCTCCTGCAGCTGAGCGATCGGTGCGACCGAAATCGTCATCATGTTGTCGCGGACGATGGCGTCGAGCTCATCTTGGATTTCCTGACGCGTTTTGCCTTCGGCCGTCGTAACCGAAGCGCCCGCCTCGGGTACGGGCTGCGACTGCCAAGCGTATAGTCCTACGGCGACAAGGGCACAGACGATGGCCAAACAGGCAAGGATGAGCTTCTTGCGACGACCCAGGCCTGCAAAGTGGGGTGGCTTCTTCGCGCTCATGCGGCATCCTTGGCGGTATAGATGCGCGCAAAGGTGGACGGGTTCGCTCCAAAGAGCATGTGAAGCATCAGGCGGCGTGAGTAGACAAGCTCGTCGAAGTCGGGAGGGAGCTCGATGTCGTGGATATGCGCGATGCGGTGGGCGAGCGCCGAGAACGACTCGGGGTCGCAGATCACATCGGTGGTAACGTGGTAGACCGTCGTATCGGGGAATGCCTCTTCGTCGAAAGGCAGGAGATGGGGATCGTCGTCGACTTCGATGGCGATGCCGTACTGGGGCCAGTAATATGCCATGGGAACCTCCCTGCTTCTGGGGCCAAAACTTCTGTCGGTTTTGGCTGTCGATGCCGACGGTATCAGCCACTACTTGACCAATTGCTGACCAAATGCTTGACGGATTGGTGTCTCCGCAGGTAAAAGGCGGCAAAAAATACTCCAACTTTTTTCAAGCGACAATCGCGCGGTCGGCGACGGCGGGGCCATATGTGTCAAAAGCATCGTCTGCCGAGGAAATCAAGCCGCTCGCCGAATTGCACGAACGTAAAAATCGCCAATTATGGAGACGGTCTCGAACACGTCGACGAAACGATGCGGTAACATCTCCCTGCAAACACTGTAGTTAGCTAAAGGGGGAGTTCGCGTGTCTGCAACCATCAAACCCTTCACCGACGAGTTCGAAGAGTATGGTCGCGATGAGTCTCGCGCATCGGGCGAGGCCTCGAGCATCTCGTTTCCGACAACGGAAGACGAGGTCCGTGCCATTTTGGAAAAGCTCCATGCCGAGCGTGTCCCGGTAACGGTTCAGGGCGCCCGAACCGGCCTTGCCGCCGGTGCCGTGCCCCACGGCGGGCATATCCTCAATACTTCCCGTATGAATCGCTACTTGGGCCTTCGCCGCGATGAACAAGGCCAATTTCTGCTGCGCGTGGAGCCGGGCGTTGTGCTCTCGGAGCTGCGCAAGCAGCTGAGCAAGAAGGTGCTGCCGACTGCTGGTTGGGACCAGGCATCGCTTGAGGCCTACGAGGAGTTCCAAGAGGCCCCCGAGCAGTTCTTTCCCACCGATCCCACCGAGGCATCTGCCTGTCTGGGCGGCATGGCGGCATGTAACGCCTCTGGTGCCCGCAGCTACGCCTACGGTCCCATGCGCCCACATATCACGGGACTCCACGTCGCGCTGGCTGATGGCGATTTGCTTGAGCTTCAGCGCGGCGAGGCTTTTGCCCAGGGCCGCCACCTGTCGCTCGTGACGGTAGTGGGCCGTACGCTCGAGCTCGATCTTCCCGGCTATACCATGCCCAAGACAAAAAATGCCTCAGGCTATTTCGTTGCGGACGAAATGGACGCCATCGACCTCTTTATCGGTGCTTGCGGCACGCTCGGCGTTATCACCGAGCTCGAGATTGCCCTGCAGGCGGCGCCTGCGGTCGTTTGGGGCGTGAGCTGCTTCTTCGACAGCGAAGACAAGGCCGTGTCCTTCACCGATTCTGTGCGTCCCGTCCTGTCCCATGCGGCTGCCATCGAGTACTTCGATGCTGGCGCCCTGGATATTCTACGTCGCCAGCGCGAGCAGTCGACGGCGTTTGCCTCGCTGCCTGCGCTCGACAAAGACGCCAAGGTCTGTGTCTACGTGGAGCTCGACTGCGACGACGAAGCCCAGGCGACTGAGGAGCTGTATCACTTGGGGTGGGTACTGGAGCTTGCGGGCGGCAGTGACGATGCGACATGGGTCGCGCGCACCGAGGTCGATCGCGAGTGTCAGCGATTCTTCCGCCATGCGGTGCCCGAGAGCGTCAACATGCTCATCGACGAGCGCCGCCGCATGGATCCCACCATCACCAAACTGGGTTCGGACATGTCGGTGCCCAACGCGCACTTGGCCGATGTTATCGCCCTCTATCGCCGCACGCTGGCGGAAAGTGGGCTTGAATCTGCCGCCTGGGGGCATATCGGTAACAACCATCTGCATGTGAACATTCTGCCGCGCGATGCACAGGATTATCGCCGCGGCGGAGAACTCTTTGCCCAGTGGGCTTCCGAGGTCACGGCCATGGGCGGTGCCGTCTCCGCAGAACACGGCGTCGGCAAGATCAAGGCGGGCTTCTTGGAGACGATGTACGGTCACGAGGCCATGGTCGAGTCGGCGCGGCTCAAGCTCCAGCTCGATCCTGCCGGGCAGCTGGGTCGCGGTAACCTGTTTTCGGAGAAGCTCTTGGATGAGCTCGTCCAGAAAGGGGGCGCGTGAAGATGAGCGATTTCCATATGGTGGTGTGCGTCAAGGCCGTGCCGGGCAGCACCGAGGTCAAGATGGACCCCAAGACCAACACCATCGTGCGCGATGGCAAGCAGGCGGTCATTAATCCCTTTGATGCGAGCGCTTTGGAATGCGCGCTGGCGCTGAAGGACGACTTTATCGGCTTTGGCATGGACGTGCGCGTGACGGTGGTGTCGATGGGCATCCCCGCGACCGAATCGCTGCTGCGCGACTGCATCGCTCGAGGCGCCGACGACGCGCTGCTGCTGACCGACCGAGCCTTTGCGGGCGCCGATACCCTGGCAACCACCTATGCCCTCAAGTGCGGCATCGAAGCGCTCGACGAGGACTTCGACCTGCTCATCTGCGGCAAGATGGCGGTGGATGGCGATACGGCCCAGATTGGCCCCGAGCTTGCCGGCGCCTTTGAGATTCCCTGCGTGACCGATGTGAGCTGCGTGCAGAGCGCAGGTTTTACGACGTGCGGTGCGCTTTCGCTCGTTCACGGTTGCGATGCCGGCGAGGAGACGGTCTATCTTGAGATGCCGTGCGCGATGACGACTGCCAAGGAGATTGGCCAGTTGCGTATGCCGAGTATTGCCGGTATTCGCGCGGCGGAGGAGGCGGACGTGCGCGTGGTCAGTGCCGCCGACGTGAACGCCGACCCCGCGCGTTGCGGTCTTGCCGGGTCGCCGACACAGGTCGTGCGCTCGTTTGTGCCCGACCGTGACCAAACGTGCGAGGCCGTTGAGGGGACGGCGTCCGAGCAGGCGGCAAAGCTTGCCAAGATTATCGAGGGGATGGCATAGATGAGCGGACTGATTATCGATAGCGAAGCCTGTATCGGCTGCGGTCGCTGCGTTCGCGCCTGTGCCTCGGGCGGCATCGTAGTGGAAGGCGAGCGACCCAGCCGATGCGCCCGCGTAACCGACGGCTGCATCCTATGCGGTGGGTGCGTCGACGCCTGCCCTGTCAACGCTATCTCGATCGAGCGTGACGAGGCCGCTGGTGCGGTGGACCTTGATGCATATCGAGACATTTGGGTATTCGCGCAGACCGACGAGCACGATACGGTGACTCCCGTTGCCTATGAGCTTATGGGCAAGGGCCGCGAGCTTGCCGATGCTCGCGACTGCCGTCTGGTGGCACTGATCGGTATGGGTCCCGAGGGTTCTCTCGGCGACCTGGAGCATCTGGTTTGCGCGGGCGCCGACGAAGTCCTGGCCTGTCGCGACGAGCACCTGCGCCAAAACGATGCGGAGGTCTACGCCCGCTTGATCTGCGATTTGGTAGCCGAACGCAAACCCGAGGCCATCCTATACGGTGCGACCGCTTTTGGCCGCGAACTGGCACCCGGCGTTGCCGTGCGCTTGCAGACGGGCCTTACGGCTGACTGCACCGTACTTTCGATGGATACGGAGACGGGACTGCTGCAACAGACGCGTCCGGCGTTTGGCGGCAACCTGATGGCCACCATCGTCTGCCCCAATCATCGTCCCCAGATGGCAACGGTTCGTCCCGGCATCTTTAAGGCGCCCGACTTTGACTACGACCGCTCCGGCACGATCACCCAGATATCGCTTGCGGATGATGCTAAGGCTCGTGTCGAGATCTCGATTCCCGCCGAGGAGTGGAGGCAGCAGGCCTCGATCGCCGATGCCGAACGCTTGGTCGTGGTGGGCCGCGGCATTGGCTCCAAGAAGAATCTGCCCCTGATGCGAAGGCTCGCCGAGGCTCTGGGAGCCGAGCTTGGTTGCACGCGACCTGTCGTGGAGGCCGGCTGGTTGGAGTATCGCCATCAGATTGGCCAGACCGGCGTATCGGTTTCGCCCAAGCTTCTCGTGAGTATCGGTGTTTCGGGCGCCATTCAGCATCTTGCCGGCATCGGTGGGGCGGAGTGCATTATCGCCATTAACGAGGACCCGGATGCCCCCATTTTCGGTGCTGCCCAGTACAAGGTTGTTGGGGACGCCGTCGAGGTCGTCGAGGAGCTGCTGGCCCAGCTTGAGCGCTAGGCGCGCGCCAGCCAGTCGCGCATCTCGTCCTTTAGGCGGCTCCAGGTTGCCTGCGTGGCGGGGTCGGTAAAGGGCCGCGTAATGCCAAAGGGCGCGTCGAGCAGGCGGTGGATATCGCCCTGTTCGCGCGCCAGCGCGCGGCTTGCTGGATAGACGAGCTCAAACATAAAGCAGATAAGCCCCACCAAGAAGTCGGCGGGCTCATCGCGCTCATCGCGTGCGACGCAGCGGTGCTCGTCAAAGGCGGCAAGTGTCGGCGACGAGAAACGGCTGCCGAGAAACGTCTTCTCGTCCACCTTGAGGATAGTGTCGACGGTGCTGTCGGCGATGGTGCGCATAATGTCGATCTTGTCACCATCGCGCACGATATCGCAGAAGCACCGTGTACGCTCGTCGAGTTGTGCCGGCAGGCGAAAGTCGCTGTGATAGGCGATGCTCGCTCGGATGAGCTCGTCATGCGCACCGGTTTCGATAAAGTCACGGATGTCTGTCGTGGCGGGTGCATCGGCGGGATTCTCGCCAAAGAGGACCTCGATGCCCAGCGCCGCATGGCTCATGCTCTCGGCGTCCTTAAAGGTGTCCCAGCGTCGCAGCTGCTCAAAGCGGCCCATATCGTGTAGCAGGCCGCAAAGCCATGCCAGGTCAATATCTTCTGACGACCAGCCCTGCTCGCGCGCTACGGCATCGCATGCCTCGGCCACGTGGTACGTATGCTCGATTTTGAGCGCGATGCGTGGGTTGGTGGCGTCGTAGGCATCGGTGTAGCTTTTGAAGGCCGCGCGCGCCCGGTCTCGATCGATAGCTGTCATAATGACTTCCTAAAAAGTTGTGTCTTTCGATCCGGTG
>URKU01000076.1 GCA_900548515.1 uncultured Collinsella sp. | reverse complement strand
GAGCATGCCGTCGAGGGTGCGCCAGGCGAGCTCGGCGCATTTGACGCGGGCGGGCATGTGCGAGATGTCCTGGAGCTGGGCGGCTTCGTCCAGGTCTTCCAGGTCGTCCTCGGAGAGCTTCTCGCCGCGGATCATGGCGAGGAAGAGCTCTGCCAAGCGGTGAGCTTCCTCGACGGTCTCGCCGGTGATGAGGTCGGCCATGATGTCGGCGCTGGCCTGGCTGATGGCGCAGCCGTGCCCGGTAAACGAGGCCTCCTCGATCACGCCCTTCTCGACACGCAGCTGCAAGGTGAGCTCGTCGCCACAGCTGGGGTTGATGCCGTCGTGCTCATGCGTGGGGGCATCCATCTCGTACTTATAGTCGGGGTGCGAGTTGTGCTCCATAAACGTGGTGGAGGTGTACAGATTACCCATTGAACGTGCTCCAAACGTGATGCAGGCCGGCGATGAACTTGTCGATGTCGGCCTTGTCGTTGTAGAAGGCCACGCTGGCGCGGCAGCAGGCAAGGTTCTCGACGCCCAGCCAGGTGAGCAGCGGCTGAGCGCAGTGGTGGCCGGCGCGGATGCAGACGCCGTCCATGTCCATGATGCTCGCGACGTCGTGCGGGTGAATTCCCTTGACGTTAAAGCTCACAACGCCGTGGTGGTTGTCCCAGTAGATGGAACCGATGATTTGGACAAAGTCGAGCTGCATGAGTTCGCCCATCAGATAGTGGACGAGTGCCTGCTCGCGGGCCTGGATGTTCTCGTAACCCACCGTGTTGACCAGGTAATCAAGGGCGGCGCCCGTGGCGAAGATGCCGGCGGCGTCCTGCGTGCCGGCCTCGAACTTCTCGGGGACGGGCGCCCAGACGGCGTCCTGCTCGGTGACCGAATCGATCATCTCGCCACCGGTGAGCATGGGTGGCATGGCGTTGAGCAGGTCCATTTTGCCCCACAGCACGCCAATGCCCATGGGACCCATGGCCTTGTGTGCGCTAAAGGCAAAGAAGTCGGCGCCCAGGTCGGCCACATCGACCGGCATGTGCGGCAGCGACTGCGCGCCGTCGACGACCAGATAGCCGCCGTACTTGTGCACGAGCTTGCCGAGGTTCTTGACCGGGTTCTCAACGCCCAGGACGTTAGAGACCTGACCCACGGCCAAGATCTTGGTCTTGGGGCTCACCTTGGACAGAACCTCCTCGGTCGTGAGCTGGCCGGTCTTGGTGGGGTAGAGGTAGACGAGCTTGGCGCCGGTCTCGCGGCAGACCTGCTGCCACGGAATCAGGTTGGAGTGGTGCTCCATGATGGTGATGACGACCTCGTCGCCCGGCTCGAGGACTGTGGGCGCAAAGCTCTTGGCGACCAGGTTGAGCGACTCGCTCGTGTTGCGGGTGAAGACGACCTCGTTGGCCTGGGAAGCGCCGATGAGGTCGGCGATCTGCTGGCGCACCTTCGCGATGGCCTCGGTGGCCTCGACGGACAGCGAGTAAAGGCCGCGCAGGGGGTTGGCGTTCATGCGCTGGTAGAAGTCGCGCTCGGCGTCGAGCACGCAGGCGGGGCGCTGCGCGGTGGCGGCGCTATCGAGGAAGGCGATCTCGGGGTGCTGCTGGAACAGTGGGAACTGCGCCTTGTAGGGGTTGGTCTCGATGTCGACGGTAGGCCAGCCGCGCGAGGCCTCGTCGCTGGCGTCGAGCTCCATGGGCTCGGGGGCAGTACAGGTATCGCATTTAACGTGCTCGGTGTCGATCATGCGAGCTCCTCTTCAAAGTTGTCGATCAAGTTGTTGCCCAGACGGACGACGGCGGCGCGGGTGCGCTCGTCGGTGGCGGAAAGCGCGGCGTCCTCCAGCTTGGCACGGATGAACAGGTCCTCGGCGGCGTTTTGGTCAAGGCCGCGGCAGGCGAGGTAGAACAGCTGCTCGTCGCGGACGTGGCCGATGGTGGCGCCGTGGTTGCCGGCAACGTCGTCCTCGTCGCAGAGGATGACGGGGACGGTCTTGTTGTCGACGCCCTTGTTGGCCAAGAGCACCGTCTCGCGCTCGGTGCCGGTTGCGCCCTTGCAACCGTGCACGAGGTCGATGGTGCCACGGTAGACCTTCTTGGACGTGCCAGTCAGCACGCCGTTGGCGTCGATCTCGCACTCGGTCTTGCGGCCGCGGTGGCGCAGCTCGTAGTTAAAGTCGCGCACCTGCTCGCGGGCGCCCAGGTAATCGGTATCGATCGTCACCTTGGCGGTATCGCCCAGCAGGTCGCCGGCAAGGCCGGTGGCGCTGGCGCCAGCACCCAGGACGGTGTGCTGCACGTTGACGCGCGCGCCCTCGTCCAGGAACAGGCCGGTGTCGTCGAGCGCGATCCAGCTATCGTCGAGCGTCTGCGTGCAGGTCACGTTGACGGTGGCGTACTCGTGGGCGCACACGCGTAGCGCGGAGCCCACGACGCCTTGGCCGGCAACGGGGGAGTCCAGGGCTATGCGCAGGTCGAGCGTTGCCTGCGGACGGGCGACGACATCGATGGCGGCGATGGCCGCGGCAGCGTCGACGCCACTCACGCGCACGGTAACCGTGGCGTGCTTGTATGCGGGCACATCGATGACGACGCGCTTGGTGGCGTGGTCGGCCAGGTAGGTGTAGGTAGCCTCGCCCATGCCAGTCTCGAAGGCCTCGGCAGGGGAGAGCTCCTCCTCGAGCTTGATGGCGCCGGCCTGGTAGATGGAGGTGGCGGGCACGTCGAGCTCGGTCTCGGGCGTGATGCGGGCGCGGTCGGCGGCGTCGCCGGGGGCGGAGGCGCGGCGCTCGGGGAAGCGCTCGGCCATGGTGTCCATGGCGGCTTCGAACGCGTCTGCCACGCCAGTAAACTGCTCGTCCAAGCCCTCGACCTCAACGGCCTCGGTGGGAGCGGCGGCAAGCTCGTCAGAGAGCTCGAGCTTGGTCTGATTCATCTTCAGCCAGCCCCAAGTGGCGGCCGGCATCGCGTTGACCTGCTCAAGGGCGGTAGCAGCGGTGTTCGTGGTCTGTTTCATTATCCGATCGCTCCTTCCATCTCGAGCTTGATCAGGTTGTTCATCTCGACGGCGTACTCCAGCGGCAGCTCCTTGGAGACCGGGTTGGCAAAGCCGTTGACGATCATGGTACGGGCCTCTTCCTCCGAGATACCGCGGCTCATCAGGTAGAACACCTTGTCGTCGCCGATGCGGCCGATGGTGGCCTCGTGGCCGATGTCGACGTTCTTGGCGCGGATGTCCATGGCCGGAATAGTGTCGGAGCGGCTTTGGTCGTCGAGCATCAGCGACTGGCAGCTCACGGTTGCCTTGGAGCCCTCGGCCTTGGGTGTCGCCACGATAGAGCTGCGGAAGGTCTGGATGCCGCCGCTCTTGGAGATGCCCTTGGTCTCGACCGTAGCCGAGGTCTCGGGCGCGTTGAGCACGACCTTGCAGCCGGTGTCGAGGTTCTGACCGGCGCCGGCAAAGGTGATGCCGGTAAAGCTCGAGCGGGCGCGGCGGCCATTGAGCACGCTCATGGGGTAGAGGTAGCCCACGTGGCTGCCGAAGGAGCCGCTGATCCACTCGATGTCGCCGTCCTCGTCCACGCGCGCACGCTTGGTGTTGAGGTTGTACATGTTCTTGGACCAGTTCTCGATGGTCGAGTAGCGCAGGTGCGCACGCTTGCCCACAAAGAGCTCGACGGCGCCGGCGTGGAGGTTTGCCACGTTGTACTTGGGCGCGGAGCAACCCTCGATAAAGTGCAGGTCGGCATCGTCCTCGACGATGATGAGCGTGTGCTCAAACTGGCCGGCGCCCTTGGCGTTAAGGCGGAAGTAGCTCTGCAGCGGGAAATCGAGCTTGGTGCCCTTGGGCACGTAGACAAACGAGCCGCCCGACCATACGGCGCCGTGCAGGGCCGCAAATTTGTGGTCGGTGGGCGGGATGAGCGTCATAAACTTCTCGTGGATGAGCGGCTCCCACTGCGGGTCGTGCAGGGCCTCCTCGATGCCGGAGTAGACGATGCCCATCTTGGACGCCGTGTCCTGCATGTTGTGGTAAACCAGCTCGGAGTCGTACTGCGCGCCGACGCCCGCCAGGTAGCTGCGCTCGGCCTCGGGGATGCCCAGGCGCTCAAAGGTGTTCTTGATGTCGTCGGGCACCGACTCCCAGTCGTGCTTTTGATCGGTGTTGGGCTTGACGTAGGTGACGATGTTGTCCATGTCCAGGCCCTCGATGGAGGGGCCCCACGTCGGATCTGGGAAACGGTTGAAGATCTCGAGGGACTTGAGGCGCAGGTCGAGCATCCACTGCGGCTCGTCCTTCTTGGCGCTGATCTCGCGCACGATGTCGGGCGTGATGCCGGCGTCGAGGCGCTCGAATCCCTCCTCGCCATAGGTGAAGTCGTAGAGGCTGCGGTCGATGTCCGCGACCTCGGTGCGGTTCTTGGTCATTGCGTCGCCCCTTTACGCCTGCTGCTCGGCAGCGGCAGACTCGGCCTGGGCGCGCTGCTCGGCGGCCTCGCGCTCGAAGGTCTCAAAGCCGTTCTTGTCGATCCAGGGGATGAGCGAGGCGTCGTCCTCGCGCACGATGTGGCCCTTGACCATAACGTGGACGCGGTCGACATCCAGGTGCTCCAAAATGCGCGTGTTGTGCGTGATGATGAGCATGGAGCCGTCGCAGCTCTTGCGATACGCGTCCATGCCGTGGCTGACGGTGGACAGGGCGTCGACGTCCAGGCCGGAGTCGGTTTCGTCCAGGATGGCGAGCTTGGGCTGCAGCAGCAGGAGCTGGAGCATCTCGACCTTCTTCTTCTCGCCGCCCGAGAAACCTACGCCCAGCTCGCGGTTGAGGTAGGCGGTATCCATGTTGAGCTCGGCCGCGAGCTCCTTGACGCGACGGCGGAATTCCTTGCCCTTCATCTCCAGGCCAGGGCGGCCGGCGATGCTGGCGCGCAAAAAGCTTGACAGTGGCACGCCGGGGATCTCGACCGGGGCCTGGAAGCTCAGGAACAGGCCGGCGCGCGAGCGCTTGTCGGTGGTGAGCTCGGTGATGTCCTGGCCGTCAAAGACGATGCGGCCGTCGTTGACCGTGTAAACGGGGTCGCCCATGACCAGGTGGCCGAGGGTGGACTTGCCGGCGCCGTTGGGTCCCATCAGCACGTGGGTCTCGCCGGCGGCGACGTTAAGGCTGACGTTGTGGAGGATGGTCTTCTCGTCCACGGAGGCGGTCAGACCTTCGATGGAAAGCAGCGGATTTGCGCTCATGCTGTCCCTCTCTGTATATGGTGTACTCATAGGTGTACTAAACCCTAGGAATCTTCTCGGAATAAAGTTACTATGGGTTCGGCGTTAGTCAAGGGAAAACCCGACTAATCCACTCGACTTTTCAAATTCTGGGACAAAATAACCTGTTGTGTTTGTCCCACTTACTTAAGATTTGGGACAAACAAACCTGGTTATGTTGTCCCAGATGCGATGGGAGGGTAGGTATGCTCATTTCTTCCAAGGGCCGCTATGCCCTCCGGCTGATGATCTATATCGCGGCGCTCGGTGACGCCGAGGGCAAGATTGCTCTGCGCGAGGTTGCCGACCGCGAGCGTATCTCGCAAAAGTATTTGGAGCAGCTGGTGCGTCCGCTTATGAAGGCTGGCTTGCTTAAGAGCGTGCGCGGCAAGGGCGGCGGCTACATGATGGCCAAGGACCCGGCCGAGGTGCGTGCTGGCGACATCCTGCGCGCTGTCGAGGGCAGCACGGCGCCCGTGGCGTGCGACGGCATCGACAACAGCTGCACCCGCAGCGATTTGTGCTCGACCGTCAAGTTCTGGCGCGGCCTGGACGACGTGATCGAAAAGTACGTCGACGGCGTGACGTTGGCCGACCTTGCCGCCGTCCCCGAAATCAACTTTGACATTAAGCTGTAGGGGTGCAAATGGCATCTCTCGACAAGGTGTACAAGCAAATCGAAGTTTTTGCTCGGGAATGTGACGCCGAGAAGGTCGTGTTGTTTGGTTCTCGTGCTCGAGGCGACAACTTGCCCAAGAGCGATATTGACATCGCCGTAGCAGGTTGCCGGGATTTCGGCCGTTTCTCATATTTGATCGAGGAACATCTTGATACTCTTTTAGATGTAGATGTCGTCAATCTCGACGAGTCCCTATCGCAGCAATTGCTCGATGAGATTGCCAAGGATGGTGTGATTCTGTATGAAAAAATATGAGAACTTTGTTAGCGCCTTGGCGAATCTTGAGGATGCGCCCAATCAGGATCTCAACAATGATTTTGTTCAGAGTGGATTGATTAATAAGTTCAATCTTCAATTTGAACTGAGCTGGAAGCTCCTTAAGCGTCTGCTCGAGTATGAGGGCGCCACGCTTGCCGCGTCGGGGTCTCCTCGTGCCATCTTGAAGGAGTCCTACCGATTCTACGACTTTATTGATGAGGCAGCCTGGCTGGATATGCTCAGAGACCGCAATACGAACGTCCATATCTACGACAACAAGCTCGCTCAAGATTTGATTCAGCGCATCTTGAACGTCTATATTCCCGCTTTCTGTCAGTTGAGAGACGGGCTGACGAAACGTTACGGCGAGCTTCTGTTGGCGCCCGACGACCAGTTTGTCTAATTCCTTAAGATTTCGCGGAGGGTTGTTGCCGTTTACCGAGGGGTTGTTGTGCAACAACGGGCGAGCTGCAATACTTATTTCTATCTTTGCAAACTGCACTTTAACTATACCAATGCAGGGAGGATCTTATGCAGCCCAAGCATTCTGCTATTGTCGCGGGTCTGACGCTGGCGCTTTCGTTTGGCGCCGTTACCGCGCCCGCGCCCGCCGCTGCCGAGGAGCCCACGCCGGGCGTTGCCTCGGATGCCACCGATATCGATAAGGGCCTTTACACCCAGCAGTCCTTCTCGGGCGTGCTGAGGTCGGTCCAGGGCGTTTCGTTTGTCAACGTGACTCCCGAGATGAAGTACTTTACCAAGTACGAGAGCCATGGTAATTACAACCAGGGATTTTCGTATGGCGATGGCTATAACGCGCTGGGCTATTACCAGTTCGACCGCCGTTGGTCGCTCATTCCGTTTATGAAGCAGGCCTACAACTACAACCCCGAAAAATACAGCATGCTCAAGGATGCGATTGATCGCGGCAGCGAGATTTCCAACGCGAGCAATGCCATGTACGAGAACGGCCAATTTACCGAGCTGGGCCATATCGCGCAGGATGCCTTCCAAGGTGCGTACAACACCGATCCTGTTGAGTTCTCAGCACTTCAAGATGCCTATGCGTACAACTCGTACTATGCGGTGACCGAGGCGTGGCTCAAGAGCGGCCTGAGTATTGATATTTCGGGCCGCGCCGATTGCGTCAAGGGCATGGTGTGGAGCATTGCCAACATGTGCGGCACTGGTGGCTGCAGGGACTTTTTCCGCTGGGCGAATCTTTCCAACGATATGTCCGACCGCGAGTTTGTGACGGCGCTTTCCAATAGCGTGGTCAACAATGTCGCCACCAAGTTTTCAAGTCAGCCCCAGTATCATGAGGGCTGGAAGAATCGTTATAAGAATGAGCTGAAGGACTGTTTGGCTTATATCGCCGAGGACGAGGCGGCCGCTGCTACGCCCGTGCAGCCCGAGCCTGCGCCGGCGCCCTCGCCGACACCTGATTCGAATGACGACTCGAGTGACGATGCCAACGATGACGGGATGGATGCGCCCTCGACCGATGCTGACGGTAATGGCTCTGCTGGTGGCACTACCAACGACGGCTCTACCTCGAACGGCTCCGATTCGAACGGCTCTGCTGCGGGCGATTCGTCTTCAAGCTCTGCCGGCAATACGGACAGCGACGCTTCTGGTTCGACCGGCGCTGACACTTCTAACTCATCCACCGGCTCGAGCGATTCGTCCGTTGACACCGGCTCTAACAACGGCTCCGGCTCTGACGCAACCCCTGATTCCGATGCTTCCAAGGGCGACTTGAATAAGGCGCCGGACGCTCCCGTTGCTTCGCCGGACAAGAAGCCTTCTTTCTCCGTGCAGCTTGGTTCTACGCTGGGCTCTTCGCTGATGGCTGGCGTCAATAACGGCTCGACCCAGAACAAGGACAACTCTGATCAGGCTTCCACGGAAAAGACCGAAGCCGTAAGGGGCGATTCCAAGGATAAGGCTTCCGAGAAGGTTGAATCCGATAAGGGTTCTAGCTCTGATGAGAAGGACGACAAGTCCGCTCAGAAGAAGGACGAGGACAAGAAGTCTGAATCTGAGGAGAAGGACAAGAACAAGGACAAGACCGAGGACGGAAAACAGCAGGGCGAGGACAGCAGTAAGGGCAACACCGACAACCAGAACCAGGAGCAAAATGACTCCAAAACGGTGACCACCACGACCGCGACGACTACAACTACCAAGTCCTCGGGCGGCAACATGCCCAAGACGGGCGACCTCATCGTTATGGCGAGCCTTGCCAGTGCAAGCTTGGCCACACTGGGCGCTACGTCCATTGTGAGTGGTAAGCATAAACTTGATCAGCAGAAGAAGGCTTCTGGGGAGGACGGCTCGGAGGAGTAGCCTCTCGGTTGCCAGATAACTAAAGAGTTGGGACGGGGTCCGGTGCGAATGCATCGGGCCCCGTTTTGTTGTGCAACGATTAGTTGTGCCCCCTCACACCTCTTGTTGCTACCGTTGCCCGATATGTTTGCACGGCGACATCGGTACGCGCGAGGTGGTCATTACAATTGGCATCGTGTTGCGATTTAGGGAGAACGTTTTGGTGTCTGAACAGGCAAATAATGGTTGTGCTGCCGGCTTTGGCGTGCGTTTGATCGGCCGTGCCGACGATGCGGCTTTGCCCATTGGCATGCACGGCTATGCGGAGGCTCTTGGTTGCTGCACGCTGGTCGACAAGACCATGTTTATTGCCGATGTGTTGGACTGCGACGCGTCCGTTGTGGTGTGCTGTCGACCCGAGGGTTTTGGCAAGAGCATGAACTTGTCGATGCTCAGGGCTTTTCTGGAGCGTCCAGCGGTCGGTCGCGCCGGTCGGATCTCGTTTGCCGATGCTCAGATTTGGGATGCGGACGGTGGGCGCTATCGGGATGAGTATGCTTGCTATCCGGTGATATCGCTGGACTTTTCTGGCGCTGCGAGG
>URKU01000075.1 GCA_900548515.1 uncultured Collinsella sp. | reverse complement strand
TCCGCACATGTGCGGATGAATGTGGGAAGTGTTCGGATGAAGTTGATAATCAAGGGACATGTGCAGAAACTCTGGTCGGAGCCAAAATACCTGTTGACTCGTACGGCGAGCGGGGTAATATGGACGGGTTACTTGCAGAGCCCCGTGAATCTCTGTAACAACACGTACTGTACATGGAGGAGTCTAAGTGATTTCGAAATCGACTCACTACGCCAAGCAGGGCGAGGTCCAGCGCAACTGGGTTCTCGTCGACGCCGATGGTGCTGTCCTGGGCCGTCTTGCCACCCAGATCGCAATGATCCTGCGCGGTAAGAACAAGCCCCAGTTCACGCCCAACAGCGACTGCGGCGACTTCGTTGTCGTCATCAACGCCGATAAGGTCCAGCTTACCGGTAACAAGGCCGACACGAAGACCTATTATCGCCACAGCGGCTACAACGGCGGCCTCAAGGCTGAGAGCTTCCGCCAGGCTATGGAGAAGCACCCGGAGAAGGTCATCGAGCGCGCCGTTCGCGGTATGCTGCCCAAGACCACCCTCGGCCGTGCCCAGATGACCAAGCTTAAGGTCTACGCTGGTGCCGAGCATCCGCACGCTGCCCAGAACCCCACGAAGATTGAGCTGGAGGCTTAAAGATGGCTGAGAACACCGTTGTCTACCAGGGTACCGGCCGTCGTAAGAACGCCGTCGCCCGCGTCCGTCTCGTCCCCGGCACCGGCAAGGTGACCATCAACAAGCGTGACGCCGAGCAGTATTTCGGCCGTCATCAGCTCGTTGAGAACGCCCTTGCTCCCTTCAAGGTGACCGACACCGCCGGTCAGTTCGACGTTATCGCTCTGTGCGATGGCGGCGGCATCTCCGGTCAGTCCGGCGCTCTGCGCCTGGGCATCGCTCGCGCTCTTCTGAACGCTGGCGACTACCGTGCTGACCTCAAGAAGGCCGGTTTCCTTACGCGCGATGCTCGCGTGGTCGAGCGCAAGAAGTACGGCCTCAAGAAGGCCCGCCGCGCTCCCCAGTTCTCCAAGCGCTAAGGTTTTATCTCCTTTCGAGATACAATGTACAAGCGGGGCCTGCCGATTCCTCGGCGGGTCCCGCTTTTCTTTTTCGACTAGGGTGGGCGGTTGCATATCGCCTACTAGGGAAGGAGCGATCCTATGCCCCAGAACATCTTCGGTACCGACGGCGTCCGTGGCGTCGCCAACGCCGACCTCTCGTGCGACCTCGCGTTTCGCCTGGGCCGCGCGGCGACCAAGTTCCTTGGTCCGGATATCTGCGTCGGCCGCGACACGCGTCTTTCGGGTACCATGCTCGAGAGCGCTCTGACTGCCGGCATCATGGCCGAGGGCGGTCGTCCGCACTGCTGCGGCGTCATCCCCACGCCTGCCGTGGCGCTGCTCACCGTCCAGAACGAGCTCGACGGCGGCATCGTCATCTCTGCTTCGCATAATCCGCCGGAGTTCAACGGCATCAAGTTCTTTAGCCGCAAGGGCATGAAGCTTCCCGATGCGGTCGAGGAAGAGATCAGCGCCTGGGTCATGTCCGAGGAGGCCATGGCTGCCGACACGCTGCCGACCGGTGCCGGCGTGGGCCACATCATCAAGATGAAAGACGCCCGCAAGGCATACGTCGACCACGCCATCGATACGCTTGATGGCCTGAGGCTCGATGGCCTGGTCGTTGCCGTCGACTGCGGTCATGGTGCTTCTTGCCAGACCACGCCCGCCGCGCTGCAGCGCCTGGGTGCCACGGTCCATGCCATCAACACCGATTACTGTGGCACTGACATTAACGTTGAGTGCGGCTCCACTCACCTTGAGCCCCTGCGCGAGCTCGTGCTGCGCACCCACGCCGATATCGGCCTGGCCCACGACGGCGACGCCGACCGCGTACTGTTCGTGGACAGCGAGGGCAATGAGATCGACGGTGACTACATCCTGGCTATCTGCGGTTCTGACCTCGCCGCCCGCGGCAAGCTCGCCAACTCCGAGATCGTCTCGACCGTCATGTGCAACCTGGGCTTCTCCATCGCTATGAAGGAGCAGGGCTTCGAGATGGTTCAGACCGCCGTGGGCGATCGCTACGTTCTGGAGCGTATGCTCGCGGATGGCGCCGTCATCGGCGGCGAGCAGTCCGGCCACATCATCTTCCTGGAGCACAACACCACCGGTGACGGTCTGGTGACGGCTCTGCAGCTGCTGGCCGTGCTCAAGCGCACCGGTCGTACCCTCACCGATCTTGCCGGCATCATGAAGAAGTACCCGCAGGTACTCGTCAACGTGCATTCCGACAACAAGGCCGGCCTGGACGATTGCCAGCCCATCTGGGATGCCGTCGCTGCCGCCGAGAAGGAGCTCAATGGTCGCGGCCGCATCTTGGTGCGCCCGAGCGGTACCGAGCCGCTGGTCCGCGTTATGGCCGAGGCCGAGACGCACGAGCTGACCCAGCGCGTTGTCGACGACATCGTCGAGGTTGTCAAGCGCGAACTTCCCTAATGGTCAAAAACGAGTGCCAAGTGGTAAACTGTTAAGGCTATTTTGGTCGATTGGTATGTCCGAGGGGGAGCATGTTCACTAAAGTCCTAAGGTCTTTTGGTATGCGTGGTCGAGTCCTTACGCTGGATGCTCCCATCTCGGGCGACGTCATTCCGCTTTCCGAGGTAAACGACCAGACATTTGCCACCGGCCTTTTGGGCCAGGGCGTGGCGATTCAGCCTACCGGCACGCGCGTGATTGCACCGGCTGATGCCAAGGTCGAGGCCATTTTTCCCACGGGACACGCTGTTGCGCTTAACACGGTCGATGGCTTGGACGTGCTCATCCACGTTGGTTTGGACACTGTTCAGCTTGAGGGCAAGCACTTTACCGTACATGCGCAAGTGGGTGACATCGTCCATAAGGGCGATGTGCTCATTGAGTTCGATCGCGAGGCAATTGCTGCCGAGGGCTACGATGTGACGGTTCCCATCTTGGTGTGCAACTCCGTTGAGTTCTCGAGCATCAAGGGCTCCGTTGGCGTGCATGTCGAAGAGATGGACCAGCTCATCGTTGCTCGCGAGCGCTAGCAAGTGCACGTGGCCATTAGCCTACAATTCAAACACGTTTACGGAGGGCACCCTTGAAAGAGGACGCCCTCCGTGGCAAGATGGGATTTGTCCGAAGCTAAAAGGCTTCGGGTCACCGTGGACGGGCAGGGGCCTCGACGCGGCTAGACACGAGACACATACATTACGCGACCTCGCCCTGGTGGCCGCACACGTTGGTTGCGGCCGACGCGGGCCGCGGGCAAGTGCTTGTAAGGGGAGCCTTGCCTCTCTTGTACGAGAAAGGACGCGTAATGAAGATTATTAAAGCTAAAGACTACGAGGATATGAGCCGCAAGGCCGCCAATATCATCTCGGCGCAGGTTATCCTCAAGCCCGACTGTGTGCTGGGCCTTGCCACCGGCTCCACCCCGATCGGTGCCTACAAGCAGCTCGCTGCTTGGTACGAGAAGGGCGACGTCGACTTTGCCGAGGTCAGCACATACAACCTGGACGAGTATCGCGGCCTTTCGCACGACGATCCCCAGAGCTATCACTACTTTATGCGTGAGAACTTCTTCGATCACATCAACATCGACCTGAACAACACGCATGTGCCCGACGGTTCCAACCCCGACGCCGCCGCTGCCTGCTCTGAGTACGACAAGATCGTCGCCGCCGCCGGTTACCCGGATCTGCAGCTGCTCGGCATTGGCAACAACGGCCACATCGGCTTCAACGAGCCCGATGACCACTTCTCCAAGGGCACGCACTGCGTCGACCTCACCGAGAGCACCATTCAGGCCAACAGCCGCCTGTTCGACAGCATCGACGACGTTCCCCGTCAGGCCTACACCATGGGTACCCAGACCATCATGTATGCCCGCATGATCCTGGTCGTCGCCAACGGCGAGGCCAAGGCCCAGGCCGTGCATGACATGTGCTACGGTCCGGTTACGCCCGCGTGCCCGGCTTCGATCCTGCAGCTGCACACCAACTGCGTTGTCGTTGCCGACGAGGCCGCCCTTTCGCTCTGCGAGTAGCGCGAATCCTGCACCTCGACATAGCCTTGCCTAAGGCCTCCGCTTTGCGGGGGCCTTTTTGCTATCCCTTTCCGCCCGCTTGACCAAAATCTTGCCGCAAGCTTGACGAATGCCGGATGTCCAACAGTTTGATTCATTTCATACCAGATTCTATGCAAAAATGCCACTAAAAGGTCGTAGACGGTAGCGGGTGCTAGGCGAGTTGAATGACATAGCTGAACCTTGTTCATCTGCGTTACACTGCCGCTTAGATGGGACAAGCTGACAAGCTCATTTACCTGCTTAAAGACCGATTAGTCGGGGGATTAATAACAATCGGCCCTCGCTGTACAAAAACTTGCCGCTTGCGTACCGAAAGACAACCTAAAACACAAAACCGCTCTATTCATGGTGCGGCTTGTATAGTCTTGCGGTTACGGTGTCCATACGGTCGAGTAGAGGAGCAGGTATGGTAAACGATTTGGATAGTATAGACGACCTCGAACTGATGCCGCTGGGCGGAGGCTATATGGTGCGACGTGAGCGTCTGCTAAATGAGCTTATCGCCAAGGGCCGAAAGGCCGGCATCGTGGTTCTCTACGCGCCCGACGGGTTTGGGAAGACCTCGGTGCTGCTGCAGTACACCCAAGAGGTAAAAAGTGACCCGACGCGAGGCCCCGTGCGGATTATCGAGGCGGATCGAGCCATTGGGCGCGAGGTGTTTATGCAGCTCGAGGTGGTAACCGAAGAGCTCAAAGACAAGCCGCATTCCCTTGTCGCGATTGATAATGTGCCAAATCTCGATCAGCACGATACCGAAGACCTCATTGACAGGATTCGCGGCCTGCGCGCTATGGGGGTAGGGGTCTTTATCTCCTGCCGTCCTTCAAATCGTCAGCTGATTCATGGGCTGGGTGACTCGGTTAAGATCAATGCGCAAATGCTCAAGGTGCATGCCTATGAGTATTCGGCGTGGGCATCGGCGTTTTCGATTAGCACATCGCTTGACTTTTACCAGCTCACACAGGGTGTGCCCGAGCTTGTTTCGGCTTTGCAGACGGGTCTGTACGGCCAGGGCGATGTTGCCGGTCTGCTCGAAAGCGAGATTGTCAACGTGTATGGTGCGGCACTTGTCGATCTTGCTTCGCTCGACAATAATGCGCTGTTCTGCGTTGCCTGCCTCATGATCTTGATGGGCGAGGGCAATATTGCAGAACTCGAGGCTTGTGGAGTGAGGCTGTCGATGATCGACCAGTCCTACCTTGTACGCGATTACCCGATCTTTGGTTTAGATCCGGCCGACCGGAGCTTTACGTGCCTGGGCGCCGAGGATAACGGACGGCTTCGCCTGCGAAAGTTGGTGGCCGAGATCCGTCCCGAGCTAGTTCCGCGGGCGGCTCGAATTTTGCTCAAGGCAGGCCGATGTGATGCGGCGATGGACCTGGCCGACGCCTTTCTGGACCGTAGCGTGGTCCTTGAACTTGCCGGGCAGTATGGGGTCGATCTTGCTCTGACGGGGCACGGTGCCGATGTCTGCCGGGCGGCGTTGAGTACGATCGATGCCGAAGATCACGCTCCAGAGCCAACGCCTGCCGAGGCACTCGGCGTTTATTTGGCGGCGGTCAGCGTGTCCAACACAAAGCTCGCCCGCTGCATGGCATCGCTCATTGAGCATGCGGGCGATCGGGCAGCCTGTGAAATAGATCCCGTTTCGTGGAAGGTCGCCCAGGTCCTTACGGCAGTTTGCTATGGGGACAACGGGCTTGGGCTTCCCATGAACCTTGCTGTGCCGGAAATCGAGACGGAACACACGGCACTCGACATGCTCTTTGCACATATCGGGGCCAAGCACTGGTTGGCTGAGCGGGGAGACGACGGTGGTGCTCTGCAGCAGCTCAAAACGCGCAAAGCATATGACTGCGAGCTCGATATCGCGGGGACTTTTATACGGGCCGATAGCATGCTAGTGGAGCTCTTCGATGGGTCGTTTGCGGGGATCGACGAGCGCGACGACGAGATGGCGCTGATACGGGACGCGCTCGATGTACGTGGACTTAAGGCGCCGGCTATCTGGGTGCGCATGGTGCTGGCGGCACGGCGGCTCCTTTCCGGCTTGCCGGTAACCGACGATGCGGCGTTCAACGAGCTCGATCGCTTTGCCGTACGCATGCGCGACAACCAGATTCAGCTGTTTGGCCTGCTGCTAGAAGGCTGGCAATCGCTGGCAGAAGGTCGGCCGGTCAATGCGAAGTTCCGCGCGGTCCAGGTGCTCAAACTGGCTGAGGAGCCAATTGCATACATGCGCGACAATGCGTTGCTGCTGGAGCGTGCGGCGTATCTGCGTAACACCTCGATGGTTTCGGTGCGCGAGGAGGCGGAGCTGCTCGATATAAGCCAGACGCAGGTTGGTGGTGCAGAAGCATGGATGGTGGCGCTGCATTTGGCCTGTGCGGGGCGAGATAGCGATCTTGCGGCCTGGATGTCCATGAATCGCGCGGGGATTCTAGAGCCATCGTATCGGCTCTTTGCACGCCTTGCCATGCATTGTCTGGGCGAGCCGGCGGCCAGAATTCGTAAGAAACTCCCCGTGCGCGAGCTATCGCGGTACTCGCTGCGTGACGATCTGGAAGGGGAGGGTGAGCGCCTGTTCCAGGCTGGCGAGGTTGAAGCCGTCGATGCTATCGAACATATCGAGATTCGCATGTTTGGGGCGTTTCGCGCCGAGCGCGACGGGTTTCCCATCACGGACAAGATGTGGCGCCGCAAGAAAGCGGCAACGCTCGCCGAACGGCTTGCGCTGGGCATGGATGCGCTGGTCGACCGCGAGACACTGGCCATGGAACTGTGGCCCCATGCTGAGTTCAATAGCGCCCGCAACAACTTGTACTCGACGATATCACGCCTGCGCTCGGCCTTGGGGCCGACGCCGGACGGCAAATCGTGCGTGCTCATCCAAAATGAATGCATTGGGCTCAACAGTGACTACGTCAAGACCGATGTACGGCTGTTTGACCAGATAAGCCGCGAGGTTTTGGGAAATCGCACGGGTGCGCGCGGGCCCCATTTAGTTGAGCTGTGCCTTAAGATTGAGCAGCTTTATGCCGGACCGCTGTATGTTCCCAATGGCTGTAATCCCACCTACTTTTTGCGTATGCGACGCATTATGCAGTCAAAGTTCATCGATTGCATGATTAAGGGAGCAAATGCCGCTCTAGAAGAAAACGATTTGCAGTCGGCGATTTGGCTGGCGGAGTCGGGGCTTCGACAGGAAACGGCGCGTGAGGATATGGTGCGCTGCGCCATGCGTGTCTACAGTGCGGCGGGGCGGCGGCGCGATATCGTCGAGCTATACAGCGGACATATGCACCATCTGAGGGAGCAGGTCAATGGCGTGCCCGAGCCCGAGACGCGGCGTCTATACGAGCGCTTGGTGGAGGGGCGGCTCAATCGCGTGCTGGTCGAGCGATAAAAAACGGGCGTCCGAATTGCTCGGACGCCCGCAGGCTTGCTATGTGTTGGCTCGCCGGATCATTGGCTCTTAGACGAGCTTGATCTTCTCGATGTCCTTGCGCGAGGACTCGCGATACAGCGAGAACTTGCGGCCGATGACCTGGACGACCTCGGCGTGGCAGCGCTCGGCGAGCTCTTCGGCGGCTTCGCGGGCGGAAAGACTGGAGCCATCGAGCACGGAGCACTTAACGAGCTCGTGCTTCTCCAGGTAGGCGACCGTCTGCTCGACGGTGCCCTCGTTGACATCGGACTTACCGATGATGATGGCGGGGTTGAGGTGATGGGCCATGCTGCGAAGCTGCTTGACCTGGGCTCCTGTCAGTGCCATGGGTTCTCGCTTTCTATGTATGGGGCGCCCCGCGACGGGGCCTTAATCTACGTGAGCTGTCCCACGATAACGCAGGAACGGCGCGGTGTGGAGCGCGTTTGCCCAGTTCAAAAAGAATGCGGATGCCGAATGAGTGGGCGGTGCGGGCTGCGAACAGGCTATGAGCTGGGCGCAGAGACCGGCTCCCATGCAATAAACGCCCAGCGAACCTTACGGATATGGTCGAGCATATAGCGCCCCTGCGGCACGCCCTTGGAGCCCGGCTCACCGGCATGGGGATTCTCGATCATGTGCTGGGCGATGTAGTCGCGCAGACGGTCGACCTTATCCTCGTTGCCATGCTCAAGCATGCGGGAAAAGTCCGCCACGCCCGCTTCAAGGCTGTCGAAGGTATCGCGACGCGGCGATTCAAAGTACGTGACCTGCGGCAGGGCACCCATCTGAATGAGGATATTAAAGGCATACACAAAGCCATTACTGCAGGTAACCGAGGCACCGATGGCATTCATCAAGTGCAGGTCATAGCGCGGGCTGGAGTTAGCGACCATCGTGACAGCACAACGCCGACGAGCCGTACGATCAAGCTTGGCAAGCGCACCTTTGAGGTTGGTCGTGGTGACCGAACGACTGGCAAAGGCAACATCAACCGCTTTCGCGATCGGCCCAACTAGGTCCCAATCATCATCCCAGGCAAGCTCAAGCGGCGTAATGTGGCCTTCAAGCCCGTAATACTCAATACCAGCATCAAGGGTGCCCAGCATAGCAGGAGAGAAATCAGCCGCAATCACAGGATGCCCGGCTTGCGCAAGCGGAATAGCAATCGACCCAGCCCCACACCCCATATCAAGCACGGATTCACCAGGCTTTAACGCCAACAGCTTGATAAAGTCCCGAGCATACGGGGCAGTCTCCAACGGCCGAAAATGCCGAGCCCGCTTATCCCATTCAAAAGAATCATCAGCCCGCCGCCGATCAGCCTGCAGGCGCATCCATTCGCCATTCCAATCCGCAGAAAGAAGCTCAGAGCGAGCATCCCCATCAATCACGGGCCAACCTCCTAGCAACAAAAAAGCGACTCCTCCCAAAAGAAGAGCCGCAACCAGCATATATCAGAAAGAACCGTTCCAACGCCAAACCGCCATACCAGCAAAGTGGGGCAGAAGCGAAGCGACTGCCAAAGGGATAGAACCCAACCGAGGGCCCGTTGTGCGGGAGCCCCGGGGAGGGCAAATATATAAGGTCGATCGCGAGTTCCGCACGAGCCGGAGAGCACTTAATGTGCTCTCCGTGCGA
>URKU01000074.1 GCA_900548515.1 uncultured Collinsella sp. | reverse complement strand
GGCATTACGTTTGCTGCTCTACAGTCCTATGCAAGACGAAGGCCACATTAAGTGGCCTTCTTTGCATGCGGAACTCGCGACAAACGTAATGCCCGCCCGCCTCCGACCGACTACCAACTTAATTCTTTTCAGCCCAGGCCCCTGTGTACCGCGCGTCGAAGATCTTCAAATTCAAATAAACTGACAATCGATTCTTTTAGCAGAGGACCCTTGGCCTTTAGTTTGATACAAGTTCCGCACGAGCCGGAAAGCACTTAATGTGCTTTCCGTGCGAGCAGGACTGTTCGCAGTAGCAAACTAAAGGCCAAGGGGCCCAGTCAACCTATCAGCAGCGATTACTCGGCAGCTAGTTGAATTTGAAGATCTTTGAGGCAAGACGGTATAGGCCGAGTGTGGTTTTGTCTCCCGCCCGTCCGCGCAGATTGGTGAAGAACCCGACCACGCCGTAGCGGGCACGACGATACATGCGCTCGTCGTAGGCCTTCAAATCATTCCACAGCGTCTTCAGGCGCTCGTCGGCGCAATCTTCCTCGGAAAGTTTGGTGAGCACCGAGCAGATCGCCATCATCATGGTGAAGTAGCCCATCATGTACGAACGCAGACGCGAGGACTCAACGTCCTGGTACAGGTGGTACGACTCCATCATGATACGCGTAACACGGAACTGCTGGTCCAGACGCTTGACCATCGTGGCCTCGTTGACGCTCTGGCCCTCGCGACCGATAAAGTAGCGATAGAGGTCGATGTCGGCGTAGTACATGGTCTTGCAACGCGGCAGCGGCACGTAGGCGTAGATGTTGTCCACATAGAACGTGTGCGGCGGCATGGGCAGGTTGGACTCGCGCAGCACATCCGTGCGATAGCACAGGCTGTGCATGAGCAGATTCTGATCCAAACGGAAATGGCCGATCTGGTCCCAGGTAAAGATCTTTTTTCGAGGCAGGGCAAACTTGTAACCAATGGCCGTATGCGTACCCTCGTAAACCTTCTCGTACACGTAGTTCGAGATAAACAGGTCAACGCGCTGGTCGCGCTCTTCAAAGCCGCGCAGAATCGACAGCATGGTCGAAAGGGCAGCGCCGTCAAGCCAGTCGTCCGAGTCGACAACCTTGTAGTAGGTGCCCTGCGCCTCGCGCAGACCCGAAAGGACGGCAATACCGTGGCCGCCATTCTCCTGGTGCACCGCGCGGATGATTCCAGGATAACGGGCCTCCCACTCGTCGGCCTTGGCGGCCGTCTCATCCTTGGAGCCGTCGTCCACCACGATAATCTCGATATCGGTGGCGTAATTGCTCCCCTCCAAGATGGAGGTGATGCAATGGTCCATGTCCTTAGCGGCGTTATACGAGGGAATACCGAATGTTATGACTTTATGCATGGCAGGCGATAATCTCATCCGAAAGATCGAGGGCGGAATTGGTCACGGCATCCATATCGTAGTAACGATACTCGGCCAGACGACCCACCGGGTGGAAGTTTGTCAGGTTCTGGACGCGCTCAAGATAGCGCTCATAGAGCTCACGGTTCTCGGGCTCAAGAATGGCGTAGTACGGCGTCTCGCCCGAGCCGGGCGTATAGGCCTTGGAGTACTCCTTCATGATGGTGGTCTTGCCGGGCAGGACCTGACCGGTCATGTTCTTGAACTCGGTGATACGCGTGTAGTCCTCGCTCGTGGTGTAGTTGACGGTGCCCACGGGCTGGAACTGGTCCATATCGAGCGTCTCGAACTTCATATCGAGCGTGCGGTACGGCAACGCACCCAAGTCGAGGTTGAACAGCTCGTCGAGTGGACCGGTGTAGACGATCTCGCCACCATAGACCTTGCCGTCGATCTTGACGGTGGTCTCGTCGATCTCAAAGAGATCGCGGGCGTCCACGTCGCAGAACACGTCGATCAGGTCGTGGTCGAGCATGTGCTCAAAGAGCGCCGTGTAGCCCTCCTGCGGCATGCCCTGGAAGGGGGCTTGCGGGAAGTAGCGGTCATCATCGCCCACAAAGACGGGAACGCGGCCGGTGATCGAAGGGTCGATCTGATCGGGCGTCTGGCCCCACTGCTTCATGGTGTAATGCAAAAAGACGTTCTCGTAGACGTAATCGGCGACCTCGGCCAAGTCGGGGTCGTTCTTCTTACGAAGCTCCATAATGGGCACCTTGACATCCTTGCCAAAGGTCTCCACGAGCTTCTGATACAGCTCCTCGCCGCGCTCGTCACCAAAGGCGAGCTTGAGACTCGCATGGTTGAAGGGCACGGGCATAAGGGTACCGTTGATGTTGGCGAGCACCTTGTGCTGATAATCCGTCCACTTGGTAAAGCGCGACAGGAAATTGTGCACGCGCTCGTTAAAAGTGTGATAGATATGCGGACCGTACTCGTGGATCAGGATTCCGGCCTCGTCAGTGCAGTCATAGGCATTGCCCGCAATGTGGCTACGGCGTTCCAAAACGGCAACACGATAGCCGATGGTCTCGGCAAGACGGCGGGCACAAACGGCACCGGCATATCCAGCACCGACGACAATCATGTCGTACGCGCCGGCGTTAAAGCCTTCAGGCAGGCCTGAGGTAATCTGCATCGATACTCCTTGTCAAAAGCCACGGGCTCGTTAGCTGGGCTTTTCTCGAACATTCTTCGAGACATATTTATCAGAGCGATTATAGCGCTAATGCGTCCTATAATGAGCTTGCCACACAAGGAAAGCTCAAGCACCGCGGCGAACATTAACGTAAGGTAAACCCGCTAGCAGCGGGTTTATTCGTGAACAGTCGGGCGCCTGGAGCTTAGCGAAACGCTTGCAAGGAGTAACATGAGCGATTTCCTAAACCGTATGAAGTCTGCCGCCAAGGCCGACCTTAAGACGATCGTCCTGCCCGAGGGCGAGGATCCGCGCACTATCGTCGCGGCCACCAAAATCATCGAGGAGGGCCTGGCGAAGATCGTCATCCTGGGCAACCCCGACGAGATCAACGTTCCCGGCGCTACCGTCATCGACCCGCGCAATGCCGAAAAGCACGAGGAGTACGCGCAGAAGTTTGCCGAGCTCCGCGCCAAGAAGGGCGTCACCATCGAGCAGGCTCGCGCCCAGGTGATGGATGCCACCTACTTTGGCACCATGATGGTCAAGATGGGCGATGCCGATGGCCTGGTCTCCGGCGCCTGCCACTCCACCGCCGATACCCTGCGCCCCGCGCTGCAGATCCTCAAGACCGCCCCGGGCACCAAGCTGGTCTCGGCCTTCTTCGTGATGTGCACCGACACCCCGCAGTTCGGCACCGACGGCACGCTGATCTTCGCCGACTGCGGCCTCAACATCAACCCGTCCTCCGACGAGCTCTCCGAGATCGCCATCGCCTCCGCTCACTCCTGGTCCACCTTCATGGGCAACGTTGAGCCGCACGTGGCCATGCTCTCCTACTCCACCATGGGCTCCGCCGGCGGCGAGGTCGCCAAGAAGGTCCAAGAGGCCGTGAAGTTCTGCAAGGAGAAGGCTCCCGAGCTCGCCATCGATGGTGACCTGCAGCTCGACGCCGCTATCGTCCCCACCGTCGCCCAGCTCAAGGCTCCCGGCTCCTCCGTCGCCGGTAAGGCCAACGTGCTCGTGTTCCCCGACCTCGAGGCCGGCAACATCGGCTACAAGCTGGTCCAGCGCTTCGCCGGCGCCGACGCCTACGGCCCCATCCTGCAGGGCATCGCCAAGCCGGTCAACGACCTGTCGCGCGGCTGCTCTGCCGACGACATCGTGGGTGTCGTAGCCATCACCGCCGTCCAGGCTCAGATGGCTGAGTAGCGTACGCATCGCCCGAAGGCCGTACGGGCTAACCCCTGAAAACGTCCTCGACCAATGAAACGCCCCCGTTCTGCTCCTTCGGAGCTACGAACGGGGGCGTTTCTGGTCTGCGGAGTGTTTTCAGGGGTTAGCCCGTACGGCCTTCTACCGCCACGTAGCAATCAGGGTATCTGGGGTGGACGGCGGCTTGGCTACGAGCTGGCGCTGAAAAACTGAATGGATGAGTGCCGTTGCTGGAGGGTCAAACGATGCAGATATGGTCACTTTGGGACCGAAATGTTGGCTGCGGTCTGATGTCTGGCCCACCGGAAAGTGTGTCCCGGTTTGAAGGCGGATTGTGGGATGCAGCTTCCGCTTGGGGCCTGTTTGGGAAACCGTGGGACGGAATTATGCTTTATTGTGGGTCGCACTTTCCGCAACGTGCCTCAACCGGAAAGCGTGTCCCAGTATTTGCGCTCGAAATGGGATGGGGTTTCCGCCGTCCGCCTGCTAGTAAAAAAGGCCTCCGGAGCTGTTGCTCTGGAGGCCTTTCGTTTACTTGCAAATGCGTGCGTTAGTTGTTCTTGGTCAGACGCTCGACGTCGTGGGCGATCATGTATTCCTCGTCGGTGGGGATGACCATGACCGTGACGGCGGAACCGGCAGCGCTGATGACCTGCGGGCCGTTGCCCACGGCCTCGCGGTTCTTGTTGTTGTCGATGCGTACGCCCAGCCACTCAAAGCAGTCGCAGAAGGCCTTGCGGATCGACCAATCGTTCTCGCCGATGCCGGCGGTAAAGGTGATGGTGTCCACGCCCGCCATGGAGGCGATCATGGAACCGGCCTGCTGCATGGCCTTGTATGCGAACATATCGAAGGCGAGCAGGCAGCGCTCGTCGCCCTCGGAGGCGCGCGTACGGATGTCGCGGGCGTCGTTGGAGATGCCCGAGATGGCAAGCAGGCCGGACTGCTTGTTCATCATGTCGTCGACTTCCTGGTAGCTGTAGCCGCCCTCGCGCTGCAGGTAGCACACGGTGGCCGGATCGATGGAACCGCAACGGGTACCCATCATCAGGCCATCGAGCGGGGTGAGGCCCATGGTGGTATCGCGGCACACGCCGTCCTCGATGGCGGCGAGCGAAGCGCCGTTGCCCAGGTGGCACGACAGCAGGCGGTGGCAGCGCGTACCCAGAATCTCCTTGGCCATCATCCACTCGTAACGGTGGCTCGTGCCGTGGGCTCCGTACTTGCGCACGTGATACTTGTCGCACACATCCTTGGGCAGTGCGTAGGTGTAGGCGACCTCGGGCATGGTCATGTGGAACGACGTATCGAAGACGGCCACGTTGGGCAGCTCCGGATACTTCTCGCGGCAATACTCAATCGCTGCGGCCTCGCCGTAGTTGTGCAGCGGCGCGAGCGGCGCCACCTCGAGAATCTTAGCCATGACCTCATCGTCGACGACCGCGGAATCATCGAAGTACCAGCCGCCCTGAACGATGCGGTGGCCGATGCCATCGATCGTAAAGTCGGTCTTCTCGAGCTCCTCGAGCACGCGCGCGATAGCCGAGCGATGGTCGGGGAAGGGAATCTCCTCGGTCTGCTTGGCGCCACCGTTCTCGGAATGGCCAAAGATGCCCATCTCCGAGCCGATACGCTCGCAGTTACCCTTGGCGAAAACCTCGCGGCTATCGGTGTCCAAAAGCTGATATTTAAGGCTCGAGCTGCCGGCGTTGACAACAAGTACGTTCATGAGACTCCTTCGTGATTACAGTACGGTCGGCAAACCCATAAGGCGGCCGTATCCTTAATAAGAAGTTATCAGAATTCAATAAATATCTATTAAACTCTTCGCTCAAAGCGCATAAAAGGGGGCTGAACGGCACAGGCCATCCAGTCCCCTCCCCTTGCATCAATTACTTGCCGTTGACGATGCGCTCGACGTCGGAAGCGATCATGAACTCCTCGTCCGTGGGGATGACGAAGATCTTGACCTTGGAATCCTTAGCGGACAGGCACCAGGCGCCATCGCCACGCAGAGCATTGCGAGCGTGATCCATCTTGACGCCCATAAAGGCCAGACGGTCGGCCACACCGGCGCGGACAGCCGGAGCGTGCTCGCCGATGCCGGCGGTAAAGACGAGCGTATCCATGCCGCACATGGAGGTTGCCATCTCGGCGGCCTTGGCGGCAATCTTGTAGACGAACATGTCGAAGGCGAGCTGGGCCTCGGGGTCGCCGGCAGCGGCGAGCTCCTCGACGTTACGGCAGTCGTTGGTCTTGCCGCCGGTCACAGCCATAAGGCCAGACTTCTTGTTCATCATCTCGTCAACCTCGTCGAAGGTGTAACCACCCTCGCGCTGCAGATAGCACACGGTAGCCGGGTCGATGGAACCGCAACGGGTGCCCATCATGACGCCGTCGAGCGGGGTAAGGCCCATGGTGGTGTCCATGCACTTGCCGTCCTCGATGGCGCACAGGGAGGCGCCGGAGCCGATGTGGCACACGACGACCTTGCGGGCCTCGCCGTTGGTCATCTCGGCAACCTTCTTGGAGATGTAGCGATAGCTGGTGCCGTGAGCGCCGTACTTACGAATGTGCAGCTTGTCGCAAACGTCCTTGGGCAGGGCGTAGGTCTTGGCGACCTCGGGCATGTTGAAGTGGAAAGCGGTGTCGTAGACCGTGACGTTGGGCAGGTCGGGATACTGCTCCAGGCAGAACTCGATAACGTTAGCCTCGGGGTTGTTGTGCAGCGGGGCGAGCGGAGCGACCTCGCGGATCTTGGCGAGAACGTCCTCGTCGACGAGGGAGGAATCGCCAAAGTACCAACCGCCCTGAACGATGCGGTGGCCGATGCCCTCGATCTTGACGCCGTTGGCCTCGAGGTCCTTCAGGACGACCTCGATGGCGACCTTGTGGTCGGGGAACTCGATGTTCTCGGTCACCTTCTTGGAGCCGTTGGCAGCATGGGTGAAGGTACCGCCGGTAAAGCAGACGCGCTCGCAGGAGCCCTTTGCGGACACCTTGTGGGACTTGGTATCGATGACCTGATACTTAAGGGTCGAAGATCCTGCGTTGACGACCAGAACGTTCATGTGTCTCCCTACTAACAGGCGGTGTGGCGCCGCCAGGTTACATACGTTTCAATAATAAACCCAAACGCCCTCGCGCTCGGGTTTATTGCGTTGATATATAAGTTATCGATGCCTGGATGCTCATGGCCTTTGACTTGTAAGACGAAACAGCGCGGGAATATACGCCAACGAAGAAATCCCAAGCGCAGCAAGCAACACAACCCGAATACCCACAACGCTACTCAACACAGCATTGAGCAGATAGAAAAGAACGGCGCCCACCGCCACCATCTGGCTTTGAACCGAAATCAGCGAACAGCGCATCGATGAATCGGCAGCATTTTGAAAAACTGAGTATTTGATCGGAGCAAACAACGCGTAAGCGACCGTCTGCAGCACATAGAACACAGGCAATAAATAGGCTGGAGTTAAGGGGTTCAAAAACAAAGCAGCCAAGAAAAGACGAACGATGCCGCAAATACGCGCAAAACGGCCCTTGTCGACATGAGCAACCACACTGGGCACAAAAAACCCTATGGAGGCGGAGACAAGGAGCTGGACCGCAATGGTCACGCCAGAAGCGACGGCATTCATTCCGCGACCTGCAAGCAGCAGTGAGAAAAAGTCTTCCAGAGCGACGAAAGCAAATGCTTGGGAACAATCCATGATGAACGCCGAGCAAAGAATGCTATTGCCCGCAATAGCGGCCTTGATCATCTTCGGGCTAATTCTACGCACGGGTATTGCAGCAGTGCCTCCGCTTCGCCCCTCAGGAATACAGACAACGACAACCAATGTCAGCACCATTGCGATGATATCGACCGAAAGCCCAATGAGATACGCGCCGGCGGACGAAATGAAACCGCCCACACAAGCGGAGAGGGCATAAGACGCGTAGAAGACAAATCGTTCAACGACATTAAGTCTCACGAGTTGGTCCTGAGAGACACTGTCAATGTAAATCGCTTCGATGGATCCGCTCACACATGCAACGGCAAGACCTTTGAGAGCAAACGCGCCGATTAAGAGCAGAGGAGATCGGACGAGGAGCAGAGCGGTGTAATATCCGAGCATTCCCGCGACGCCAACGAGGCCGCTTACCTTTCGCCCAAACCTGTCAGCAATATAGCCAGTAGGAACCTCCAGAATGAACTTGCTCACTTGGTAGGCGATCATCATGCTGGATATCGCCACCATCGAGAAGCCGACAAACTCAAGGTAAACCGTCAGAAAATACAAGATGGTGCTGAAGTTCGACAGGAAAACGAACGTCATATAGAGCAAAACCATACGGTTTCTCATACCTCGCCCTCCAAGAGTCAATAATCCAAACCGAAATCTTGGAAAAGTATGAGAGCAAAGCCGTCAACCATGCGTTACGAAGCGTCACTATTCACTTGACGACGCGATGCCAAATGGTCTCACGAAGCGAGATGGCGCAATAGGTGAAGGAAAACCGTCTGGTGTCGATCAGTCCAGGAATTTTGCCGATAGCAAAAGTAGATAGGCAAGGTTACGTCACGCGATCCTTCAATGGAGCACTCGCTCACTTCTGATCCATCCGATGCAAGAGAAGAGCCAGATAAACTCAATATCAATCCCCCAGCTTGAAGAAACTCAATCTGAGCCCTGCTTCCGTATTCGACATCACGGAAACGGAAATTAACAAGCTGGGCTTCGGGACATTGGTTAATTGCATTGAGACAGGGTGACAAATTAATTGGAACAGCGAGCCTGCCGCCCAGTAGCTCACGAATAGTCATAGCTTCCACAGATTGATGACCCGCCGGGCACGAAAGAACCTTGAGTTCCTTTTCGCCCAAGTACTTCGAAGAAAGGGCGCTGTCCCGTGGTTCCTCAAATGAGATGGCTGCATCCGAAATTCCAAGCATGAGCGACTCAAAGCATGTAGCCGTTGGCTGATGCCACACATCGAGGTGAATCTGAGGATGCAAGCTTTCAAACGAGTCGTACCAGTTTTCGGAAAAAAGGAGCCCCCGTCCGTGAAGGCAGGGAGCGTAGAGACGAAAATGGCCGTCGGGCGAAACGCCGTCGCCCATCGATTGAGCGTACTTTTTAAGATCATCGACTTGTGCCAAGACCATGCGTGCACGACGCGCAAACTCCCGGCCCGCAGGAGACAAAGCAGCCTCCCCCGTCGATCGATTGAGCAAAGCAATCTGATACTCAGATTCCAACTTCTTAATTGCTGACGAAACGGCCTGTGGACTCACATGGACGGCGCGAGCAGCCTTGCGCACGCCGCCATAGCTCGCTACTGCTTGAAGGTATTCGAGTTGAGAAAGCTGCATAGATTACTCCAAAGGCAGCCAAG
>URKU01000073.1 GCA_900548515.1 uncultured Collinsella sp. | reverse complement strand
TCGGTTTCCCCAGATTGTGAGCCCGCACACCCAAGCCGCACGGCCCGCCGTTCAGTTGAAACCACCTGCCAAAAAGGAACAGGTTTATTTTGGCAGGTTTTATCTGGGCAAACGTCCAAACCGACGTAAGGGAGTTGCCTTCCCTCGTGGCGGTCTTCTAGCAGAAAAACCAAGTGAGTAGGTTTTTTGCAGAAGGCCGAGCACGCCCCAAAACGCCACAGCTCTGACCTGCAGTTTTATAGATCATTTGTCGCGATGTACTCGGCAGGTTCAAAAAAGTCTACTCACTTGTATCTGAGACGCACCAGATTGGCAAAAACCGCCGCGAAAGGGCCCCTGGTCCCTTCGCGGCGGTCATACGCCTCTAATTTTGCGACGGTTTTGCCCGCTTGTTACTCGCTGTAGCGGGTGGCTATGGCGGCTTGTACCATGCCGGTGCTCATGAGGTAGGTCACCAGGAAATAGCCGCCGTAGGCTGCCAGGAAGATCGCGCAGGTGAGGCCCACGGTGCCGCCGATGCTCATATTTCCGAATATGCTCACCATCTCGATGATCACCTTAAGTGCCACAAAGGAGTGCGCCAGGCCCACTGCCAGCGGGAACAGGAAGAATACCGCTTGCTGCGCCATCACCGAATGGCGAATCTGGCGGTCGTCGCAGCCGATCTGTGCCAGCACACGATAGCTGCGGCTGCCGTCGGCCACATTGGAGAGCTGCTGGATCGACAGTATCGCCGCGCACGCAACGACCAGTACAAAGCCAATATAGATGGCCAGATAGCTAATCATGCCGTTCATTTGGGCTGCCTGCGTGTACATCTCGGAGCGCGTGATGAAGACTCCCCACAACCCCGGCTCCTTGCCGTCAACGAGCAGATTGTCGAGCAAAGTATATTTAATGCTCTCGTCTGCCTCGGTCGTATCCATCCCCTGTTTGTAGTTAACGAGCAGGCTACTGGAATACGGCTGCAGATTAAGTTGGGACAACAGTTCGTCGGCAACGACGACGGTACCCGGATTACTGCCCATCGCCGAGTTGGCGATGGCCGCCGTGTCCTTGTCCGACTTATCGGTTGCGGGCTTGAGCTCATGCCCGCCCAAGGTGAGGGTATGGCCGCCGGCCATGTATTTGGTGTACAGGTCGCCCAGCTCACCGCCCACATCACACGTAAGCAAGTACTGGTCGCGGCCAATGCTCACCGGCTCCTCGCCCATCATCTGGCGCAGTTTGTTGTACTGGCTCGCCGGCGTCACAAACAGGCCCATCGCATCGGCATTGCTACCCCCGAATGCCTTGGGAAGCTTTTCGCCCATGATCTTGCACATCTCACTTGGGGTCACCGAAGGATCCGAGCCGCCAAACGGGTAACTCAGATACGAATCGATCTGCACATGCTCACCGGCAACATCGGCGATATCGACCTTCTTGCCGGTCTCGTCGTTGTTGTCCGCCGACTTGCCCCTGCCGTGCCATGCGGGGTACAAATCGACCGTTGTATCGGCCAGCACCATTCGATCGGCTTCATCAGGCGGATTGACGTACTCTTTGTAGTAGTCGAGCGTATCGGGCGTGTAATAGACATACGTCTGAGACACGTCTACAGGGTTATAGCGCTCCAGGTTTTCGTTCATCACGTTGGCAATCGACATACCGCACGTCACCGAGGTGATGGCCAAAAACAGGAGCATCGCGATGACGCCCATCGAAAAGCACACCGTGTTGACCTTGGCCGCAAGCTGGCGCACGGTAAACATGTTGAGGCCGCGCCAATACACGCCGCGCAGGCTCTGCAGCAGCTTGATGAGCATGCCCGAGAGTCCCCAGAACAGGGCAAAGGTGCCAACTGTAACCATAGCGGTCGTAATACCAAACTGGTTCATGGCCTCTTGCAACTTGCTGTCCGTCGCGGTTAGCGGGAACCCATCACGTAGCAGACGGTAATAGGCCACGCCCACAAGTACCACGCCCACGGCAAAGATGGCAATCGCGATCCAGGGGTTGCGTGTCTTGATGCTCTCTTTGCGGCGCTCGGCACCCATAAGCTCGATGAGTTTGGTACGACGCACGGCGCGAAGGTTCAGCAGTAGCGTGAGCACAAACATTACGAGCATGCAGGCAAGGGTCAGATTGAACGCATGCACCGAGAAAAAGAAGTGGAAATTGGCGATCTGTGTCTTAAAAAGCGAGGCCGTAAAGAACGTCATGAGCTGGGAGAGTCCCACACCCAGCACAATGCCGGCGACAAAGGCCACCACCGAGACAATCACCGTCTCGAGCGCCATGATCGTGGCGACGCGCCCGCGCCCCATGCCGAGCACCTGGTACAGGCCAAACTCCTTCTTGCGGCGTTTCATGATGAAGTTATTGGCGTACACCATCAAAAAGGCCATGACACCGGCCAAAAAGTACGTCAGGTTGCCGAGCATGCTGCCCATAACCTGCGCCAAGCCCTTTTCATCGATGCCGGCGATGTCGACCTGCATCGAGATGGTGTTAAAGGCATAGAAGACCGTGACGCCCAGGGTGAGCGTCAAAAGGTAGACAAGGTAGTCGCGACCGGCGCGGCGGACGTTGCCCCAAGCGAGTTTACAGAGCATCGGAGCCCTCACCGCCCATCATGGCAACGACCTCCATAATGCGGTCGAAGAACTCTCGGCGGTCGGTGTCGCCGCGGCGCAGCTCGGTGAAGATCTTGCCGTCGCGGATAAACAGCACACGACTCGTGTAGCTGGCGGCAAAGCTGTCGTGCGTGACCATGAGCACAGTGGCGCGCAGGCGGCGGTTGAGGGCTTCCAGGCTCTCGAGCAGCAGACGGGCGCTCTTGGAGTCGAGGGCGCCGGTGGGCTCGTCGGCCATGATCATGGTGGGGTCGGTGACGAGCGCGCGAGCTGCAGCAACGCGCTGCTGCTGGCCACCGGACATCTGGTAGGGATACTTGTCGAGCACCTGACTGATGGACAGGCGCGCTGCCACGTCCTGCACGCGGGTCGAGATTTCGGCCGAGTTCATACGGGCAATGGTGAGCGGCAGGGCGATGTTCTCGCGTGCCGTGAGCGTATCGAGCAGGTTGGAATCCTGGAAGATGAAGCCCAGCTCCTCGCGGCGGAACTGCGAAAGCTTAGCCTGCTTCATGCGCGTCACCTCCTGTCCGTTGATGCGGATGGTGCCGCTCGTGGCGCTATCGATGGTCGAGACGCAGTTGAGCAGGGTCGACTTGCCCGAACCCGAAGCGCCCATGATGCCAACAAATTCGCCGCGGTTGACGGTAAAGCTGACGTCGTTGAGCGCACGGGTCACGTTGCCCAGCGCTCCATATACCTTTTCGAGATGCGCGACCTCCAGTACCGGAGTCGCCATGTGCGTGGTTTGCATACCGAGTCCTTTCTTGCGATTAGTCTACGGCATCTATAGTCGCAAGAAGACGAGTCGGCTACCATCGATATGGCTTACGCTTGCCTTACCGTTGTGTAAGGTACGCGTAGCTACCCTGCCACGTGTTGATGTTGAGAGAGGACTCCTGTTGAAGACTGTTCATGTTGCCGCTGGGATCATTCGCAAGGAAGGATCTGATGAGCTGCTTGCCGTGCAGCGCGGCTACGGCGACATGCAGGGACTTTGGGAGTTTCCCGGTGGCAAGCTCATGCGCGGCGAGTCGCCCGAGGACGCCGTACGCCGCGAGCTTATGGAAGAGTTGCAGGTCAAAGTCACCAATCTGCGCGATTTCTATACCGTTGAGTACGACTACCCCGATTTTCATCTCTCCATGGAGTGCTACTACTGCTCGCTGGCTAAAGAGTCTGGCGAGCCCCAGAAGCACGACCGCCAGCTCGATATCCGCTGGATTCCGCGCACCTCGCTTGCCACGGTTGAGTGGATGCCCGCCGACAAAGAGCTTATCGATGCTCTGATTGAGTTGAAGGAAGATCGGCTCGAGGCCAACGGCACTGCCAACGACGCCGAGGCCACCACGGCCGACGAGCCCGCCACCAAACCCAAGCGCAAAGCCAAGCGCCGCAGCAAGAAGCGACCCAAGCCCGGTCTGCTCGACGGCATCGATACCTCGGACCTCTCCGCTGACGAGCGCGAACTGGTGCGCCGTCGCGCCGCCATCAAAAAGTCCATGAAGGGCAACAAGCGTGCCAACACCAAGCCCGAGCTGCTCGTTCGCCAGCGCCTGCGCGCCGCAGGCCTTACGGGATACCGTCTGGAATGGAAGGTGCCCGGAAAGCCCGACATCGCCTTTCCCGGACGCAAGATCGCCATCTTCGTCAATGGCTGCTTTTGGCATCGCTGCCCTAAGTGCAATCCGAGCCAGCCCAAGCGCAATGTTGAGTTTTGGGAGGCAAAGTTCCGCCGCAACGTCGAGCGCGACCGCGCTGCCGTGGCAGCACTCACTCAAATGGGCTGGACACCCATAACCATCTGGGAATGCGAGCTCAAAAAAGACTGCATCGACGCCACCATGGAAAAGGTCATCGAGCAGGTGCGCGCCGCAGCGCTAGGAACGAGCCGCCCACACGCCTCACACAGGCGAGCCATATCCGCGTCACAAACCTTAGAAAGTCCTTAAGCTCAAAACCTTTCAAGAGTGTTACTCGATACCTCTGACCTGCAGTTTCATCGTAACATCAAACCAGGTTAAGCCTTTCTTTAGCGCTTCTTTGCAGCAGCCGCGGCATAATACTGCCAACGCACGGGACCTAGCAGCATACCCCGAGCGCAATCTATTGGTGGACATCGAGGAGGCCGCACAAGCATGCATTCTTCCAATGACGCAGCACAGCAGCCATCCCTAAAACATGCAAACCTTTTCTCCTTCCCCCCGACACAGAGAAACAGCCTCCTCGACTCCCCCACCACAAAAGCCAAACGGTCAACCGTCCAGAGCCACAACTTGCGAGCATCGTTCGAAAAGCTCCAAGCATCCCTAGACAAGGCGTTCCCCGAACAGGCAAGAGCAATCTAAGCCCATCGCGCTTTATACTGATGCCATGCGAAACATGGATCACATAGAATTGCACCGCGGAGGACGCGAGGAAGCGTTTCCCGAGACCGCCGAAGACTGGCCCTATATTGCCGAACGCGCAGAATTCGCTCGCTATCCGGGCAATTCCGTCCCCTGGCACTGGCATTCCGAAGTCGAGCTTTTCTACATGGAGCAGGGAGCGATTGACTATCGAACGCGCGCGGCTCATGAACACGTGCGCTTTGAGGAAGGGTCCGCCGGCTTTATCAACGGCGGCGTTTTGCACAGCACGCTGCAATCACCCAATTCGGCACCGGCCATTCAAATGTTGCATATCTTTCAGCCGTCGATGCTCGGCGATCCCGCGGGACGCCTTCAAAAGCGCTATATCAATCCTTTGCTGCAATGTCGAGGCGTCGATGTGCTCAAATGGTCGCCCACCAACCCCGACGATATGCCCTTTATCGATTTGCTAAAGAGTTCCTTTAACCACGACCTTCAACGGCCGCAGAACGAGATGGCGCTTCGGAATAGCTTGTCAGAGCTCTGGATTCAGATTTACGCCAAGGCCGAACCGCTCTTTTCCTCCGACAACGCCTCTTGGATGACCAACCGCGACGTACAGTTCAAGGCAATCCTGGACTATATCCGCGCAAACTATGCAGCCGCTATAGATGTGCCCCAGATGGCATCTGCAGCCGGCGTAAGCGAAAGAGAGTGTTACCGCATTATCGAAGCTTGCGCAGGAACGACCCCGGCGGCATATCTGCGCGCATACCGCGTAAACCGTGCTTGCGAACTTTTGGCACACACCACGCGAACGGTCCAGACAGTCGCGCGCCAATGCGGCTTTGCGACAGCAAGCCATCTTGGCCAGGTATTTAAAGAACAAATGGGGTGCACTCCTTCGAGCTATCGAGCAGCGAGGCAGAATCTCGATAGCACCAGGCAGAAATCCCGCTAGCCTTTCTTCTGTCACCGCATCAAACTTGCAGGCAAACAACAGAGAGGAGCAACCATATGAAGCACTTTGACCATATCGTATTTGACGTTGATGGGACGTTGGCAGATACAGAAGAAAGCGTGCTGTCATCGCTTGGCCAGATTATCCAAGAAGAAACCGGCAAAACGCTCCCCCGACACGAGCTTGAATTTGCCCTCGGCATACCCGGCAAGGATGCCCTTGAGAAACTTGGAATCTACTCGCAGGCAACGTTGAATCGCTGGTGCCAAGTTGCTGCCAGCTTTAAAAGCACCATCAGCGTGTTTCCCGGCTTGCACGAAGTTATCGCAACACTCTCCGACAACGGCTGCAAACTTGGCATCGTCTCCTCACGTGCGCGCGACGAATACACAGACGAAATTGCACCCCTTGGCTTCGATAAGTTTTTTGAACACATCATCCTTGTCGAAGACACAACCGAGCACAAGCCTTCGCCCGCACCCATGCTCGAATATCTCCGACGTACGGGCGCGAATCCTGGCAACGTCGTCTACGTTGGCGACACCGTCTACGACGAACAATGCGCAACTTCAGCAGGGGTCAGTTTTGCCAGAGCAGCATGGGGATCACACCAAGACATCCCAAACGCCACCTACAACCTCAAAACCCCCAACGACCTGCTAACCCTAACAACCAAGTAACCCTCCCATCCCAAATTCGCAGTCCTAACGCCACAAGGGCGACGACCTCGAGAAGGTCAACTTGGGAGGGACGAGGGCTTAGTTCCCCAATCTTTCCGCAGGGGGCAAAAAGCAACGTCTTATTTTTCCGACACTAACACCACAAGGGCGATTGAGCAGGACGGTTTGGGCGGGTCCCGTACTTAGTTTCCAAAATCATTCCGCAGCGCGAAGGCCCCCGTTGTCAACGCTTCGAAGAAGCGAGACAACGGGGGCCTTCATGCGCGAGGACGTTTTGGAAACTAAGTACGGGACCCGCCCAAGCCGTCCGGTGGGATCAGAGTACCCTTGCTGTTACTCTGCTTTGCCCACAGAGTTGAGGTTGGTCATGCGGATCTTAACCAGCTCGGTGATCTCACGCATACCCTCCTTGGCCGGCTTCTTGGGGTCGAAGCAGGCGGGGTTCTCGGCCATGTAGGCCATGAAGCCCTTGGTGTAGGCCTGACGCAGCTCGGTGGCGTAGTTAACCTTGCAGATGCCGTTCTTCACAGCCTCGGCAACCTGCTCATCGGGCACACCGGAGGTGCCGTGCAGAACCAGCGGCACGTCGACGGCGTCGCGGATAGCCTTGACCACGGACTGCTCGATGTGCGGATCGCTCGTGTACACACCGTGGCTGGTGCCAACGCCAATTGCGAGGGAGGTGCAGCCGGTACGCTCGACGAACTCCTTGGCCTCGGCAGGGTCGGTGTAGGGGCTCTCGCCCTCAACCGCGGGACCGTCGTCCTCCTTGCCGCCAACCTTGCCGAGCTCAGCCTCGACGGGCACGCCCATGGCGCGGCCAGCATCGGCGACGGACTTGGTCAGGGCGATGTTGTCCTCGAAGGACTCGTGCGAACCGTCGATCATGACGGAGGTGTAGCCCGTGCGGAAAGCCTGCATGCAGCGGTCATAGCCATCGCCGTGATCGAGGTGCAGAGCGACGGGCACGGAAGCGCGCTCGGCGGCAGCCTTGACCATGCCGTAGAAGTAATCCAGGCCAGCGGTCTTAATGGTGCCCGGGGTGGTCTGCATGATGACGGGGGACTTGGTCTCCTCGGCAGCGGCCAGAACGGCCATAACAAACTCGAGGTTCTCGACGTTGAACGCGCCGACGGCGTAGTGGCCGGCCTGAGCGTCCTTGAGCATCTTTTCGGTGGTAACAAGTGCCATGAGCGTTTGCTCCTCTCCCTCGCCCGCATCTGGACATCGGGCGTACGTGTCCGCAAGGCGTTTTACCTTGCGTTTTGCTGCGCTCATTGTATGAAATTCGGCGGGCATAAATGCACGAGATATTGTCGTTGCGTGAGGTCGAGCCTTCATTTTTGAAAAGCAAACGGAAGGGTTTTGTGCCGATCGCACGTGTTCGATATTGAGTTTTGAGCGTCGAGCGGCTTTCTTTTATAGAAAAGATAAGTAATCGAAAGGCGTTTTCTTACTCAAAAAGAAAATGAACGAAAATAGACTCAACACAATTCCTGCAAATTTCAGACGATGATGGAGCAACTATGGCCCATGCAACAACCCGCGCCTTCGCCGACGAACGCCGTGCCGCCATCATGGAAATGCTCGAGCATAATGCCTCGGTGCAGGTGGCAGAAATCGCTCAGACCTTTGGCGTGTCCTCCGTCACGGCCCGCGCCGACCTGGACGCCCTCGCCGAGACTGGCAAACTGCGCCGCACACATGGTGGCGCTGTGTCGCTCCACAAGCGCCTGACCGTCTCCACGCAGGATCGGCGCATTAACGTCAACGTAGCCGCTAAGCAAGCCATCGCGCAAAGCGCTATTGAGCTCGTCAGCGACGGCGACACCCTTCTCGTCGACTCGGGCACCACCGCGCTCGAATTTGTCCGGCTCCTCGACCAGCGCGACGGCATCACCGTCATCACGGCAGACATTACGATCGCCGATTACATCGACGAGAGCATGCCCTCGGTCGACGTCGTCATGCTGGGCGGCGCACTGCGCAAAGGCCACCGCTATCTGTACGGTCCGCTCGCCATGCAGGCGCTGCAGATGGTTCACGCCGACCTTGCCGTCATGTGCCCCGGCGCCTTTGTTCCCGGCTGTGGCTTTACCACCGACTTCCCGCAGATGGCCGAGACCAAAACGGCCATGATCGCCGCCGCGCGCCGAGGCGTCGCCCTCATGGACGCGAGCAAGGTCAACGGGCGCGGCATGTACCGCTTTGCCGAACTTACCGATGTCGACACCATCGTGATGGACCGTGACCCCGAAGGTGCCGTTGCCGCCTCAATCGCCGAGATCGCCGACGCCGGCGCCCCAACCCTCATCATCGCCACCGCCTAAAGACAAAAACCACCACAAAGGTGCCTGTCCCCTTTGTGGTGGTTTTGCTCGTTAAAAGCGAAATATCGTTACTTGGACAGCTCGTCGGCGAGGGCTTCGATCTGGGCGCGCGATGCGTCGTTGAGCGAACCCAGGACGGTCACCTTGTTCTGCGTCAGGGTGATGTCCTTCATGCCCTCGAGCTCCTTGGTCATGACTTTGGCAGCGGCGGGTGCCCAGGAACCGGCCTCAACGAGCGCCACCGTACGGTTCTG
Organism: uncultured Collinsella sp.; assembly: GCA_900548515.1. Classification (GTDB taxonomy): domain Bacteria; phylum Actinomycetota; class Coriobacteriia; order Coriobacteriales; family Coriobacteriaceae; genus Collinsella. Next base: position 23 of record URKU01000073.1, on the reverse strand, counting down.
ATAGGCATGCTCGGCAAGCGTGT
>URKU01000072.1 GCA_900548515.1 uncultured Collinsella sp. | reverse complement strand
GCGCCGCGAATATCGGTGCCCATGCCCTGTGAGGTGAGCGCCGCCATCTTTTGGCAAACGAGCGTAAACGAGATGCCGATCACGGCCATGGCGCCAAGCAGCATACCGTAGTGGACGACGGCGTTGACATCGTGCGCACCGATGCCCTTGTCGATCATCTGGGCAATCACGAGCGGCGTCAGCAGGTCAAAGATCACTTCGATCAACTTGCACGCAGGGCCGATCACCATATACCGGCGAAACTTACCACCAAAACGCCTGAGCAACTCAATCATAAAAAGGCGCTCCCTATCATCATCTCTATTCAATCTGATTCATGATAGTACGGAGAACCCTGGAGATGCGTAAGCAACTCGTTACAGATGTAAGGGCAACGGTCACTAGCACCCAAGGCCCGTAGCCGCCAATGCTTTGGCAAAGCCAGCGAGTTCCACAAAGCACGGGATTGAATTGTTCAGATAAACGCGCCCTTACGGGTGATTTTTGGACGACATGGCCCGGCACCAAAAAGCGCCCGTGCGCTCGATGGATTCGGATGCCCGACAGAGGCTCCTTATGGCTGCTTCCTTCCGGACCTGACCAGATTCGGAACATGTCGTCATCCGAACCCATCGAACGCGCTAGGCGCTCGATATATCTTACCCGCTCCCGCCCGATGGGGCAAGGTAGCTAATTTGGGACGGGGCTTTTTTGACTACTTTTAGATGCGGCCAAGGTCGTAGGCTTGGGCGGCCGCTTCGCCGGCGCAGATGAGGTTGGTTGTGGCTTCCTGGGGATCGAGCGCCAGCTCAAGGCCCATGGGCTTGCGGCAGACCGGCAAAACCAGGTCGACGCCCTGCCCATACACCGCATCCAGGTTGTCGGCACGACCGCCCACGACGACAACAACCGGCTTGCCATAGCGTTTCGCACGACGGGCCACGCCCACCGGCGCCTTACCGGCAGCGGATTGCTCGTCCATATTGCCCTCGCCCGTTATGACCAGGTCGACATCGCGCACGTGCTCGTCAAACTCAATCAGATCAAGCACCGTCTCCACGCCCGAGCGCAGCTCCGCACCGAGCGCTAGCAGCGCGGCGCCCAGGCCGCCGGCGGCGCCGGCGCCGGGCACACCGAGCACCGAGCCAAATGTCCGCGCACCCTCGGGCACGCGCAACAACCCCTGAGCCCGCGCCCCGGTAATTGCCGCATCGAGCTGGCGACCATAGCCGACCATCCAGCTGTCGTACCTGCACAGTACCTCGGCATCACCCGCTAGCAGCCCCTTCTGCCCGCCAAACACCGCCAGTGCGCCTCGGCGCCCCACGAGCGGATTCTCGACATCGGACAGCACGACGATGCGTGCGCCGCCCAGCACCCGAAGCGCCGGTGCCAAATCGATACTCGCCACGTGTTCAAGACCCGCGAGCCCCGGCGCGATATCGCAGCCACGGTCATCGACAAGACGCGCGCCCAGCGCCTGCAGCATGCCGGCGCCGCCGTCGTTGGTGGCGCTGCCGCCCAGTCCTATATATAGAGCCCTCGCCCCCGCGCGAACCGCACGAAGCATCAGCTCGCCCACGCCATAGGTCGAAGCCGCAAGCGCCGCCGATTCCGTGCAGGGCGAATGCCCAATACCCGCCGCCTCGGCCATCTCAATAACAGCCGACTCGCACTCGCCGTCCACCAGCATCCTGGCAGACACGCGGTCGCCCAAGGGGCCTGTAACCTCGCAGGTCGAGAGCTCGCCACTGCGCACGGCGATGGCGTCGAGCGTTCCCTCGCCGCCATCCGCCAGCGGCAGCGCGCTTACCTGGGCATCGGGCCACACGCGGCGCACACCTTCGGCAACGGCCTCCTCCGCCTGCGCGCTCGAAACGCTGCCCTTAAAGGAATCAATCGCCAGCAGCACACGGCGGGGCCGGCGGCACGCGGCACCAAAATCGACCGCCCCAACGGCAGTATCTTCGACACACGCAAGCGCCTCGGCGTGGGCGGCATGTGCTTCAAGATCGGCCCCACAACCGCAGCCAGCACCATCGGTGCCACGCAGCCCACTAAAATAGCTGCTCAACACCTCACGACACTCGTCCGCCAGCACGCCGGCGGTCACATTAAACCGATGATTCAGGCGCAAATCGGCGTTGAGGTCATACAGCGACCCCAGAGCGCCCGCTTTAGCATCGGACGCGCCGTACACGCAGCGCCCCACGCGCGCGTTAACCATAAGCCCCGCGCACATGCAGCAGGGCTCGAGCGTCACGTAGACCGTGCAATCGGAAAGGCGCCAACGACCGAGCGACCGCGCGGCGGCGCATAGGGCCGCAAACTCGGCATGCGCCGAAGGGTCCTGGTCGAGCTCGCGGCGATTATGCGCCCGCGCGACGATCTCACCCGCGCGCACTACCACGGCACCAATTGGTACCTCGCCCACCGCAGCGGCGGTGCGCGCCTCCGCCAGCGCCTCGCGCATGAACTTCTCATCGATTCCGGTGCTCATCATCGTTCGCCTTCCCTGTTGCAAACCCAAAACGATGCTATCATTACGACTCACGGAGAGATGGCAGAGCGGTTGAATGCGGCGGTCTTGAAAACCGTTGAGCGCGAGAGCGTTCCGGGGGTTCGAATCCCCCTCTCTCCGCCACTTCTAGTGATGCACCGGCGTCATGGTTCGCTCGAACAGCGCATCGACCACGTCAGCCATCTCGGGTCGACGCTCTAGTACGTGGCCCGATTCCCACCACATGGTAAAGAGCCGAATAATGCCGCCGGCGACAAACTCAGACGTCGTCTCGAGTGGCACGGGGGCCAGGGCATCCTCGGCAAGCACGTTCATCACACGCTCGCGGATGGAACGGGCAATGCGGTCGCAAATAACGTTGGTCAACATGCCCGACATGCTGCTTGCCAAAATGTTATCCATGAGCCGCTCGTGCGTCAGAATCAAATCCATGGCATCGTCCAAAATCGCGTGCCGAAGCGCGCGCACGTCCTCGGCAGACACCGCGCCGGCCTCATCGGGCTGTTTTTGCGGCAAGCCCGACATGAGCTCATCGATATAAAAGGCAAAGTAATCGTTCTTGTCGCGAAAGTGCTTGTAGAACGTCGTGCGGCGAATCATGGCGCGGTCGCACAGCATGGCAACCGTCAGGTCCTCAAAACGATGCTCCTCGAGAAGCTCGGTAAAGGCATCGAACAGGGCGCGGTAGGTTTTCTTGATGCGAAGGTCCACTGGTATCGCCATCCTCAGGGCAAAGACAACACTCGTCAATCTGTCGCATATCTTACACCTGTACCTCGCGCGCTTTGCCCCGGTGCCAACCCCGCCGAAAACACAACGCTTACCGGAAAGTTCGGCACGACAAAACGTTGCGGGTATACTAGTAGCGTTATACCAACGGCAGCTGGCGCATGCCGCCGCGGCCATTCGAAACGGAGACATCATGCTTCCCGTCATCATCGGCATCGTTGTTGTCATTGTGATTGCCTGCGCCATCGCCGGCATCTACAACAACATGGTCACCAAGCGTAACCGCATCGATAACGCCTGGCAGAACATCGATACGCAGCTGCAGCGTCGCAACGACCTGATCCCCAACCTGGTCGAGACCGTCAAGGGCTACGCCAAGCACGAGCAGGAGACGCTCTCCGCCGTGATCAGCGCGCGTAACACCGCCGTCAAGGCCACCACGCCCGAAGCCAAGATGGAAGCCGACAACGTGCTGACCGGTGCGCTGCGTCAGCTCTTCGCCGTAGCCGAGGCCTATCCCGATCTTAAGGCAAACACCAACTTTACGCAGCTGCAGGCATCGCTCGAGGATACCGAGAACAAGATTAGCTATGCACGCCAGAGCTACAACGATTGCGTGCTCAGCTACAACAACGCCATTCAGACGTTCCCGGCTGTCATCTTTGCCGGCATCTTCCAGTTTAAGGAGCGCCAGGGCTTCGAGGCCGCCGAAGCAGCCCGCCAGGCACCGACCGTCAAGTTCTAACAGATCAGCAGCGTATCCTTAATCGGGTATATGCATAAACCGCCCCGTCGAATGCATACTTTGACGGGGCGGTTTCCTTTGTCGCAAAGGTCCCCCTCAAGGCGCCGTGCATTTTTGGGAGTATTCAACATGCCCGACAGCTTCGGGCGCCACGATAAATGCCAAAGACCGCGAATATCCCCGCAAATCAAACGCTGTCAGCCCATAACCCCGCCCATCATTCGTAGAAAACATCGATAAATCCCGATTTTTCGCCCGAGGTCGGTATGCAGGGGCCTTCGATTGCAGAATACTCGCAAAAATGCACGTCGCCACCGCCCCCACATGGCGCGAAGCAAAGCAAAAGCGCAGCCTAAAAGGCCGCGCACCATCTTTATTCAGATTAATCATTGCCCGTTGTGACATCGCCGAACCCGCAGGGCAGAGAACAAGTTCCCTCCCGGCGCACTCCGCAGGACGCAAGAAGCCCTCGCCGCACGAAGTGCGCAGCGAGGGCTTCTTGCATGTCCGAGGACGCGCCGGGAGGGAACTTGTTCTCTGCCCGGATAGGTAAGACAAATTACGCGACGGTGTAAACCCAGTTGTGCTTGTCCTCGACAGCACCAGACTGGATACCAGTCAGGGTCTCGCGAAGCTTCTTCATCACAGGGCCGATCTCGGTGTATCCAGCCGGGAAGGTCACGGTCTCGTCGGCGCCGTAAACCTTGTTGTCGATTTCGCCAACCGGAGAGATGACGGCAGCGGTGCCGCACAGGCCGCACTCCACAAAGGTGCCGGCCTTGACCTCGGCCCACTCGACGGGGCGCTGGTCAACGGTCATGCCCAGGTCCTGAGCAACCTGAACGAGCGAACGACGGGTGATAGAGGGCAGGATGGAGTCGGTGTGCGACTGCGGAACGACGAGCGTGCCATCCTCTTTCACGAACAGGACGTTGGCGCCACCGGTCTCCTCGACATAGGTGCGGGACTCGGAGTCGAGATACAGGTTCTCGGCATAGCCCTCGCGATGGGCCTCCATCGTGGGCTTAAGGGACATGGCGTAGTTCAGGCCGGCCTTGATGTTGCCGGTGCCGTGCGGTGCAGCACGGTCATACTCGGAAACGCGCAGCTTGACGGGCTTGAGGCCGCCCTTAAAGTACGGACCGACCGGGGTCACGAGAATGCGGAACGTGTACTCAGGAGCGGGAGCCACGCCGATCACGTCACCGGAGCCGATCATAAACGGACGCACGTACAGGGTCGCGCCGGAACCGAAGGGCGGAACCCAGGCGGCGTTGGCAGAAACGACCTGCTTGACGGCCTCAACGAACTTGTCCTTGGGAAACGGGGGCATCTCGAGGCGCTGGGCAGAGTTGTACATACGCTCAGCGTTCATGTCGGGACGGAAGCAGACGATGCTGCCGTCCTCGGCGGTGTAGGCCTTCAGGCCCTCAAAGACCTCCTGGCAGTAATGGAAGATACCGCCGCACTCGGAGACATGCAGGGTGTGGTCGGTGGTCAGGCCGCCCTCGTCCCACTCGCCATCCTTCCAATGAGCCTCGTAGCTGTAATCGGTCTTCATGTAGCCAAAGCCGAGGCTACCCCAATCGATATCCTTCTTCTCGACAGTCATATGTCGCTCCTTACATACACAGTTGCATACTCGCGAACCCGCACGCAAGGACCGAGGCCGACCGCGTCGCAACGTCGCACGCCCGGAGCGTAGAGCCGGACGGGACACGCGAGCAGCATCAAAGCCGATGGCACGTCGATTCGCATGCACGAGATTGTACTCCCCGCACGCGTCTGATAAAACGCTTTTCTTTAACTAAGTAAAGTATTTTCATTTGACCGAAGCAAAAAGGCCCGCCACCGTAAGCGGTGACGGGCCTCAACTGTACGGTCTGCGCGCTGGCTCGAGCTAGGCGTTCTATTTACCCAGCTTGGCCTTAACCAGACCGACCACGGTCGGGATGATCGACACGGCAACGATGCCGATAATCAGCAGCTCAAAGTGCTCTTGCACAAAGGGAATGCCGCCAAAGAAGTAGCCCAGCAGCGTAAAGACCGTCGACCAGGTAATGCCGCCCAGCACGTTAAAGACGACAAAGTTGCGCCAGTGCATGCCGCCCATGCCAGCGATAAAGGGCACAAAGGTGCGGATAAACGGGAAGAAGCGACCCAGGAAGATGGCCAGGTGACCCCACTTGTCCAAGAAGTCCTCGGACTTTTTGATGCGCTCGGGCGTCATGGCCTTGACCTTGCCCGAAGCGATGATCTTGCGGCCAAAGAAGTGACCGATCATAAAGTTGCACTGATCGCCCAAAATGGCAGCGGCCCATGCGGTGGCCAGAAGCGCCACGATGTTAAAGCCGCCGTTGTGGGCAAAGAAACCCGAGGCGAACAGCAGCGAATCACCGGGAAGGAACGGGAAGAACACCACGCCCGTCTCGATAAAGATGATCAGGAACACGCAGCCGTAGGCCATAAGCGGGCCGGCGGCGATCCAGCTGGCGATCGCGGTGCGCGGGTCCTTAAGCAGCTCGGCAATAAAATTGATGAAACCCATGAAGTAAAACCTCTCAGTTGTGGGCGCGGATACGTCCAAGTTGACCAGTATACGGTTGCGGTGCCCCCTCGTGCGCAACCCCACAAAAGCATGACTCCATTACCAGCAAGTTTGCATAACTGACACCTGTCGCGCAATGCCACCAAGATTGTTCTTCCTAATCCCTAGCGAATCGCTATACTTTATTGAATCGCATTGCCATGGCGCTAAGGGAGGGCGGCCGGTGAGCTTTATCAATACCATTCGCGAGGACATCAAGACCGTCCAGGCGCAGGACCCCGCCGCGCAAAACGGTCTGGTCATCTTCCTTTCCTATCCTGGCCTGCACGCCAAGTGGAACCATGTGCCCGAGCACTGGCTCTGGGAGCACGGTCATTGCTCGCTCGCCCGCGTGCTCTCGCAAATCACCCGCCACTTCACCGGCGTCGAGATTCATCCCGCCGCACAGATCGGCAAGCACTTCTTTATCGACCACGCCATGGGCGTCGTCATCGGCGAAACCACCGTCGTGGGCGACAACTGCGTGCTCTACCAGGGCGTCACGCTTGGCGGCACCGGTAACGAGACCGGCAAGCGCCACCCCACCCTGGGCAACAACGTCACCGTGGGCACGGGTGCCAAGGTGCTCGGCAACATTCGCATCGGCAACAACGTCAAGATCGGCGGCAACTCGGTCGTCGTCAAGGACGTCCCCGACAACTGCACCGTCGTGGGCGTGCCGGGACGCATCATCAAGCGCAACGGCTGCCGTGTGTTCGAGGAGAGTTTCGACGCCAAGCAGCATCGCGAGTACATGCCCGATGACGCCGCCGAGCAGTCCGCCCTCAACCGCCAGGGCATCACCGAGAATGCCCGCCGCGTCAAGGAACTCGAGCGAGAGGTGGCCGAGCTCAAGGCCCTCGTCGCCAAGCTCGTGGACGAACGCTAGGAACGCAAGCGGCACAAAACGACATCGGCATCAACGCAAAGGCGCGCCAGGGAATTCATCCCCGGCGCGCCTTATTTGTGATGTGGCAAAGAGACTGTCCCTTTGTCACATTATGCGAACTGGCTCAGATAGAGGTCGGCGTAGGCACCCTCGGCAGCCAGCAGCTCCTTATGCGTGCCCTGCTCGATAATGTTGCCGTGATCCATGACCAAGATCAGGTCGGCGTCCACGATCGTCGACAGGCGGTGCGCGATCACAAAGCTCGTGCGCCCGCGCATGAGCGCGTCCATGGCACGACCGATGGCAAGCTCGGTACGCGTATCCACGCTTGAGGTCGCCTCGTCCAGGATGAGAATCGCCGGGTTATTGAGCAGCACGCGTGCGATGGTCAGCAGCTGACGCTGGCCCTGGCTGATGCTTTCGGCATCGTTGGCCACGCGCGTGTCATAGCCCTGCGGCATGGTGCGCACAAAGAAGTCGACCTGCGCGGCGCGCGCAGCCGCCACGATCTCCTCACGCGTCGCCTCGGGACAGCCGTAGGCGATGTTTTCGGCAATCGTGCCATCGAACAGCCAGGCGTCCTGCAGCACCATGCCAAACTGCTGCCGTAGCTCGCCGCGGTCCATGCGGCTCGTATCCACGCCGTCGAGCGTAATACGCCCGCCGTCAATCTCGTAGAAGCGCATGAGCAGGTTGATGAGCGTCGTCTTGCCCGCGCCCGTGGTTCCCACCACGGCAATCTTCTGGCCCGGCTCGGCGGTAAACGACACGTCGTGCATAAGCGGCTTGTCGGGCGAATAACCAAAGCGCACGTGCTCAAAGGAGACGCGACCCTCAACGCGACCCGGCAGCTTGGCGGCCTCGTCCGGCAGCGGATCGGCCTCCATCTCGGGCTCATCGAGCAGGTCGAACACGCGCTCCGCACTCGCCAACGCGCTCTGCAGCGAGTTGAAGGTAAACGACAGCTGCGTCATGGGTTCGGACGCCTCGTAGATAAACTGGAAGAACGCCTGGAACACGCCGACGGTCATGTGACCGGCAACCAGCATGCTGCAGCCCACCAGCGCGATCACGATCTGCGCCAAACGGCCGATAAAGCGCACCGCAGGGCCGACGGCATTGATCATAAAGTCGGCCTTGGCACTCACGCGTGCCAGCTCGCCCGAGGCCTGGTGCACCTCGGCAGAACTTTGGCGTTCGCGGTTAAACGCGCGGATCACCAGACGGCCCGAATAGCCTTCCTCGACCGCACTCGTAATCTTGGACACCCACTCCTGGCGCTCGCCCGTCACATCGTGTGTGCGGCGCGAGACGACCTTCGTCACCAGCAGCGACAGTGCCGTAAAGAACAGAAAGACGAGCGTAAGCTGCACGCTGAACACGAACATCACGCTCACAGCACCAACAACCGTGCCGATCGACACGAGCAGCTGCAGCAATCCGCGCTGCATGCTCTCGGACATCTTGTCCAGGTCGTTGGTCGCGCGGCTGACGACCTCGCCGGGACGATGCGCGTCAAAATAGGCGAGCGGCAGACGGTTGAGCTTTTGCGCGATGCGGTTGCGCAGGCGCAGATTGAGACGCTCAGCGACGCTCGACATCAAAAAGCTCTGGAGCGCATAGAACGAGGCAGCGGCAGTCCAGATCATAAAGTAGACGAAAATGGTCTTGCCGCAGTTCTCCCAGGTGATGCTGAAAGTGGTGTCGTTGGCAAACGCCACCTGAATGTGGCCCCACAGCTCATCGATCACGCGGGCGCTATATGCCGGCGCGGCGGTGTTAAAGATGACATAGAACACAATGCTCGCGAACACGATATAGAAGCGCCAATGGTCGCCGGCAGCCTCACTCCACAGGCGGCGCACCGTCGCCCAGGTATCCCGAGGCGTCTCGTCCTCGTCTTCGTCGTCCACGTCGCGCATACGCTCTGCCTCGGCGCGGGCGCGCTCGTCCTCGGCACGTTCGTTTTCCTCGTAGAGCGCTTGGCGGCGAGCCTCGCGCTCCGCCGCCTTGGCGGCTTCGTCCAGGTCGGGCGCGACGCCCGTCTCCTCGACTGTCTCTACAACCGCAGCGCCATCGACGATGCCCTGCTTCTTGAGCTCCTCGGTCATGCTACTCACCTCCCTTCATCTGCGATTCCGCGATTGCGCGGTACACCTCGCAGGTTTCCATGAGCTCGTCGTGCGTGCCTAGGCCCACGATCTCGCCGTCTTTGAGCACCACGATCTGATCGGCATGCAAAATAGTCGAGATGCGCTGGGCGATGATGAGCACCGCGGCATCGCACGTCTCGTCCTGCAGCGCATGGCGCAGTGCCGCATCGGTCTTAAAGTCCAGGGCCGAAAAACTGTCGTCGAAGATATATAGATCGGCATGCTTCATGAG
>URKU01000071.1 GCA_900548515.1 uncultured Collinsella sp. | reverse complement strand
GCTGCCTGAGACAAGCCCCCTGTGGGATGCGCCCAACATGCTCATCACACCGCACGTCTCCGGCTGGTTCCACCTGGAGGCTACGCTCAACAACGTGGTCGACATCGCCGCGGAGAATCTGCGTCATCTACAGGCGGGCGAGACGCTTCGCTGCTGGATCGAACATTAGGTTGTTCCGGCGTTTTGCCAAACGCCGGAACCCCTCGACGCTGCGAGCCCGCCAGAGCGGCAATCTGCCTTTCAATCGTCGGGCATGACCAGAAGGTCAATGCCCTCCTCTTTCAAGGCACCTTGCTCACTCTGGCGGGCTCTCGCTGACTTTTGTCCGACCTGCGGCATTCTCCCTTTTTGGTGCAATGGGGTCAGGTTAGTTTGCACCATTACGTTGGTTTTGCCTGCGATACTTTTGTCAAAGTGATATCAGACATTCATCTGGCGCTTTCGGGCGTTTCGCCTATTAAAGCCAGTCCATCTCCTTACCAAAGTGGTCCGAATAGGCGCTACGCTTGAGTTCTTCATCGCTCGCCGGCCACGCGTTGGACACGTCGATTCCCGATTCATGGCAAGCGGCGGCGAACAGCTTCGACCCCTGATCGATTAGTTGAGACCTGCCCTCGGTCTTCTCGTCTTCGGCTCGCATTTAGAGCTCCACGCTTTCGGCGCCGTTGATATGGAGGTCGCGCTCGTAGAAGGCGGTGAGGGCGCGGATGGCGTACATCACGTCGCGTACGCCGCCGGTCTCGTAGCTCGAGTGCATGGCAAGCTGCGGCAGGCCCACGTCCACAGCATGCATGCTCGCCTGCATATTGGACAGATTGCCGAGCGTGGAGCCACCCGCCATATCGCTCTTGTTGGCGAAGGCCTGCGTGGGCACATCGGCGTCATCGCAGATAGCCTGGAACAGCGCGCGGCTAAAGGCATCGGTGCAGTAGTGCTGGTTAGCGGCTTCCTTGATGACGATGCCGCCGTTGAGCACAACCTGGTTGCGCGCATCGCACTTCTCGGCGTGGTTGGGGTGCACGGCATGCGCGTTGTCGCAGCTCACGAGCATCGATGCGGCAAGGGCGCGATGATACGACTCGTCGTCAAAGCCCAGCGATCCGTTGATGCGGCGCAGCGCGTCGGCCAAGAACGTCGACATGGCGCCCTGCTTGGTCTCGGAGCCAACCTCCTCATTATCAAAGCAGCAGAAGACCGAGACGTCGCGCGCGTTCTCGGCACCCAAAAATGCCTGCAGCGAGGTGTAGGCGCAGGCCAGGTCGTCGAGCTTGGGCGTCGAGATAAACTCGTCGGCCCAGCCCCAAATGCGCGCATCCTGACGATTGACCAGGAACAGGTCGCGACCCAAGATTTGCTCGGGCTCAACATCCAGCTCTTCGGCGATCAGGGCATCAAAGTCGCCCTGCTTAAGGTCACCGGCGCTGATGAGCGGGCACAGGTCGACAGCTCGGTTGGGAGCAAAGCCCTCGTTGACGCCGCGGTTCATGTGGATGGCAAGGCTCGGGATAATAGCGACCTCGCGCTCGGTAGCGAGCAAACGACTCTCGATACGGTCGCCCTCGCGCACCAGCACGCGGCCTGCGAGCGCCAGCGGGCGATCGAACCAGGTGTAGTCGATCATGCCGCCGTAGGCCTCGGTGTTCAGGCGCAGCGTCTCGCCTGCGCCATCGAGCTCGGGCACGGCCTTGACCTTAAACGTCGGCGAATCGCTGTGCGACGCCGTCAGTTGAAAATGATAGTCGCCGGCAACGCCGTCCTCGCCCCACGTCGCGGCCAGGTCCTCGCCCACCTTAAAGGCGATGACACTCGAGGTATTGCGCTGCGTGTAATAACGCCCGCCCGGCTCGATATCCCATGCCGCGTTCTCGGGCAGGTAGGTAAAGCCCGCCTCGTCGAGCTCGGCCATAATGGTCGCCGCCGTATGGAACATGCTGGGGCACGCCTCGATAAAGTCGATGAGGTCGTTGGCAGCCTCGATATCGTCGGCAGTCACGTGCACGCGCTCGGGCGTTTCCTGATCCGTCATGCTCTCCCCTTTCGCTGGGTTGATGGTCCCCTCCAGCATACCCCGCCACGCCAGTGCCGCACTCTTCATTCCGCGCTTAATTCCGCGCCGCTCACCAAGTTGAGTCATCATGCCCGCGCTCCTTTTGCGACAATTACGCTAACAGGACGAGAGGAGCCGTCATGAAGCCACGTAACATTGCCATCGCCTGCGGTGTCGCGGGAGTCGCCGTCGGCCTTGCCGCTGCCGCCGGCATCGTTTACCGCAAGCAAATCAAGTCTGCCGCGTCGCTCAAACGCTTGACCGACTATGCGGATGGCTATGACCTGTACGCAATCGACATCGCTTACGACTACGACCTCGACCGCATCATCGCCGCTGGCGTGCGCGACGACCAGGCCTACATCGATGCCGTGGTGGCGCAGGTGCTGCCCGGCGTGCCGGCACATGTCCAGGCACCCCAGTTTGCCTGCAGCGCTTTTGTCGCCGTAGATGCCGAAGGCCGCGTGCGCACCGGTCGCAATTACGACTTTAAGGACGATACTTCGGCGCTGCTGGTGCGCAATCACCCGCGCGACGGCTATGCCTCCATCGGCTTTGCGGCCCTCAACAACCTGGGCACCAACGCTCCGCTTGACTCCGTCGCCGGACGCACCGCTGCACTCATGGGCCCGTTTGCCCAGCTCGACGGTGTTAACGAATGCGGCGTGTCCATTGCCGTACTCACCCTGGATTCCAAGCCCTGTGACCAGGACACGCAACGCCCCGTCATCAATACCTCGCTCGCCATCCGTCTGGTGCTCGACCGTGCCGCCACCACGCAAGATGCTGTCGACCTGCTTTCTGCCTACGACATGCACGCCATGGCAGGACGCGATTACCACTTCTTTATCAACGACGCCGCCGGTGACGCGCGCGTAGTAGAGTGGGATCCGCGCGACCCCGACCGTGCATGCAAAGCGACTCCTGTACGCCAGGTTACGAACTTCTACGCCTGCTATGGCGACGAAGTGCTGCCCAACCAAAAGAATGGCGAGCTTGGCCATGGCAAGGAACGCGCCGTCGCCATCGCCGATGTCCTTGACGCCCATGCCGGCGCCCAAGACGAAGCAATCGCTTGGAAGGCCCTACGCGCTGCGGCGCAAGAGCCCAATCCGGAAGACATCACCAGCAATACGCAATGGTCGGTCGTCTTTGACAACACCGAGCCCGCTGCCGCCATCACGCTGCGCCGTCACTGGGGCGACGTCGACGCCTTCGCGCTGTAAGGAGCTGGCACCGTCGTCCTTACGCTCGCCTGACGTTGCTTACATTTCTATACGCTTGAGCTAACACGTTTTACCCCGCGTCAACAGTGTGCGGGGGTAAACTTATGCGCATGTTATAACTTGCCCGGAAGGATTCATCATGCTTAGAATCGGTCTTCTTACCAGTGGCGGCGACTGCCAGGCGCTCAACGCCACCATGCGCGGCATCGTCAAAACGCTCATGACCAATAGCGAAGAGCCTATCGAGATCTACGGTTTTGAGGACGGCTACCAGGGCCTTATCTACAGCAGGTTCCGCGTCATGTCGCCCGCCGATTTTAGCGGCATCCTCACCCGCGGCGGCACCATCCTGGGCACGAGCCGCACGCCGTTCAAGCGTCTGGACACTCCCGAGGCCGACGGCGTCGAGAAGGTGCCGGCAATGGTCCACACCTATCACAAGCTGCAGCTCGACTGCCTGTTTATGCTGGGCGGCAACGGCTCCACCAAGACCGCCAACCGCCTGCGCGAAGAGGGCCTCAACGTTATCGCCCTGCCCAAGACCATCGATAACGACACCTGGGGCACCGAGATGACCTTTGGCTTTACGAGCGCCATCGACGTCGCCACCAAGTGCATCGACGACATCCACACCACCGCTTCGAGCCACGGCCGCGTGTTCGTTATCGAGATCATGGGCCACAAGGTTGGCTGGATCCCGCTGTACGCCGGCGTTGCGGGTGGCGCGGACGTCATCCTGATCCCCGAGATCCCCTACGACATGGACCAGGTCATCAAGACCATCGAGCATCGCATGGAGACCGGCAGCCGCTTTACCATCGTGGCCGTCGCCGAGGGCGCCATCTCTAAGGAGGACGCGGCGCTGTCCAAGAAGGAGTACAAGAAGAAGCTCGCCGAGCGTACGAGCCCGTCGATCGTCTACGACATCGCCAAGGAGATCGAGGCCAAGACCGGTCGCGAGACCCGCGTCGCCATCCCCGGCCACACGCAGCGCGGCGGCCAGCCCGACGCTCAGGACCGCATCTTTGCGACTCAGTGCGGCGTCGAGGCCGCGCTTGGCTGCCTGCGCGGCGAGTTTGGCTACATGATTGCCCTGCGTGACGGCAAGATGTGCCACATGCCGCTCGAGGATGTCGCTGGCAAGCTCAAGTATGTCGACCCCCAGAGCGACCTGGTGCGCGAGGCCAAGGCGTTGGGCATCAGCTTCGGCGACGAATAGCCTCGGCTGGAACCGCCCCCATCGGAGGCCGAGGCTATTCGTCTTCTTGCTGCGGGTGCCTAGGGTGGGGTGTGGCGTGCATTTTTGGGAGTATTCAGCAGCCGAGGATGCCTGCATACTGGATTTTGGGCGAAAGGCAGGCACTATGGGCCGCATCCTGTAAAAAACGATCGGTCCTCGAGGCACTGGGGACTCAGAATCAAGGCTTTCGGCGTGGTTTTGCACTCCCATTCCCGCGCCCGCGGGCTCCGAGATGCTGAATACTCCGGAATTTGCACGCCGCCCCCGGGGGTACCCGTGGGCAAAAAGCAACCGCCCCGTCAAAGTATGCATTTGGCGGAGCGGTTTATGCAAAAACGCTGCTGCGGGCGTGTCGGCAGTTCGCTAGAACTTGGATCCCAGAACAGGCTACTCGGCGCTCTTGAGGGCGCCGACCATGTCGATCTTGTTGAGCGTTCGATTGGTGGCAAGGTTGACGATAAACGTAAAGGCAAAGGCCAGCAACACGGATAGCACGTAGCTCAGCGGCTCGACCTCAACATCAAAATACAGCGACGGCATCTGCAGGATGTACGTAAAACTCTCGGCCAGCAAGCCGCCTAGCGGTACGCCCAGTGCGGCGCCAATCGCCGTGAGGATCAACGTCTCCTTGTTGACGTAGTGGTGCACCTCGCCGCGACGGAAGCCCAACACCTTAATGGTCGCCAGCTCGCGCTCGCGCTCGGAGATATTCGTGTTGGACAGCGTAAACACCACCACAAACGACAGGCACGCCGCCATAAAGGTCACGAGCACCACGACCGAATTGATAATCGTAAAGTTCGCCTCATAGTTTTCCCAATGCTCGGCCGTACTCGAAATCGTAAGCCAACCGTCACTCTTAAGATTCTTGCTAAACGCAATCTGGTCGGCCGACGAACCCTTGAGCAGTGCAAAGATGCCGTTAAGACGCGCGCTTCGGCCGAACGTGCGCTCATAGGTGCCCTGCGTCATGTAAAGCGTGTTGCCCAGATAGTTAAGCGAAATGTCGCTGACTTTGACCTTGGCAACATTGAGCGACGAATCCTGGACGTGAGCCGTATCGCCCGGCTGAATCCCCAGCACCAGCTGTGAACTTTTGCTCAGATACACGTCTCCGTCACGCAAAGGCAGCGGTTCTTTGGACTCATCCTCCAGACGCACGTAATCGCCCAAGTCACTCGTGCGGTCATCGGGCACCACGATCAGCTGCACAGTCTCGCTCTTGCCGCCAAATGTAAAGGTGACGTTGTCGGTCATAATCGGCAGCGTCGAAGTCACGGTCACGTTGGAATCATTGGACGCGCTGCGCCCATCCAATGCCGCGCACGTCTGTGAAAAATCGTCGGGATTGGCGACCGCCAGCAGATCGTAGCGCGTGACGTGGCCGTACTGCTTGGGCGACAGCGCGACCGACGTATCACGAATGCCCATGCCGCAAATTACAAGCGCTGTGCAGCCCGCGATGCCAAAGATGGTCATAAAGGCGCGCTTTTTGTAGCGGAACAGGTTACGCGCCGCCACCTTGTTCAAAAAGCCCATGCGACGCCAGATAAAGCCGATGCGCTCAAGCAAGATGCGCGAGCCGGCACGCGGGGCCTTGGGACGCATAAGCGAGGCTGGGGTCTCGGACATCTCGTGGCGGCAGGCGATAATCGTAGCGCCCACCACGCCCACGGCAAACAGCGCCACCGACACGAGCGACGACACGATGTCGTACGAAAGCAGCATCTGGGGCAGCGAGTACATGTCGTCGAACACCGTAAACAGGAACAGCGGCAGGCCCACAAATCCGATGATGTTGCCGAGCACGCCGCCGATCAGACACGCCCACAGCGCATAGTCCACGTATTTGGACAGAATACGCCCACGTGAATAGCCGAGCGCCTTGTACAGGCCAATAAGCGTGCGCTCCTCCTCGACCATGCGCGTAGCGGTGGTAAGGCTGATGAGCACGGCGACGATAAAGAAGATAAACGGGAACACCGTGGCGATGGCCTCAATTGACGAGCTATCGCTTTCCACGCTCGAGTAGCTTGCGATATTGCCGCGGTCCTGGATGTACCACGTACATTCGCCTAGATCGGAAAGCTCGGCGCGGGCATCGGCGAATTGTTGGTTGGCGGCGGCGCGGCGCTGGTCCAACTCGGCCTGAGCTTGGACGCGCTCCTCGCTGCCCTCGGCCATACGGTCGATGTTGCCCTGTTCAATCCCAAAGAGCATATTCGCCTGGCGTTCGGCCGCATCTAAGCTTGCCGGCGTGTCAACCGTCAACTCCTGAGCACGTGCCTTCTCACGCTCCTCGCGGATCTTCTCGATATTGCCCTTGACCTCGTTGATCTTTGTCGTGTAGGCGTCCGAATAGGAGCTGAGGCTCTTGGCTCCCTCGACGATCACGTGGACCGAGGAGTAGGAAGAAGATGTCGCGGCGTCCTCGTTCACATAGAACTTATAGTCCGCAGCCGAAGCAGCGCGAAAGGCGTTGACTGTCGAGTCGGAGCTCACGTCGGTGGGATCGAGGACCTCGGCCGTAATGGTGTAATCGCCCGCGGCAAACTGGTCCTTGGCACTTTGGTTCGACGAGCTCGCGTCATTGGCGGCAAAACTCACCGTATCGCCGAGCTTTTTGCCCGAAGCCTTCAGGAACTTCGAAGTCACCGCGACCTCATCGGCGCTCTCGGGCAAATCACCGCTCACCAGCACCGGTTGATCGATATTCTCCTTGGAAAGACTTTGCACGATCACGCGCTCGCGTGTTGTGCCCACGGCGGTGTAGGCGGTCTCGGTGTAGATACCCTCGGCCGTCTCGACGCCGTCGACCTCTTGGATAGCCGCAAGATCGTCGCGCGTAAGGCCATAGGTCGACTGCACGTTAATGTCATAGACATTCTGCTGGTCAAAATAGGCGTCGACCGAATCGCGCAAATCTTCGCAGCCTGCCTTAAGACCGCACATCACGCTCACGCCAAGCGCGGTGATGACCACGATAGACAAGAAGCGCTTAAGACTGCCGCGGATTGTACGGTAGATGCCACGGCGAAAAACCGTCGGCACCATATCGTTTGAGCTCTGAGCGGTGCGGTAGGTCGCAAACTCCCGGTCGCGACCCGCGCGCTCCGTATCGTGGTTTTGGCTGTTTTGGCGGTCCTGGTCCATGGGCGCTACCACTCGATCGTCTCGATAGGCACGGGATTTTGCTGGACCGTCTCGCTCTCCACGCGACCACTCTTAAAGCGGATCAGGCGATCGGCCATGGGCGCGAGCGCGGAGTTGTGCGTGATGATGATGACCGTAATGCCCTGCTTGCGGCAGGTATCCTGCAGCAGCTGCAAGATCTGCTTGCCGGTTTTATAGTCGAGCGCGCCCGTGGGCTCGTCGCATAAAAGAAGCTTGGGGTTCTTGGCCAGTGCGCGGGCAATGGACACGCGCTGCTGCTCGCCGCCCGAAAGCTGCGCGGGGAAGTTGGCGAGGCGCTCGCCCAGGCCAACCTGGCGAAGCGTCTGTTCGGCATCGAGCGAATCGGGGCAGATCTGAGCTGCAAGCTCAACGTTTTCGAGCGCCGTCAGGTTGGGGACCAGATTGTAGAACTGGAAGACAAAGCCGACGTCGGCGCGACGGTATTCCACGAGCTGCGCCTCGTTGGCAGCGCTCACGTCACGCCCGTCCACCGTCACGGTGCCGGAAGTTACCGTGTCCATACCGCCCAGGATGTTGAGCGCCGTGGTCTTGCCGGCACCCGAGGCGCCCAGGATAATGGCGAGCTCACCGCGCTCAACGGTAAAGCTCGCGCCGTCGAGCGCGTGAATGCGGGCATCACCCTCGCCGTATGCTTTGATGACGTCTTTGAATTCGATATAGGCCATCGATCGGTTCCCATCTGGTCGGATAACTCTTTAGTATTACCCATTTCGCACCGACCAAAAAGGGACAGGTTTATTTTGGCAGGTTTTATATGGGGAAACGGGGAGCGCAGGCAAGCGCCGGGAAGGCAGAGAAATCATCGACGGGGTCAGGCCGACCGCCAAACACAACGCACGCATCTCTATCTGTCAGCAAAATCATTCGAACAGCTGTTCGTTTCTATGATATGATTCCGCTATCTAAGCAGGCCAATACGCAGAAAGGCGGCCAACATGGCGTTCGACTTTAAGAAGGAATGCAAGGAGCTCTACAAACCTGCAAGCAAGCCGAGTATCGTAACTGTCCCGCCTATGAGCTACGTTGCCGTTCGCGGAAAGGGCGACCCAAATACCGAAGGTGGCGAGTATCAAAACGCCCTGCCGCTGCTTTACGGCATCGCCTATACCGTCAAGATGTCGAAGAAAGGCTCAAGGAGTATCGAGGGCTATTTCGACTTTGTGGTACCGCCGCTCGAGGGTTTCTGGTGGCAAGACTCCCCGAGCGGCGACATCGATTATGTACGCAAGGACGATTTCAACTTTATCTCGTGCATTCGCCTGCCCGATTTCGTCACCCGAGATGGCTTTGACTGGGCAGTCGCGGAAGCCACGACCAAAAAGAAACTGGACTTTTCTGCCGTCGAGCTGCTTAAAGTTGACGAGGGTCTCTGCGTTCAATGCATGCACACCGGGCCCTACGACAACGAACCGGCGACCGTAGACGCTATGCATGAATACATGACCGAGCAGGGCTATGTCCCCGACTTCTCAGGCACCCGTTTCCATCACGAAATCTATCTCTCCGATCCACGCAAATGTGCACCGGAGAAACTTAAGACTGTGATTCGTCATCCTATCAAGCGCGCTGAATAGCGCGGAGCGTCATTTCACGCGCCAGGTTTTAGACCTGTCAACCAGCCACTCCAAGGTCATCCGGCAGCTTCCTTGACGCAGGTCATCGTATCTTATAATCTTGTGTTACTAAAGCTGGAAAGCCTCTCAACGATGCGCAACTCCAGCTCTTTTTATATCAAGAGGCTTAAATGAAATACCAGAAGTCGTGGATATCCATCAACGAACAGATGGCACTATTGACAGAAAACAAGGGTCTTAAGTGCTCTGATCAAAGCGAACTCGAGCGAGCTTTGATCGAAGTCGGCTACTACAGGCAAAGCACTCGAACGCTACTCCTCGTACGCGCCCTCAAGCCGGAGCAGCCACTCCTTACGGTCGAGGCCGCCGGCATATCCGTTAAGCGAGCCGTCGGCCGCGACCACGCGATGGCACGGCACAATGATCGAAATGGGATTCCGCGCGACCGCGGCCCCCACGGCACGGGGAGACACAACAGGTGCTTCGTTTCCCGGTACACGATGTCGAGCCGCAACACGCTGGGCGATCTCACCATACGTAGCGACCTCGCCACGCGGGATAGAAAGCAGCTCAAACCAAACCTCACGCTGAAACGCCGTGCCAATCATATGCA
>URKU01000070.1 GCA_900548515.1 uncultured Collinsella sp. | reverse complement strand
GGTTCTCCGACCATTATCGTGAACGCCGAGGGCGACCGCACCACCCCGTCCGTCGTGGGCTTCCGTGCCGACGGCGACCGCGTCGTGGGTAAGGCCGCTAAGAACCAGGCTGTCACCAACCCCAAGAACACCGTGTTCTCCATCAAGCGCTTCATGGGCCGCAAGTACTCCGAGTGCACCTCCGAGATCAAGACCGTGCCGTATGAGGTCAAGGAGGGTCAGGGTGGCCGTGCCGTCGTCGACATCGAGGGCAAGGATTACACCGCCGAGCAGGTGAGCGCCATGACGCTCGCAAAGATGAAGGCCGACGCCGAGAAGTATCTGGGCGAGACCGTCACCGACGCCGTCATCACCGTCCCGGCCTACTTCAACGACGCCCAGCGTCAGGCCACCAAAGACGCCGGTAAGATCGCCGGCCTCAACGTCAAGCGTATCGTCAACGAGCCGACCGCTGCTGCTCTGGCCTATGGCCTGGACAAGCAGGGCACTGACCAGCGCATTCTGGTCTTCGACCTGGGTGGCGGCACCTTCGACGTCTCCATCCTCGACCTCGCCGACGGCGTGTTTGAGGTTCTGTCCACCTCGGGCGACAACCACCTGGGCGGCGACGACTGGGATCAGCGCGTCATCGACTGGATGGCCGATAAGTTCCAGCAGGAGAACGGTGTCGACCTGCGTCAGGACCCCATGGCCCTGCAGCGTCTGAAGGAGGCCGCCGAGAACGCCAAGAAGGAGCTCTCCGCTGCCCAGCAGACCACCATCAACCTGCCGTTCATCACCATGAACCAGTCCGGCCCGCTGCACCTCAACTACACGCTGACCCGCGCCGAGTTCGAGAAGATCACCCGCGACCTGCTCGAGCGCTGCAAGCAGCCTGTCACCAACGCCCTGCGCGACGCCAAGCTTAAGCTCTCCGATCTGACCGAGGTCATCCTCGTCGGCGGCTCCACCCGTATGCCCGCTGTCCAGGAGCTCGTCAAGACCATGACCGGCAAGCAGCCCAACATGTCCGTGAACCCCGACGAGGTCGTTGCCGACGGTGCTGCCGTCCAGGGCGGCGTGCTCACCGGCGACGTCGAGGGCATCCTGCTGCTCGACGTTACCCCGCTGTCGCTGGGCGTCGAGACCATGGGCGGCATCATGACCAAGATGATCGACCGCAACACCACGATCCCGACCTCCAAGACCGAGGTCTACTCCACCGCTGCCGACAACCAGACCAGCGTCGAGATCAACGTGCTCCAGGGCGAGCGCGAGCTTGCTCGCGATAACAAGTCGCTCGGTAAGTTCCAGCTGACCGGCATCCCGGCTGCCCGCCGCGGCGTGCCGCAGATCGAGGTCACCTTCGACATCGACGCCAACGGCATCGTCAAGGTCTCCGCTAAGGACAAGGGCACCGGCAAGGAGCAGCAGATCACCATTTCCGGCTCCACCGCGCTTTCCGACGACGAAGTCGATCGCATGGTCAAGGACGCCGAGGCTCATGCCGAGGAGGACAAGAAGCAGAAGGAAGAGGTCGAGGTCCGCAACCAGACCGACAGCCTGTGCTACTCCACCGAGCAGACCCTTAACGAGCTGGGCGACAAGGTTTCCGCCGACGTGAAGTCCAAGGCCGAGGCCGCTATCGCCGACGCCAAGAAGGCGCTCGAGGGCTCTGACGTCGAGGCTATCAAGGCCGCCGGCGAGTCCCTGCAGTCCGTGGCCTACGAGCTGGCCCAGGTTGTCTACGCCGACGCTCAGCAGCAGACCGACGGTGCCGCTGGCGCCCAGCCTGCCGACGATGACGTCGTCGACGCCGACTACGAGGTTGTGGACGACGAGGACAAATAATCATGTCCGCCCGTAAAGCTCGCACGGAGGCGGCCGCCGCTGGCGCCGCCCCCGTTGACTCTGAGGAGAAGGACGTGAAGATTCCCGTAGAGGCCGCAGACGTTACCGAGGCCAACGAGGCCGAGGCCGCCGAGGCTGCCGAGAACCAGGTAGAGGATTCCAACAAGGAGGCGACGATGACCGAGGACGAGATGGTGGAAGCCGCTATCCGCGCCGGTGAAGAAGCCGCCGACAACGACTTTAAGCTCAAGTTCGAGCAGGCCCAGAAGGAGCTTGCCGACGTGCGCAATGAGCTCGATGCTGCGGCAGAGGCTCAGAAGGCCGCCGAGGACAAGGCAAAGGACGCCACCGAGCGCACCGCCCGTCTGCAGGCCGACTGGGAGAACTTCCGTCGCCGCACCGCCAATGAGCGTATCGCCGAGCGCGAGCGCGCGACCGAGAAGCTCGTCACCGCGCTGCTGCCGGTGGTCGACGATATCGAGCGTGCGATCGACCATGCCCGCAGCCAGGAGCTTGCCGACGACTTTAAGCAGTTCGTCGACGGCGTTGACGCGGTACATGCCAAGCTGCTCGACGTGTTTGCGCACGAGGGCGTTGAGCCCATCGACCCCAAGGGCGAGGCGTTCGATCCGCTCGAGCACCAGGCTGTGGGTCGCGTCGAGGACGCATCGCAGTATGACGAGACCGTCAACGATGTGTACCAGAAGGGCTACCGCATGGCGGATCGCATCCTGCGTTCCGCGATGGTGACGGTGACCTACGGTGGCGAGAAGCGCCCCGCACCGGAGCCCGAAGCGGCGCCCGAGGATGCTACGGCCGATACGGCCGAGAGCACCGAGGAGTAATTGAGAAGGGCCCCGGGGCAACACCCGGGGCCCTTTCTGGCCTAGTGCCATATGACAGTATGAGCCGCCGTCCGCAGGGGCGGCGGATATAACAGGAGAGGAGCTACGATGGCTGCAGGCAAAACCTTCTATGACATCCTGGGCGTATCCAAGAGCGCCTCCGACAAAGAGATCAAGAGCGCGTTTCGCAAGCTCGCGCAAAAATATCACCCCGATGCCGGCGGCGACGAGGCCAAGTTTAAGGAGATCAGCGAGGCCTACGAGACGCTTTCGGACGAGAAGAAGCGCAAAGAGTACGACCAGATGCTCATGTTTGGCGGCATGCCGGGCGCGGGCGGCGCGTATGGCGGCGGCTACGGTGCCGGTGCGGGCGCCAGCGGCTGGGGCGACATCTTCGACAGCATCTTTAGCGGCAACGGCGCCTGGGGCAGCGATTGGGGCTCGGGTTTCGCCGGGGCTGCGGGCGCTGCCGGTGCGGGTGCGGGTCGCAGCCGCGCTCGCAAGGGCGGCGACCTGTCGCTGACCGTCGATGTGACGGCCGAGGACGCGTTTCGCGGCGTGACGCACAAGGTCACCTACCGCATTCCCTCGACAGGCGAGCAACAGACCATTACGGTCTCGGTGCCCGCGGGTGCGGTCGACGGCGGCAAACTGCGCTACAAGCGTCGCGGCGAGTACGGCGTTGCCGGCGGCGAGCGCGGCGACCTGGTCGTGACCACGCACGTGGAGGAGCACCCGCTGTTTAAGCGTAAAGGTGCCGACGTGACCATGGAGGTACCGGTCTCGGTCTATGAGGCGGCGCTCGGCTGCACGGTGGACGTGCCGACGCCCGGCGGTGCGACGGTTCGTCTGAAGGTGCCCGCGGGTACCCAGACGGGCAAGAAGTTCCGCTTTAAGGAGATGGGCGCGCCCGACGTTAAGCACCGTGGCCGCACCGGTGCGCTGCTCGTCGAGATCAAGGTGCAGGTTCCCACGAACCTGTCTGATGACGAGCGCGATGCCATGACCAAGCTGCGCGAGGCCGACACGCGCGACTACCGCGAGAAGGTCAATCGTTACAAGGCGACGTACTAGGGCGGTCGCGGCGCACGACCACGCCCGCGGGCTTATGATGGACGATAACGAGACGGAAAGGGGTCAGGTAGCATGGCCGAGGACAATAGGAACAAACCGCTGTACATGATCAGCGTGGCGGCCGAGCTGACCGGCATGCATCCGCAGACTCTGCGCGTCTACGAGTCCAAGGGCCTGGTGAACCCCCAGCGCTCGGGCGGCAACACGCGCCTGTATTCGCGTGCCGATATCGAGCGCCTGGAGCTCATCAACCAGCTGACCGACGAGGGCATCAACCTTGCCGGCGTGGTGCGTATCCTCGATATGAAGGAGCGTGCCGAGGAGCGTGAGCGCGAAAACGAAAAGCTCCGTGCTCGCGTGCGCCAGCTCGAGGACGAGCTGCACGAGTACAAGATGCAGAAGAAGATCACCGCCCTGGCCCCGCGCGACGGCTCAGTTAACCCCGAACAGGTTATGCGCAAGCTGCTGGGCGCCGGAGGAGATCTGTAGGTTACGCCGTTCTACCGAACGGCGTAACGGCTCGACGCTGCGCGACGTCCAGAGCGACAATTTGTCATTCAAAAGGCAAGGCATGACCAGAAGGTCTATGCCTTGCCTTTTTCATGCCACCTTGTTCGCTCTGGACGTCGCTCGCTGTCCGTCCTCTACCTGCGGCGTTGCCTTGCTCCGGATGCGGTAGTCATTGGGGACGTTCTTAAACGACTAGTCGAAAGGGACACTCTTGCACCAAATCTGCTAGCCCACACCGGACTCGTCCTTTACTTTACCGAGATAAAGTGAACGTGCAGATTCGTAACCCACTCGCAACCGTTCTATGGCACGATATTGAACGAATGTATGCTATGCGCCCAAATCTTCTGGGCAGAGTGGGAGACAGTATGGTCAAGCTGTACGAGGACGGCATCTACCTGCGCGACGGCAGCGAGGTTGTACCTGCGGCCGAGGCTGCCGAGCGCGGTATTACGCAGGCGCCCGAGGATGCCAAGCGCGGCACCATCGCGTATTCGATTCTTCAGGCACACAATACGTCCGGTAACCCTGAGGCGCTCAAGATTCGCTTCGATGCCATGGCGAGCCACGACATCACCTTTGTCGGCATCATCCAGACGGCACGCGCCTCGGGCATGGAGCAGTTCCCGCTGCCCTACGTGCTCACCAACTGCCATAACTCGCTGTGCGCCGTGGGCGGCACCATCAACGAGGACGACCACGTCTTTGGCCTTTCCGCGGCCAAGAAATACGGCGGTATCTTCGTCCCGCCGCACATCGCCGTCATCCACTCCTTTATGCGCGAGAACTTCGCCGGCTGCGGCAAGATGATCCTGGGCTCCGACTCGCACACCCGCTACGGCGCCCTGGGCACCATGGCCGTAGGCGAGGGCGGCGGCGAGCTGGCAAAGCAGCTGCTGCGCGATACCTACGATGTCGCCTACCCCGGCGTTGTGGCCATCTACCTCACGGGTGCCCCGCGCCCCGGCGTCGGCCCGCACGATGTGGCGCTCGCCATCATCCGCGCCGTCTTTGCCAAGGGCTACGTCAAGAACAAGGTCATGGAGTTTGTGGGCCCGGGCATCGCGAGCATGACGACCGATTACCGCAACGGCGTCGATGTCATGACCACCGAGACCACCTGCCTGTCCTCCATCTGGGCCACCGACGAGGACACGCACGCGTTTTTGACCATGCACGGCCGCGGCGACGACTATCGCGAGCTCAAGCCCGCCGATGTCGCCTACTACGACGGCTGTGTCGAGGTCGATCTGTCGAGCATCAAGCCCATGATCGCGCTACCGTTCCATCCTTCCAACGGCTTCGAGATTGACGAGCTCAACGAGAACCTCGAGGACATCCTGCACGAGGTTGAGCTCGAGGCTGCCAAGATCGGCGAGGGCAAGACGCACTTTAGCCTGCTCGACAAGATCGTCGACGGCAAGCTGCACGTGCAGCAGGGCGTCATCGCCGGCTGCTCGGGCGGCAACTACGACTCCGTAGTGCAGGCGGCCCGCGTGCTCAAGGGCGCCAACACCGGCTGCGGCGAGTTCTCGCTGTCGGTCTATCCCACGAGCCAGCCCGTGGCGCTCGAGCTCACGCGTCGCGGCTACATCTACGACCTTATGGAGGCCGGCGCGATCGTGCGTACGGCGTTCTGTGGCCCGTGCTTTGGCGCCGGCGACACGCCCGCCAACAACGGCCTGTCCATCCGCCACACCACGCGCAACTTCCCCAACCGCGAGGGTTCCAAGCCGGGTAACGGCCAGCTGAGCGCCGTGGCCCTGATGGACGCCCGCTCCATCGCGGCGACGGCGGCCAACGGCGGCATTCTGACGCCGGCGACCGACCTGCCCGAGGAGACCTGGGACGAGGCCTGCGAGTACACCTTCGACGACGCGCCGTACAAGAAGCGCGTGTACTGGGGCTTTGGCAAGGCCGAGCCTACCGACGAGCTGGTCGAGGGTCCCAACATCAAGCCGTGGCCCGCGATGGAGCCGCTCGGCGACGATATCCTGCTCAAGGTGTGCTCCAAGATCATGGATCCGGTCACCACGACCGACGAGCTCATCCCCTCGGGCGAGACGAGCTCCTTCCGCTCCAACCCGCTCGGTCTGGCCGAGTTTACGCTCAGCCGCCGCGATCCTGCCTACGTGGGTCGCTCCAAGGAGGTCGACGCCGTTGAGAAGCGTCGCGTTGCCGGTGAGGCCGCGGGTGACTTGGCCGCGCTCGATGCCGAGCTTGCCGGTGTGTTTGAGGCGCTGGCCGGCGCAGGTATCGCGGCCGATGCCAAGGCTACCGAGTACGGCTCTATGCTCTACGCCAAGAAGCCGGGCGACGGTTCTGCCCGTGAGCAGGCCGCGAGCTGCCAGCGCGTGATCGGCGGCCTTGCCAACATCGTCCACGAGTACGCCACCAAGCGCTATCGCTCCAACGTGATGAACTGGGGCATGGTGCCTTTCCAGATGGAGGCCGAGCCCAACTTTGAGGTGGGTGACTACGTCTTTGTGCCGGGTATCCGTGCCGCGCTCGATGGTGACCTGCAGAACATCGCTGCCTACGTGGTGCGTGCCGATGGTGCGGTCGAGCAGATTGAGCTCTACATCGCCGACATGACGGCCGAGGAGCGTGCCATCGTCAAGGCCGGCTGCCTGATCAACTACAACAAGTTCAAGGCCGCTGCCGAGTAACGCACATACTTGTCCGCCCCGGTTATACCTTTCCCTGCCGCTCACGCGCTTCGCGAGGGTCGCGTCAGAGAAAGGTATAACCGGGGCTACTTGTTAAGTGCTGCTCGTTGGGTCTTGAGGGCGCTAAAATCGAGGTTGCAACTCTCCTCTATGGGGGAGTGCGCCTTTGTTCATATGCTATCTAGAATTGACAGTATGAAGTTGGCGCTTTAAAGTGAGCTCAAAACACTCTCGTTTGTGGAGTTGAAGATGAAGCGTTGCACTTCTGTTTTGTTGCTGTTGGTGGCTTGCGTCGTCGCTGCTGCGGGCGTGGTCCTATTTGGCTCGCTTATCTTCTATGGGCCGAGTGGGGTTGAGCAGACGGTTGAGATGGCGTCCCTTGTTGCATCGATGCCCGGGCAAATGATTTCGGACGTTACAAAGCCCGATGAGATAACGCTCGATATCGAGGAAACGCCGGGCATTCTAAGCATAAGCAACTACCCCATGATTGAACTTGGCTCGTCTCGCTATACCAAGGACGAGAAGTTGTCCCGACAGGCGCTGGACTTGCTAAACGGGCGTTCGTTCAAACGCTGGGACGGTTGGGATGCCTATGAGCGCCGACGTGGTTCTGTGAACGGTGGCTACTATACAACGCTGAAGTTGTATTCATCTGATGGCAAACTGATGCGCACCGTTAACTACAATCCGGAATACGCAAAAGCCGGAGGTGGGGACGGCGTCTATATCCAAGATGGCGGCGTGACCTACATTCTTGAAGGCGACCAGCAGCAGGTGATCGATTTTTTGGATCGTTGCGTGATGGACGCGTACGACCAGACCTGCCCGCCCGACCCGCAGACTGCACGCGATGGTGGATCTGCTCGTACATGGCTATTCGAGGATGAGATGCCCTGGACCGCCGAATCGGGAAGCACGGGCTCGGCAAAAGAGTAGAGAACGCGACCACCACAAAGGTGCCCCTTTGCGGTGGTTTTCAGTCTGTCTCGATCTGTAACATCTGGGCCGTTAAAAGTGGGCTTGGTGTTGCAGATTTAGATTATCGATTCGGGTGTCTTCTGTTTATCTCGATCTGTAACAGGTGGACCCTTATTTGCCGAGTAGTTGTTACAGATTTAGACAAACGGGCGCTGCCGATCATCTCATCTCAATCTGTAACATCTGGGGTCAAAAACGGCCGCTAGATGTTACAGATCGAGACAGATGAGCGCCGGAGTCGAAAATCACCACAAAGGTGCCTGTCCCCTTTGTGGTGGTGGGGGGCGGGCTCGATGTTATTGTGATCGCTGGGCAGCATTTTAATGAATGTCTCTACAGGATTTCATCTGGGGTGGCGGGTTTGGTTGTTTTGGGGATGCCGAGTTTGGACGACGCGAAATCGTCAACATTGTCCTTAATTCCGTCTTTGGTGTAGACGGTGACCATATAGGTGCTGTGTCCGAATTCGCTCTTGTCGCGTGTTGCCCAGGCCTGCCAGTAGGCGGCCCCACTTCGCCCTTCGATTTTTCCGACACGGCGGAGTTCTGTTCGCTTTAATTTCTGGTTGCTATAGATGGTTCGACCGTCCTCCTCGGTGAGCCCGCACTGTCCAAGCATCTTGTCGAGGACTTGGTTCATGTGGCGCTCATCGGTGTTTGGTGCGTAGTCGTAGGCGAGGGTGATGGAGTCGAGTGGCTGGTCGTCGATCAGATAGTTTAGCGCCTGAGGTTCAAGGCAGAAATGGGGGGAGCATCCGTCGATCTGACCGAGCAGTGGCAACTTTGACTGCCAAAATCCGGTGGGAATTCTATCTTCGTAAAACACGCCGCGGCAGATAAAGGAGAGCGAGGTGGCACGCGAGCCGGCGTCGACCATCCCGCACAAATCGAAGGGCGAGGCGATACCAAAAGAAAAGGGCGTGATGACGATAAGGAAGAGCATCACGATGGGTATGGCGAGAATGGCGATGACGTTGCGACCGGTGGAATGAGACGGCTTCATATGCGCTCCTCGAGACAAAGAGCTGTTGAGGATAGGCAGAAATGGATATGTTCAGAGAACAATTCAAGTTTAATCTCATGGCGTGAGATGGTCGACCGTTAGCGTCGAAAACCACCACGAAGGGGACAGGCACCTTTGTGGTGGTGGGGTGCGAGCAGCTTCTTTTGGTAATAGTGCTGGCTGGCGATATTATTAGTACAGATGGCGAAGGCTTGCATTGTGAGGTGCTTTGCTGTGAGAAGTCCTGCCCGTATTGGGTTGATTGTTTTGGCGCTTGCGATCACCGTGGTTGGCATGGGCGCTGTCGGCATGGCGTTTCTACCTGCTGCGGTGACGGAGCCGTTGGTCAAGCCTGTGGCTCAATCTGTCGAACTTCTGACCGGCGACGACAAGCCCGAGACCATTACCGTTGATTTTGATGAGCAGCCGGCTGTGCTGGGTATTAGCAATTATCCGAGTATTCAGCTTGGGGCCATGCGCTATACCACGGATACAAGCCTGATCGATAGGGCGTCCGAGCTACTCAAGGGCAAAACATTTAAGCGTTGGTACGGATATGCGTCCTATCGGGCAAAAGCGAACGACATGGTTGGCGGATGTCACTCTTCCATCGAGCTGGACACTGCAAACGGCGCAAAGTTATGTGATGTCTCGTACGATCCGGGTTACGAGGGCAATGAGGGTCCGGGTATTTACATCATGGCCGGCGATGCAGCCTATGTCATGGAGGGCGACCAGGCCGAGCTCAACGATTTTATGGGTCAGTGTATCCAAGATGCCTATGAACAGACCTGCTTGCCCGACCCGCAGACTGCACGCGATAGTGGGTCTGCCCGTATATGGCTCTTCGAGGATGAGATGCCCTGGAGCGGCGAATCGGGAAGCACGGGTTCGGCAAGTAAGTAGAGACTGCAACCACCACAAAGGTACCCGTCCCCTTTGTAGTAGTTCTCGGTTTGTCTCGATCTGTAACATCTTGGCCGCTAAAAGTGGGCCTGGTGTTACAGATTTAGATTTTCGAT
>URKU01000069.1 GCA_900548515.1 uncultured Collinsella sp. | reverse complement strand
CGCCGCCTGCATCGCGCGGCCAAAGCGCACGCGCAGCAGGGCCGCGGGCTCAAGCGCCACACCCTCGCGACCAAGACTCGCCGTCAGCGTGGCCAGCGGGCCCTCCTCATGTGAGAGCGGATAGCTGTCCAAGTCGACGTCGGCAAACAGAACGGCATCGTAGCTGCCGGGGCGCAGGGCTGCCGCATCGGCAAGCGACGCAAAGCGCAGCTGGGCGCGCGGCGTGCGGTCGACCTCGTAGGTCTCGTAATCGTATGCTGTGCTGCGCATGTCCACCTTGGTACGAACGTCGTCGAGCACGGGCACGGTCGCGACCTGCGACACGTCGAGCGCGCGGGCGTCGTTCATAAGAATGTCGATGGCATGTCGCAGCAGGGCGGTCTCGGCCTGGCGACGAGCCTGACCGTCAAGGCCTCCAAGGGCGCGATCGGGCAACGCCTCGGCGACGGTGAGCACTGCCTTGAGCGCCGTCACGGGTTTGTCGCGCCACAGCGCTTGGAACACGTCCGAGACCACGCACGGCACGTTCTTAAACCAGTTATCATCACTGGCGGCCTTGCGCGTGCCCCTGACCTGGCCCTGCACGCTCTGCAGCAGACTCTTGACGGCCGTGGTGGTCTTGCCGCGCGACAGGCGCATATTCTTGTCGAAGGTGCGCGCGCTGGCGGCATCGGCACCCGAAAGCGGACTGTAAATCCAGTCGGTAAGCTCCGGCGCGGGCCACCACTCGGTCTTGGAGGCGGTGCCCTCGTCGGCGGCCTTCATGCGCTCGATCAGATTGGCGAGCGCCGTGAACTGCCTGCCCGCGATGGATTGGGAAAACGCCGTGAACTCGGTTGTCTCAGCAGCGATGTGACGCGCCGCCAAACGGGCAGCGAGTTCACCGAACAGCTGGGGCGCCCGGGCGGAAACCACGAGCACGCGCGCGGGGTCCGCGGACGCCGCGACGCCGCCGTCGACCGCGGCGTCCTCACACGTTTTTACCAGCTCATCGATTGCATCCACATAGGCGTGGGCGCGGGCGTGAGGGCCGGCAACCTCTACAAAGGTAGGCTGAGCGGCGGACTCGGAGGCAGTCTGAGGCGCAGCGGCACCCTCCCCCAGCGGCGCGGCCTCAAACAGCACACCGCGGGCATCAAAGGCAGCAGCCAGGTCCTCGCGCATTGCCGCCTGCTCGCGGGCAAGCAGCACAACGACCTCTCCCCCGTTGTTTGCCACGGCGGACAGCAACTCGAGCAGGCCGTGCGTAAACGACGTGACGCCGCGCACACATACCGCGCGGGCGCACGCCGGAAGGTTGTCGGCCAGCACCTCGGCCATAAGGTCAGCCGCCTCGCAGGGCTCGACCATGTCTCGACGGTCCAAGCCGCTCGCATAGGCACTCAACAGCTCGAACACGCGAGCCTCGGCGTCGCTCTTGGGATCGGGCCGGCAAACGTCGCCGCAGCAGCGCTCGGCACCCGTTCCCGCTACGCCCGGCAACACATCGCGGGCCATGCGCGCGAGCATGCGCACCGTGCCCTGACTGCGCGAAAGCGGCTGCAGGTCCGCATCGTCGCGACGGGCGATCATGTCCGAGAACAGCATCTGGCGCTGCATGTTGTCGACAAAGCTGCGGCCATCGCCCATAAGCTCCCACAGCGAACGAAGCCACGACGCGGGGGTTTTGTAGTCAACGCCCAGCGAGGCGCCAGCAACCGCAGCATCGTGACGGCACAGGTCGAGCTCGGCAAACGAGGGCGCCAGCAAAACGGCACGCCCGTGGCGGGCAACCAGGTCGGCGAGCAACGCCGCCTCGGCGTCGCTCAAGTCCGTACCGGTATTGGTGGTATAGATTCGAACAGGCATGGTCCTCCACTCAAACCGTTCGCAGTATTCATCGCATCTATCCTACCCGCCCGCACGGACAACCTGGCCCCAATGCACCAGATCCCCTCGATGATCCGTTTTCCTCCGTCCCCAAAGGATCAATTATCGACACACAAAAACCGCCCCCGAAGGGGCGGCTCCAGTTGATTCGTTTTTGTCGCTGGCCTACTCGCCATCCTCCAACTTAATGAGGATCTTGCGATAGCCGCCGTACTCGCCGTTCAGCGCCTTTGAAACGCGGCTCACCGTGGTGGACGAAGCGCCGGTACGGGCCTGAACCTCAACATAAGGCTCGCCCTCGTCCAAATAGCGCGCAACCTGCAAACGCTGAGAAAGGTCGCAAATCTCGCGCGGCGTGCAGATATCGGTCAAAAACGCTTGGATATCCTTCTCGTCGTCCAAAAGGCTAAATGCGTGGACCAGCTGCTTGACATCAGGCTTGTCAAACATGTTCTCGATATTCATCGATCACCGCCAAACCCGCCAAAAGGCATCGAAGTTGATACTGACATCGGGCATCGTTCGCCCGTTCTATGCAATAGGGCAACGCCTGTGGCTTTTGCCCGTAGCAGTGTAGCACACCACCAAACTAAAGCGACAAGACTCTCTGCCAGCGGCGCGTTTTTCAGGACGAACGCCGTTTAGAAACCATATGCGCACGTAAGCTCCACGAATATTTGAGACAATGGGCGCCCAAACACCGCGGCGCGCCCGCGCAACCATCCAGGTCGCCGCCGTAAGCCGCTTCACGCGACGCCAGCAATCCCGGCGCAAGAAAGGATTCACGCCATGCGCTTTATGCTTAACTGGCTCTTCACCTCGATCGCCATCGCGATCGCCACGTTCCTCGTCCCCGGTATCCAGCCCTTCGGCTTTGCCGAGACCTGGGTCTGCTTTGCCTTTGTGGGACTGTTCCTGAACATTGTCGATTCGTTCGTCAAACCGTTCCTCACGGTCATCTCGCTGCCGCTCACGATCATTACGCTGGGCATTTTCCAGCTTGTCGTCAACAGCTTTATGCTTGAGCTCGCGAGCTACCTGTCGGTCAACCTGCTGGGCGTCGGCATCTCCATCGCCAGCTTTGGATCGGCCTTTATGGGCAGCATCCTGGTGTCCATCACGCGCAGCATCCTCGACAGCATCGCCGAGGACTAAAACGGCCATTCCGACCGTGTCCGTCTCAACAGCCCAAAACGAAGGCCGCCCATCGCAAAAATGGACGGCCTTCTTATTTTTCAAGTCTCAAAGGGCGAGAGAATCTACCATTTCCACCCCGTCCCCAAATGGCAGGTGGGCTAGATGACGTAGTCGTAGCCTTCGTTGGGAGCGACAAGTTGATCGAGCGTCACACCGTTGAGGTAGTCGTTGATAAGCTTGTCCAGGTTCTTCCACACGTCGAGCGTGGGGCACTCATCAGATCGCGAGCAACCCTTGCAGTCGCCATCCAGACAGGCGACCGGCGCCAGACTGCCCTCGGTCAGGCGCAGGATCTCGCCCACCGTGTACTGCTCGGGCGGGCGCGTGAGCACGTAGCCGCCGCCCTTGCCGCGCATACCCGAGAGCATATTGGCGCGCACGAGCGTAGCCAGAATATTCTCGAGGTACTTCTCCGAAATCCCTTGTCGCGCCGCGATCTCTTTGAGCGGGATGCGACCGGCCGCCTGGTGCTCGGCCAGATCGACCATAACGCGCAGGGCGTACCTGCCCTTAGTAGAAACCAACATATATAGTGCTGCCTTTCGGTCTTTTAGTCCGTTGAAATTCTAGCCGAAAAATTGGCTTTGGAAATACCCGTTCCGGTCAAGATGGTTAATCGACTTGCAATAATCTCCTATTTCCTATTGCATTACTAGGCTTTAGTGTCTAGTATGCTTCTCAACAGCTAAACGAACAACCTATAAGGTTTATGGGTTTAGCTGCTACACGCACCGTGAAACCACACGGCAACCAGCAACTTGAACACTTTGGAGGTTCACCATGAGCAAGGTTTACACGTCCATCGATCAGCTTATCGGCCACACCCCGCTTCTGGAGCTCACCCACTTTGAGGCCGACGAGGACCTCAAGGCTCGCGTGCTCGTCAAACTGGAATACTTCAACCCCGCCGGCTCCGTTAAAGACCGCGTCGCCAAGAACATGATTGACGAGGCCGAGAAGGCAGGCAAGCTCATGCGCGGCGGCGACTACACCATCATCGAGCCCACGAGCGGCAATACCGGCGTCGGCATCGCCTCGGTAGCGGCCGCCCGCGGCTACAAGGTGATCATCACCATGCCCGAGACCATGTCCGTCGAGCGCCGCAAGCTGATGCAGGCATACGGTGCGCAGCTCGTGCTCACCGACGGCTCCAAGGGTATGAAGGGCGCTATCGCCAAGGCCGAGGAGCTGCAGAAGGAGACTCCCAACAGCATCATCGCCGGCCAGTTTGTGAACCCCGCCAACCCCGCCATTCACAAGGCCACGACCGGCCCCGAGATCTGGGACGACACCGACGGCCAGGTCGACATCTTCGTCGCCGGCGTTGGCACCGGTGGTACCGTGACCGGCGTGGGCGAGTTCCTCAAGGAGCAGAACCCCGAGATTAAGGTCGTCGCCGTCGAGCCTGCCACCTCCCCGGTGCTCTCCAAGGGTCAGGCCGGCCCGCACAAGATCCAGGGCATCGGCGCTGGCTTTGTGCCCGACGTCCTCGACACCCAGGTCTACGACGAGATCATCCCCGTCGAGAACGACGACGCCTTTGCTACCGGCCGCGCCTTGGGCCACAAGGAGGGCGTGCTCGTGGGCATTTCGTCCGGTGCCGCCGTGTGGGCCGCACTGCAGCTGGCCAAGCGCCCCGAGAACGAGGGCAAGACCATCGTGGCCCTGCTTGCCGACACCGGCGAGCGCTACCTGTCCACGGCACTGTTCCAGGACTAGAGCTTCTCGTTCTTAGAACGAGTCCAAGGCACGCCGGTCTCCCCTCTCTTCTGGCAGCCTGGGCTCATCCCAACAGGGTGTCCCACATGACGCCCGAACTTGCTACAATGTCTGCGGCGCGGAACCAGCCTCCCGCGCCGCTTTTCTTTTTTGGCCACATGCCACCAAGGAGAACCTCCCCATGCACAACAAGCGCGTGCTCGTCGCCATGAGCGGCGGCGTCGATTCCAGCGTGACCGCGTACCTGCTCAAAAGCCAGGGATACGAATGCGTCGGCGCCACCATGCGCCTCACCTGCCCCGCGCCCGACCCCGCCACGGGCATGAGCAAGGTCGACCGCGACATCGCCGATGCAAAGGCCGTCGCCGAGCGCTTGGGGATCCCCCATCGCGTGCTCGACCTGCAGCAGACGTTCGACCACAGCGTTATCGAGCGCTTTGTGAGCGCCTACCGGGAGGGGCTGACGCCCAATCCGTGCATTATCTGCAACCGCCACATTAAGTTTGGCGCGCTGCTCGATGCGGCGCTGGACATGGGCTGCGACTACATCGCAACGGGACATTACGCCAAAACAAGCCAGGCGGCAGACGGCACCTGGCAGCTCCATCGCGGCGAAGATCCCAAAAAGGACCAAAGCTACTTTTTGTATTCGCTTACGCAGGAGCGCCTGGCGCACACGATCTTTCCGCTGGCAGGCCTAGACAAAGAGCGCGACGTGCGCCGCATTGCCGCCGAGCAGGGCTTCACCAACGCCCAGAAGGCCGAAAGCGAGGACATCTGCTTTATTCCAGACGGTGACTACGCGGGCTATATCGAGCGCCGCTGCGGACATCCCGCTGCACCGGGCGACATTGTGTGGCGCGACGGCAGCGTGGTCGGGCGCCACAACGGCGCGCTGCGCTACACCATCGGCCAGCGCAAGGGCCTGGGCGTCGCGATGGCGCATCCCGTGTACGTAACGGGCGTCGACGCCGACAGCAGCACCGTGCATCTGGGCGAGGCCGAGGACCTAACGGCCACAGCGCTCACGGCCAACGACTGGATCTGGAGTGCCCCTGCCGACCGCATGGAGGCAGAACTCGATGCCGGCGGCATTCGCGTGGGCGCCAAGTACCGCTACCGTCAGAAAGACCAGGCAGCAACCCTTACGCGCGGCGAAGACGGGCAAATGCTGCTAACTTTTGACGAGCCGCAGCGCGCCATCGCCCCCGGCCAGGCTGTCGTCGTCTACCGCGGCGACGTCGTCCTCGGCGGCGGCACCGTGACTGCCGCCATCAAGTAGTCCCATCCCCTTCATAAGTTGCGGTGAAATAGGGACTGTTTAAACGTTTAAAACCGCCAAACAGTCCCTATTTCACCGCAACTTAGAGAGGACGGCCTCGGTCGGTACTGCCGTATCAGCCGAGGCCGCTGCATCGCTAGCGCTGTACGTAGGCGCGGACGAGCTCGAAGGTGTTGCGCACGCCGTCCATGTGGCTGCGCTCGTAGTTGTGGCTCGCGTACACGCCGGGGCCGATCAGACCATGGCGAATGTCGTAGCCGGCCGAGAGCGTGGCCTCGACGTCGGAGCCATAGTGCGGGTACACATCGATGGCGTAATCGAGCTCCAGCTCGCGCGCGATGTTGGACAGCGTGGTTACCAGGTCGTAGTTGTACGGACCGCCCGAATCCTTGGCGCAAATCGAAACCATGCGCTCGGTGCAGCCCAGGTCGTCGCCCACGCAGCCCATGTCCACGCTGATCATCTCGCGCGTGTCGGCCGGCACAAAGGCGCCGCCGTGACCGACCTCCTCGTACACCGTAAAGAGCAGCGACACCTTGCGCGAAAGCGACACCTCGCCGTCAGCAACGGCGCGGGCCAGACCCAGCAGAATCGACGCGGACAGCTTGTCGTCCAGGAAGCGGCTCTTAATGTATCCGCTCTCCGTCACCGTGGTGCGCGGATCCATAGCGATGATGTCGCCGGTCTGAATACCCAGCTCGAGCACATCGTCCTTGCTGTCGACGTTCTCGTCGAGCAAGATCTCCATGTTCTTCTCGATGGTTTTGACCGGCTCATCGGCCACGTGCGCCGAAGGCTCGGTATTGAGGACCACACCCGTGTACACATTGCCGTCACGCGTGTAGACGGTGCAGTTCTCGCCATCGGCCGTAGACCACTGGTGTCCACCAAGCGTCGTGGGACGCAGGCGGCCATTGTCCTTAATGGAGCGCACCATGGCGCCCAGGGTATCGACATGGCTCGCCAACACGAGCGGCTCACCCTCACCACCAAGCCCAACGAGCACATTGCCCTTATTGGAGCGCTCGGGCCCAAAGCCCATATCGCGCAACGTCTCCATCAGATAATCAGTCGCCGCACGGGTATAGCCTGTAGGCGAAGCAATAGAAGTCAGCGCCTTCAACTGGTCAGTAATATAGGAGAGCGTAGAATCCATCTTGGACACCAAAGTCACCCTTTCATATCGAATTAAACCCACAGCAACGATACCACCGCGAACCATCTTTTTACCTAGCGAGATGACCCATCGAGCTCTTCAGAACTGCGCCCGCCACGATAACGAGCCGTCGGGCCCCTGCCCGTTAGCCCCACAATCTTTCCGCAGGACGGAGGAAGCCCCCGCCGCACGAAGTGCGCAGCGGGGGCTTCCGACATGTCCGAGGACGATTGTGGGGCTAACGGGCAGGGGCCCGCCGAACCAAGTTAGGCAGCCGGGCAGATCTTCTTGAAGAGCTCGATGACGTCGTCGAGCGTCGCCTCGCGCGGGTTGCCCGGGAAGCAGGCGTCGGCCATGGCGTCCTTGGCCAGGACCTCGATCTCGTCAGCCTTCATGGCCTCGCAGACGTGCGGGATGTTCACGTCGGCAGAGAGCTGCTTGACGGCGGCGATGGCGGCATCGGCGGCCTCGTCGGTGCTCATGCCCGTGGTGTCAACGCCCATGGCAACGGCGACCTTGGCCAGGCGCTCGATGCAAACCGGCTTGTTGAACTCCATAGCAATCGGCAGCAGCATGGCGCAGGCGACGCCGTGCGGGGTGTCGTAGTGAGCGGACAGGGTGTGAGCCATGGCGTGGTCGATGCCCAGGCCAACATTGGAGAAGCCCATGCCGGCGACATACTGGCCAAGAGCCATGCCCTCGCGGCCGGAGCCGGGCTGACCGGACTTGGCCTCGGCGACGGAGTCGCGCAGGTTCTCGCTGATCAGCTTAATGGCCTCAAAGTGGAACATGTCGGAGAGCTCCCAGGCGCCCTTGGTGGTGTAGCCCTCGATGGCGTGGGTCAGAGCGTCCATGCCGGTGGAAGCAGTCAGGCCGGCGGGCATGGAAGCCATCATGTCGGGGTCGACGACGGCGACCTCGGGGGCGTCGTTGGTGTCGACGCACACGAACTTGCGGACCTTCTCGGGGTCGGTGATGACGTAGTTGATGGTCACCTCAGCGGCAGTACCGGCGGTCGTCGGCACGGCGATGGTGAACACGGCGTGGTTCTTAGTCGGAGCAACGCCCTCGAGGCTACGGACATCGGCGAACTCGGGGTTGTTGATGATGATGCCGATGGCCTTAGCGGTGTCCATGGAGGAGCCGCCACCGATGGTCACGATAGCGTCAGCTTCGGCGGCCTTGAAGGCCTCGACGCCGTCCTTGACGTTCTGGATCGTGGGGTTGGGCTTAATCTCGGAGTAGAGGCTCCAAGCGATGCCGGCGGCGTCGAGCTCGTCGGTCACCTTGGCGGTAACGCCAAACTTGACCAGGTCGGGGTCGGAGCAGACGAAGATCTTCTTGTAGCCGCGACGCTGGAGCTCACCGGGGATCTCCTTGATGGCGCCGGAACCATGATAAGAGATGGTATTGAGAACGAAACGATTAGCCATTGATAGCCTCCCATCGTGTGCGGGGCACCCATTACGCCCCACGCTATGAGTCCCATCCTAACGCTTTTGAAACAAAAAACGCGTGAGAACGTCAAAAGTGTTAAAGCGTTTCAACAGAATAACGGAGCCCTAGTCCTTCCCTCCCGACAGCAGCGAAGGCTAGATTATAGGAGCATTCGCCCAAAGAATACGACCGACTCAGTCTATAAATTGTTTCTATTTTAGCAATATATGTTTGACAATACGTTTATAAATGGATACCTTATAGTAAACATCTTAGTTCACTAAAATAACATTAGTGAAATGAAAGAGGCGGTAGAGATGTTAGTTCTACCCATAAAGACCCTCTTGGGCCACTACATTTATGATGCCAATCGAAACGAGATACTTGCAGTAAGCAAAGATCTCTTCAATTACATCTCAGAAGTCCAAGCAGGCGAAGTTTGCCCCGACTCCTATAAATCAGACCAAGAATTCCAGTTACTACAATCATGTGGCTACTGCTGCGATTCGCCATTGCAGGATGTCGCTTATCCATCAATTGACCTTTTGAAAGTTAAGCTGGAAAGAAATTTACGGATGATAACCCTTCAGCTGACTCAATCTTGCAACTTCCGATGTGATTACTGTATCTATTCCGAAAACTCCTTATACAACAGAACCCACAGTCATAACTCTATGTCTGTTTCGACGGCCAAACATGCAATCGAATTCTTTAAGATGCACTCGATTGACAACCCAAACCCGGTCGTAGCATTTTATGGAGGAGAACCTCTCCTTCGATTTAGTGAAATTAAGCTAATTACTCAATATGCAGAACAGGTATTTGAAGGAAAACACATCTCATTTCGAATTACAACCAATTGCTCTCTTTTATCTGAAGATATGGTTAAATTCTTCTTCGATTCTGGGCATGAATTCTATTTGCTAATCAGTCTTGACGGGCCGCTGCAAATCCATGATAAGTCTAGGCATTACGCTAATGGTGAGTCCTCATACCAAGCAGTTATAGACAATGTTCATATGATTTTAGACAACCATCCTGAACGCAACAAATATATTCATTTTAATGCCGTAGTCGACACGAACAACATCTATAAAACAGTCTCTTCCTTTATAAATGATAAGGATATCGAGGCTTGCGATGTTCAATTCAACTACTTGGAACGCAACGGACGTATCGCCCCCTACAATGACAAGTTCTCAAGTCAACTGAATTAGGCCTTATTTAAAGCAAGAATTATGGACGAGCGCAAGATCGAAAAAGGAAACCGCAGCGATAGGCTCGCTTCATATACGCTTGCAAGCATCAACCAAAACATTAAGC
>URKU01000068.1 GCA_900548515.1 uncultured Collinsella sp. | reverse complement strand
TGATCTCGTGGCGCAGCTTAATGAGCTCGGCACGCATCTGGTTACGAAGCTTGGCGTCCAGGTTGGACAGCGGCTCGTCCATCAGGAAGACCTTGGGGTCACGCACGATGGCGCGGCCGATAGCGACACGCTGGCGCTGGCCGCCGGAGAGCGCCTTGGGCTTACGGTCGAGGTACTCGGTAATGCCCAGAATCTCGGCAGCAGAGCGAACCTTGCGGTCGATCTCGTCCTTGGGAACTTTCTTGAGCTCAAGCGTAAACGCCATGTTCTCGTACACCGTCATATTGGGGTACAGAGCATAGCTCTGGAACACCATGGCGATGTCGCGGTCCTTAGGAGCGACGTCGTTGACGCGCTTGCCGTCGATGAGCACATCGCCCGAGGTGATGTCCTCCAGGCCGGCGACCATGCGCATCGTCGTGGACTTACCGCAGCCAGAGGGGCCAACGAGGACGATGAACTCCTGGTCGTGAACGGTGAGGTTGAAGTCCTCTACAGCGAGCACACCGTCCTCGGTAACCTTGAGGTTGTGCTTCTTCTCCTCGGTCTTCTTCTTTTTGCCAAAGAAGCCCTTCTTTTTGGACTCGTTGTTGGGATACACCTTCTGAACATGTTTGAGAACGATCTCGGCCATGTCTCTACCTTTCGATATGCGGCGCCACGCTGAGGGGCGCCGCAGAAACTTGCAAAACAGTTACGGCATCAGCCCTTGACGGCACCTGCCACCACGCCGTCGATGATGTACTTCTGGCAGAGGATGTACATGATGACGATGGGGATAACGACCATCATGATGCAGGCCATCATGGGGCCGAGCTCGACGTGGCCGTAGCCGCCGCGGAAGTACTGGATCAAAATAGGAATGGTCTTGTACTTGGTGGAGTCGAGCGTAAGGTAGGGCAGAAGATAGTCGTTCCAGACCCACATGGTCTCGAGGATGCCGACCGAAAGATAGGTGGGCTTCATGATGGGAAGGACGATCTTAAAGAACACCTGGACCGGGTTGCAGCCGTCGATCATGGCCGCCTCTTCGATCTCGAGCGGAATGTTCTTTACAAAGCCGGCGAACATAAAGACCGCCAGGCCCGCGCCAAAGCCGAGGTAGATAAAGCAGATGTTGAACGGCGTGTTGAAGCCGATGCGGTCCGCCAAATTGGACAGCGTGAACATGAGCATCTGGAACGGTACGACCATCGAAAACACGAACAGGTAATAGAAGAAGTTCGAGATCTTGCTGTTGACGCGCACTACGTACCAAGCACACATGGAGCAGCACACCAGAATCAGCACGACCGACGTGACCGTGATGATGAGCGAGTACATAAATGCCGAGGCAAAGCCCTGCTCGTTAAGGGCATGCATGTAGTTTGCGAGGCCGTTGAACGTCTCGGGCGTGAGCAGATCGAATGCCGTGGTGGTGCTGATTGCAGTTGCCTTTTTAAAGGAATTGAGCGCAATCATGAACACGGGGTAGATCCACGCGAGCGACAGAATCGTAAAGAAAATCGAGAGCGCGCGGTTGATAACCTTATCGCGTTTCATTACTGCTGCACCTCCTTGGACCTCGTGGCCTTAAGCTGAATCATGGAGATGGCTACGACCAGGATGCAGAAGATAACCGCCTTGGCCTGACCGATGCCCTGCCATGCGATACCGGCACGCGAATAGAACGTGTTGTAGATGTTCAGGGCGAGCATCTCGGTGGAGTGCGCGGGAGCGCCGCCGGTAAGGGCGAGGTTCTGGTCGAACAGCTTAAAGCCGTTGGTGATGGACAGGAACAGGCAGATAGTGATGGTCGGCATCAGGTTAGGGATCTTAACCTTCCAAAACGTCTGCCATGCCGTGGCACCGTCGACCTTGGCGGCCTCGATGTAGTCGGACGGAATGGACTGCAGACCAGCGATGTAGATGATCATCATGTAGCCGACCTGCTGCCACAGGGTCAGGATGATAAGGCCCCAGAAGCCAGCAGCAGAGTTAAGGGCGATGAGCTGGGCGCCCACGTTGGAGAGCAGGCAGTTAATCAGAATCTGCCAGATGTAGCCCAGCACGATGCCGCCGATCAGGTTAGGCATAAAGAAGATCGTACGGAAGATGTTGGTGCCCTTGAGCGCTTTGCGGGTGAGCGCCTGCGCGATGGCGAGGGCGATCACGTTGATGAGCACCGTCGACAGGAAGGCAAACGCCACGGTAAAGAAGAACGACGTGGCAAACTGCGGATCGGACAGTGCGCGCACGTAGTTCTCGATACCGACAAAGTGCGTGTTGTTGATGGTAATAAACTGGCAGAACGAGAGATAGAAACCCTGGATAAAGGGGATCACGAACCCGATCATAAACGCCAGACACGTGGGCAGCATAAAGAGCGGCCACCAGCGCTTGAGTGCTTTGCCCATAGAAGGGTCCTTTCAATATGCAGGGGGCGGGCAAACCAACGTCTGCCCGCCCCCTGTCGCTAATCAGATAGCTTGGGCAGCAACTGCTTACTCGGAAGCAGCCTTCTCGGTCTTCCAGCCATCGACGAAGGCGTTCTTGACGCCGTCCCACTTGCTGTTGTCGGCAGCATAGGCAATCAGAGCCTGCTTGAGGTTCTTCTTCCACTCCTCAGAGGGGATGTAAACGAAGTCCCAAGCGACGGTCTTCTTGCCGTCCTTGGCCATGGCAACGGCCTGCTGCGAGAAGACGTTGGTGGTCTCCTTAGCGCTCTTGAACGGGGCAGTCAGACCCATCTTGTCAGCGATGATGCTGGTGGCGGTGTCAGAAGTGACGCACCAATACATGAAGTCCTCGGTGGCCTTCTGGGCATCCTCGGAAGCCTGGGAGCTGACGCACCAGTAGTTCTCGCCGCCGGAGCACAGGCCCTGGTTCTCCTCGCCGTCGACACCGATGTAGATGGGCATCATGCCAATCTGATCGTCGGT
Source organism: uncultured Collinsella sp. (assembly GCA_900548515.1). Taxonomy (GTDB): domain Bacteria; phylum Actinomycetota; class Coriobacteriia; order Coriobacteriales; family Coriobacteriaceae; genus Collinsella. The sequence continues at coordinate 7,334 of URKU01000068.1, read as the reverse complement.
CATGCCAGCCTTGGTGAGGTCAGCGTAGGCCCAAGAACCGTTCTGATAGAAGACGGCCTTGCCGGTTGCGAACTCGTTTGTGGCGTCGTCGCCGGTCTTGGAGGCAAGCTGCGAAGGATCGCAGGTGGAGTCGGTGATGTACAGGTCGAAAATCTGCTTGAAGTTGTCGAGATACTCGCCCTTGATCTCGTCGTCCTCCTGGTTGTGCTCCTTCTCGAACTCGTAGTAGAGCGGGAGGTTGGCGAGGTGGGTGGTGTAGCGCCAGCTGGAGGAGTCATCCATGCCGGCAGAAGTGAAGGCACCCTCAACGCCAAGCTCGTCCTTGCGGGCCTGGATGTCGTCAGCACAAGCCTTCAGCTTGTCGAAGGAGTTGATGTCCTCGGCCTTGTAGCCAGCCTTCTCGAGCAGCTGCTTGTTGTAGATGATGCCGTAGCTCTCCTGGACCCAGTCGATACCCAGATCCTTGCCATCGGACTGCAGAGCCAGGGAGTCGTCAATGAGCTCACCGCGGAGCTTGGTATCGGACAGGTCGGCGCAGTAATCCTTCCAGTTCTTAAGACCGGTGGGGCCGTTGACCTGGAACAGGGTCGGAGCGGAGCTCTTGGACATCTCGGACTTGAGCTTCTCCTCGTAGGTGTTGGAGGCGGCGGTCACGATCTTGACCTCGACGCCCTTCTCCTTCTTATAGGCCTTGGCGATCTCCTTCCACTCCTTGTCGACCTCGGGCTTGAATTGGAGGAAGTAGACCTCGGCAGCGTCACCAGAAGCAGAGGAGCCGGAGCCGGCAGAACCACCGCAGCCCACGAGACCCAGACCAAGAACCGCAGCCGCGGAACCAGCAAAGCCCAGGAACTGCCTTCTGCTCATTTCGTTCTTCATTACAATCCACCCTTTCACACCGTGGCGGCACCCTTTGCCGCCGCCTTCGGAGATTGGCTCGGGGACTTTGCCCCTTTTGCTGATTTGTACGATACGCTATTTGGCTAGTTGTTTGAACAAGTATTACTAGAGCGGTAGAAAAACTTCGGTGAACGGTAATTTCAACTTGATACTTGACAAGTTTTGTATAAACAATTATTTGTTATCGAATGCAGAGAAAACGCCCGGTCAAGCCGATGCATCGTCGGTTTGACCGGGCGTTTTCTCTTTGAGGGCATGAGTCTCGTCAGGCTGCGAGCTAGCCGGCTATCGCTTGGAGTTGACGCGGTAGTGGAAGATCTCGGGATGCGTGCGGGCATGCGTGACCTCGAACAAGATGCCGTCCGAGGTGTACGACTGGCTCTCCATGACGGCAACGCAGTTGTATTTGCCAAGGTCAAGATAGCTGCAGTCCTCATCGTTGGCAAGCTCGACGCTCACCGTACGGCGACTCGCCATCACTTTGACGCCGCGTTTGTGCTCCAGATAGTCGTAAATTGACTTTGCAGCGATCTCGGGCGTCAGGCCTTTGGCGATCGACTCCAGAAAATAGCCGTGGTCCACCTGGCGAGCGCTACCGTTAAGGCTACGGACACGCACCACGCGAATCAACTCCTCGCCCACCTTAAAGCCCAGGTGACGAGAGAGTTGCTCGGTGCAGACCAGATGTTCAAAAGACTTAACGTCCGTCGATGCAACGGCATTGTTGCGCTTTGCAAACTCGCCAAACGACTCAACCTCTTCGAGTGCGCCCAACATGTCGGTTTCGCCCTTAAGCCAAATAACGCGCACGCCCTTGCCGTGTATGGGCTGCACAAACATCCCGTCGGCCAGCATACTCAAGGCGCGACGGACGGTATTGCGAGTGCATCCGAACTCCGCGGTCAGCTCGGCTTCGGTTGGCAGCATCTCCTGAAACGCATAGGTCCCATTAATGATGCGCGAGCGTATTTCTCGGTAGATTCCTTCATAAATCGCTTTTGGCATTGTTTCACCTCTAATGAATATGTATGGCTAGGCACGATAGCATTTCTTTGGGTTGTTTAAACCGATTATCGGTAAAGCACGGATTATTTACCGTCGACGGTTCCCCCGAAACCCAAATCGGACCGAATCAAAACCGTCAATGCGGCAAGCAGCCAGTCCTCTACAATGAGTTCATTGTTTAAACGTTCTTGCTCGCACAGCATGTTGCATCCGAAAGGCATATTATGCTGCAGAAAATCCAACGTTTTGGCGGAGCCATGTTCGCGCCCGCCATGCTGTTTTCTATATCAGGCCTCATGGTCGGCATCTCCGCTCTCGCAACGACTGCGGACATCGTCGGCGATCTCGCCGTATACGGAACCCCTTGGTACGTTTTCTGGACCATCATCCAGCGCGGCTCGTGGACGGTCTTTAAACGTCTCCCGCTCCTTTTTGCCGTAGCGCTGCCTATCGGTCTTGCCCAAAAGCAACCGGCACGCTGCTGCCTCGAGGCACTCGTGGCTTATTTTGCCTATTGCTTCTTTTTGAGCGAGATCATTAAGCTGAGCGGCGACAACCTTGGACTTAAGTACCCATCATCTTTGACCCCCGCCAGCGGCATCACCGTCATCGACGGCATCAAGACGCTCGACACCGGCATTATCGGCCCGCTGGCGGTATCGGCAACCGTCGTCGCCATCCATGATCGCTTCTACGATGCCAAGGTTCCCGATTGGCTCGGCACCTTCTCGGGTTCCTCACTGGTCTACCTCATCAGCTTTTTTGCCGTGTTTGCCCTTGCCGCCATCTCGGCCGCCATCGTACCCTTCGCATACGCTGTGACCGAAACGCTGCGCCACGCACTTGCAGGCGTCGGCCCCTTCGGCGTGGGCATCTTTGTGTTTTTGGAGCGAGCACTCGAGCCCATGGGGCTGCACCACCTGCTCTATATGCCCATCTATTACGACAATCTGGTCATTCACGACGGTATTTACGCCACGTGGACCAACCTGCTCCCCATTCTCTCCCATAGCACGCGCCCTTTAAATGAACTTGCACCCTGGGCAGGTTTTACCGCCACCGGCTGGGGCAAGCTCTTTGGCCTTCCCGCCATCGCGGCAGCATTCTATTTCACCGCCAAACCCGAACGCCGCGCCGGCCTTAAGGTCATCCTTTTGCCCGCCATCGTCGCCTCGGTGGTCTGCGGCGTCACCGAACCGCTCGAGTTTCTCTTTATGTTCACCTATCCCGGACTCTTTTTGCTCTACGCCGTCCTATCCTCCTGCCTTGCCATGACCATGAACTTCTTTGGCATCGTCGGCATCTTCTCGGGCGGTCTCATGGAAATGACGGCCTTCAACTTCATCCCACTCATGCGAATGCATGCCGGCTCCTACCTTTTGGCGCTCGGCATCGGCCTTGCCTTTAGCCTCATCTTCTTTGTTAGTTTTCGAGCACTCATCTTGGTCTATGACCTTAAGACGCCGGGCCGCGAGAATCATGTCGCCAATCGCACGACAATCGATCGTTTAACGGGAAGCGACTTTGCCAAAGAGCAATCTCCCAATGACGAAGTCAATAGTCGATCCGATCAAGATCACGTCCTCGCTGAGCGGGTAATTCAGCTCTTAGGTGGCGTTGGCAATATCGTGGGCGCAACCAACTGCGCCACGCGCCTGCGCGTCGAGGTCGCAGACCCTTCCATCGTTGCAGATAACGCGTCGTTTGTCGCGGTGGGCGCCAAGGGCCTCATCATTACGGGCAAGACCGCCCAGGTGATCATCGGCATCTCCGTTCCCCGCGTTAAAGAGCATTTTGACCAGATCATGGGCCTCGAGCCGGGATCTGTGCCCACCACCTCGGCCTCCCCTGCCGCCAGCGCAGCCCATAAGCACGGCGATATCTGCTTCTTCGATATCGACGGAACGCTCGCCTGGCAAGACCCCAGGCTCGCCCAAGACCTTCCCGAAGACGAGCGTGACCTGTCCCCTTATCCCAACGAGGCGGTCTCGCAGGCCATCCGCGATTTCGTTGCAAACGGCAACATGGCCTTTATCTGCACAGGACGCACCCTCAGCTGCATCCACCCCAAACTTCTTGAGCTGCCCTGGACCGGCATCGTCTGTCTTGCGGGCGGTTACGCCGAGATCAACGGACACGCAATTCGCGATCTGTCGATGACGCCCAGTATGCTGCAGCGTCTTGCCCCCTACCTTGAGCAATCGGGCGAGGTCATCCGCTTTGAGGGCCTCAACGGCGTCGTGCGCATGAGTGCCGATGCCCCCGATGCTCCCGGATACGCGCGCACCCTGGGCGACGCAGTCACGCAGCTGCAACATTACAGTGTCTACAAGATCTTGATGTCTACATCGCTCGCCAACCACATCGCTCAAGATAAGGCACTTGAGCCGCTGCTGTGCTTTAACGAGCTCGAACTCGAGGTAACCGAAATCTCGCCCCGCGAATGCACGAAGCGCGGGGGCATCCAGTCTGTACTCGACGCCCTCGATCCCCACCACGGAACCGTATACGGCATCGGCGACGCCAGCAATGACGTCTCGCTGATGAACGCCGTCGATGTCGGTATCGCCATGGGCAATGCGCCGAACTATCTCAAAAAGCGCGCCGACTACATCACCGACTCGGTCGACAAAGATGGCGTCGTCAAGGCGCTCGAGCACTTTAGGCTTATATAAGCAGCCGGCACGCGCACGCGTCCCGTTTCTCCAAATCGCCAAAACAGACGCGCCGGCAACTCCAATGTGGCAATATGGTATCTGCACACCGCAACGATGTAACCCAAGAAAGAATGCGAGAACCCGTGTCCAGTCCGTTTACCAGCTTTTTAGCCCAGCACTTTGACCAGATTAACGACTATCTGGCCACGTTCTTTGACGGACAGGCGACCTCTGCCGATATCGAGCGCTACCTGTACGCGCCGCTCTCGGCTTTTACGGCCAACGCCGGCAAGCGCCACCGCCCGCTTATCTGTATGCTCGCCGCAACCGCAGTGGGCGGTAGCTTTGAGAGCGCCCGCAGCGCCGCGGCAGCTATCGAGCATTTCCAGTCGGGCGCACTGATCCACGACGACATCGCCGACAACGGACAGCTTCGTCGAGGCAAGCCCTGTATGCACCTTACCGAGGGCACGGGCCTTGCCATCAATTGTGGCGACCTGGCGCTCACCATGGTCACCAAGACGGTTCTCGACGACCCTACGCTGGAGTCCGACGTGAAGCTGCGTGTGCTCCACGAGCTTACCGAGATGATCGTCCGCACCATCGAGGGTCAAGCGCTCGACCTGGGTTGGGTCCGTGACGGGCGCTTTGATATCTCGGTTGATGACTACCTGGACATGGCGACGCACAAGACCGCGTTTTACAGCGGAGCCACGCCGCTTGCCGCCGGAGCCATTATCGGCGGCGGCAGCGATGAGCAAATCGAAGCGCTGCGCGCCTTTGGCCTGCATACGGGCCTTGCCTTTCAGATTCAGGACGACCTGCTCAACCTTGTCGGCACTAAGGAAGCCGCCAACAAGGACTTCCGCACCGACATCACCGAGGGCAAGCGCACGCTTGTCGCCGTACACGCCCTCTCTGATGAGCGCCACCACGACGAGGTCGAGGCGATTCTTTCCTCGGGCACCGATGATCCCGCGCAGCTCGCACGCGCCGTGGAGATCTTCCAGGAGACCGGCTCCATCGATTACGCCCACACTTACGCGCTCGACCTGACCGCTAAGGCCAAAGCGGCCATCGAGAACGTTGAGCTTGATCCGCACGCACGCGAGCTGTTCCTCTCCATGGCAGATTTCTTTGTGGAGCGCCTTAACTAACGGGGGTTATAAAACCTGTCAGCAGCGTATTTAGGCACAACTTGCTACACTGTTGAGTGCATGTTTATGCATCCCTTTGCGTTGTCTATCCGACAGACGCTCAAATAGTACGAATGGTACGCCGAAAGGGGTTCGTTCATGGAACCTATTACAACGGGCATGCAAGGAGCAGCCGTCGAGGACGTGCAGTCTCGTCTCCTGCAGCTCGGCTACACGATTGATGCCGCCGAAGTCACCGACAAGTACTTTGGAGCCACCACTGAGCAGGCCGTCAGCACCTTCAGGCTCGACAGCGGCCTTGCTGCCGGTCATGCCGTCGATATCCCCTGCTGGAGCGCCCTTGTAGACGCTTCGTATAAGCTGGGCGACCGCACTCTCTATCTGCGCATGCCCAATTTCCATGGCGCCGATGTGCAGGCCCTGCAGCGCGCTCTCAACGTTTTGGGCTTTGCCTGTGGCGAAGACGACGGCTACTTTGGTCCGCATACCGAGGCCGCCCTGCAGCAGTTCCAGGAAAATGTCGGCCTGTTTGCCGACGGCATGGCCTTCCAGGACACCTACGCCTACATCAACCGCCTGCACCATGTGTGGGAGGGCAAGCCCTCGGTCACCGAAGCCGAGTCCCGCATCGGTTTTGCTCGCGCCGCCAACGTGCTCGAGCGCTTCCAGATTGCCGTCATCGGTGAGGACCCCATCGCGCGCAGCGTTGCATCGCGCATGTGGAACATCGCCACGGCGACGACCGATAGTAGCGGCATGATGCTTTGCGATTCCGAGGTTCCGACCGACGTGGACCTGGTACTCGAAATTGCAAGCGATGAGCTGCCCGCAGATGCAGCGCCGCGCGCCACGATCGCCCTCGCCGAGTGCCATAACCTGGCCCAGCGCATCCGCACTGCCAATGTCGCCGCGCAGCAGAAGCCGGCACGCATTCGCATTGAGCTCACGGGCATGACGCGCTACAACGGCACCTTCACGGCCAGCGACGCGCAGACACTCGCCGTACGCCTGCTCGATGGCGTTTGCGATGCCCTCGCAGATTAGGTAAACTAAACGAGTTGCTTTTGGGCAACACCACACATTGGGACGTAGTTCAACGGTGGAACTCCGGTTTTTGGTGCCGGCTGTTGGGGGTTCGAATCCCTCCGTCCCAGCCATTAAAATTGAGCGCCCTGAGCCCATAACGGCCCAGGGCGCTTTCTTGTGGGCAAGCAGAGGGATTCGAACCCGCAAGGGTGCGGAGCTGAGGAAACGCGAAGCGTTTTCCAGCGCAGCACGCAAGGAGCGAAGCGACGCAGCGGAGCGCGGCCGCCGAAAAGGCGGACGCGGAATCCCTCCGTCCCACAGCCGGCACTTGGGGACGTTCCTAAAGTGCCGGCACTAAAGGAACGTCTCCAAGTGCCGGCCTCCCAAAAACCTACCTTTAAAAGACAGACGCCCCAGGCCCATAACGACCAAGAGCGCCTTGCATCTAGAATTATCAGCCCTGTTCCGAAAAGCGAGCCGCATGCAACAACCAAGTAACCACAGGCCCCGGGAGAGCGGGGACACCGGCTTAGGTTTATCGCGAGTTCCGCACGAACAGGAGGCCACTTAATGTGGCCTCCGTCGTGAG
>URKU01000067.1 GCA_900548515.1 uncultured Collinsella sp. | reverse complement strand
CCACGAGCTGGAGCCGTACGATTCGAGCTTTGTGCACCTGCGCGAGCTTTCGCTGAATCAGGTTTCGGCCGCTATTGAGCGCATGTCTGCGCTGGATGTCGCAGGCATTGCCGCGTTGCCAGGCGTGCAGCCCAAACGCGCGGGCGTGATCTTGGCTGGCGCCGTGGTGATCCGCGAGCTCATGCGCGCTGGCGGCTACAAGACGCTCACTGTAAGCGAGAACAGCCTACTTGCCGGCATGGCCGCCACCATCAACGAGGCTCTCGACGGCGCGACTCCCACCATCGCCTGGACCCCGAGCCTGAGTGCTCTTTAACCGTCTTCCTCTGAGTTGCGGTGAAATAGTTCCTAAATAAGCTGGTAAACGGTATAAACAGGATCTATTCCACCGCAACTTAGAGCCCCACCGGCATCTAAAAGAAACGAGCCCGCATCCCTTGGGAACACGGGCTCGAAAGCTCCATATGGTAGGGGCGGTGGGACGTCTGCGTATTTGCTGCGCAAATACGCACCGGCTTCGGCCGCCTGTCGGCGCTCTCGCCGGCTCGCTACGGACGCTGCGCGTCCGCTTAACGCTCGCCCCCTCGCGGGTTCGAGTCCCACCGGCATCTAAAAGAAGCGAGCCCGCATCCCTGGGGAACACGGGCTCGCAAGCAATCACATGGTAGGGGCGGTGGGACTCGAACCCACAATCCTTGCGGCGAGAGATTTTAAGTCTCCTGCGTATGCCAATTCCGCCACGCCCCCGTAAGACTAGAAGTCTAGCACAAGCCGTCCGTTACGCGTTGACAGCCATCGAGTGCCGGCCCGACTTCTCCAGGAACTCCTGGAACTTGGCTTCGTCGCCCTTGTTCTTGTACTGCAGAGCCAGCAGGTATTCCAGGCGGCAGCTCTTGACCTTGTCGTCACCGGCCTCCTTGAGCATGCGCTCCAGCTCGGGAATGTCGTTGTGGCGCTTGAGGATCATCGTGTCGTACATCAGTTGGCATTCGTGTGCGACTGCCTCGGCCTGGCCGCCCTCAAAGCCTTTGATCTCGTGCAGCAGCTCCTTGGACTTTTTGCGGTCCTCCTGGCCAACGTAGTAGTTAAAGGCCTTAATGACCAGGTCGACGCGCTGCATTTTGGGCAGGTTGAGCCCCAGCAGCAAATCGAACATCTCGTCGGCACGCTTGTGGTCCTCGCGCAGCAGATAGGAGTTCAGGCGCAGGTAGTCGCGGTTATAGCGCGGGTACAGCATGCTGGTGAGTTTGGCGTCGAGCAGGCGATCGAACTCGTCCCACTGCTTGGCGGCCATAAGCTGCTGCAGGCGCTTAAACGTGGTGCGTTTTTTGACGCTAAAGAATACCGACACGGCGATACAGATGATAACGACGGTGGTCCAGAGGGTGCGGGAATCGGGCATTTCAGAGTCCTTAGTCGCTCGTAAAGCGAGCGGTATGACAACACGTACTAGATGTATTATACGCAGCGTGCTAGCAAACTGGCATAAAAGTGCATCGAGGCCGAGCGCTATCGCTCGCTGCGGTACACTTACCTAAAGTAAACCATGAAGGGAGACATTACCTATGAAGAAGATTGTTTTGGCTTGCGGTGCTGGCGCTGCTACTTCCACGCTCGTTGCCCAGAAGGTCGCCACCATGCTCGACGCCAACGGTTATGCCGGCAAGTATGAGATCGTGCAGTGCGCCATCTCCGAGGCCAAGGACGCTTGCGACGAGGGCGCCGACCTGCTGATCGCCACCACCGTTGCCCCCGAGGGCCTTACCTGCCCGTACGTGAGCGGCGTGCCCTTCATGACCGGCATGAACCGCGTCGCTGCCGAGAAGGCCGTCCTCGACGTCATGGCTCAGTAGGCGCTACCTGTATGAGTGAGCAGAACGCCAACCCGGTCGAGCTCTTTGGCATGCGCGTCGCCCACGTGGGCATCAACGCCACCGACCCGGCCGATGCCCTGGAGATTGCCGAGCTGTTCTCGACGATGATGGGCATGCCCGTTATCGAGACCCCGGTTTCGTACTTTAACGATTCGCTGGTCGAAATCATGAAGCAGAACGGCCGTGGCACTAAGGGCCACATCGGCTTTGCTGTCAACGACATCGACGCGGCCGAGAAGTGGTTTGCCGAGCGCGGCCTCGAGGTCAACGAGGAGTCGCGCGCGCTGCTGCCCGACGGCAGCACCAAGCTCGTGTACTTTAAACGCGAGTTCGCCGGCTTCGCCGTGCACCTGTGCCGCGAGTAGCGCACAAGCTGCCATAGCTAGCAAAAAGGGATAGGGCCGCATGGCCTTATCCCTTTATTTTATGCCGAGGGGCTTTCTATCGTGGCAGGCGAATCGTAAAGCGGCTGCCGACCCCCTCGACCGAGGTCACACCGATGACGCCGCCGTGGCTGTCGACGATCCACTTGGCGATCGCAAGCCCCAGACCCGAACCCTGTGCGCCGGCATCGCGCGCGTTGTCGGCACGGTAGAACCGCTCGAACGCGTGAGCTGCGGATTCCTGGTTCATGCCGATGCCCTCGTCCTCAACACTTATGTCGATCGTGCCCATGCCCGCATTGGGCGTTATGCCAAATGTGACGGTCGTTCCCGCATCCGAGTACTTGGCGGCGTTTTGCACGATCACGCGCAGAGCCTGCTTCACGAGCGCCACGTCAACGGGCGCATCGCAGCGCGGGTCGCTGACAAGCGCAGCGTCAAAAGCCAGCCGATATGTGTGCTCGGTATCGATCATCTGCGATTCCTCGCATACCTCGTCGACCAGTGCGGCCAGGTTGGTATTCGCACGCCGCAGGACCGTGCGGCCGGCATCGCCGCGCGCCAAAAACAGCAGCTGCTCCACGAGCTCCTGCATGTGCTCGCTTTCGGCCTTGAGGGACGCGATAGACTCCGCCAGCACGTCCGGGTCGTCCTTGCCCCAGCGGTCGAGCATGTTCACGTAGCCCTGAATCACCGCGATGGGCGTGCGCAGCTCGTGGCTCGCGTCGTTGACAAAGCGCATCTGCTGCAGCTTGGCCTCTTGCATCTGGCGCAGCAGGCGGTTGAGTGCGACCTCGATGCTCGCCAGGTCGGCGTCGCCGCAGCTCAGGCCGCTGCCGAGCAGGCCGCGAGCGAGCTGGAACAGGCAAAGCAGCAAGCTGCCGACGCGCAGGTCAGGCTTTCGAATGCCCAGGCTGGCGTTGATGCCGCCGCGGTCAAACAGCAGGACGCGCAAGGCAAGCTTTCGGCAGCTCAGCAGGCAAAGGATGCGGCCGATGTGGATGTGAATGCCGCTCAGACGAGCTACGATGCCGCCAAGGCCGATCTCGACCGTGCCGAGCAGGGTGCCGCGGGCCCGGAGTATGAGGCCGCCAAGGCCAAGGTGAATGCCGCCGCCGCTGCGTTGGATGCCGCCAAGTCGGTCCAGGCGCAACGCGAGGGCGAGCTTGTCGCCGCTTCGCAGGAGGTGGCCGCTGCCGAGGATGAGGTGCAGGCCGCTCAGCAGCAGGCTGCGGCTGACGCACAGTTCAAGTTGGACGCCGCCACGGCCGCTGCAACCGCAGCCGATGCCGCCGTCGATCAGGCCAAGGCCGACCACGCCAATGCGCTCGCGGCGCTGGCGGACGCCCAGGCCAAGCTTTCGGCCGCTAAGGATGAGAAAGATGCCGCCGACCAGGCGCTCGATCAGGCAAAAGCTCAAAAGCAGCAGGCTGACCAGGCAGTGGCTCAGGCGCAGGTCAAGCTCGATGCTGCCCAGGCTACGGCGAATGCCTCGGCGGAAAACTACCGCCAGGGCGCCATCGCGTTCTTTAAGAGTGTGGGTGCCGATGGCGCCGCGAACCTGATCCTTAACTGCAAATACGCTAGCCTCACCAAGGTGGGCGAGCAGGTCGATGCGACGAGCCTGACCAACATGAAGCAGGCGATCGTGTGGCTTAAGGCGTGCAACGAGTATCGTAAGAGCGTCGGCCTAAACGAGCTTAAGGTGACGTACGCCATGATGGCGACCGCCATTGCCGACGCGAACTACTCCGACACCAAGGTTGCCCATGCTCAGCAGTTCAACGTGGGCGAAAACGTGGCGTGGAACTACGGAAGCGACCCGTTCATCCAGTGGGTCGATCAGGAGAAGGCCGTCTTTGACCGCGCTGCGGCTACGCTGGGAGCGACGGGCCTTACGGGAAAGGCTGCTTTCGATTTTTATCGTCAGCATGGTGACGAAGTGGACCGCTACGTTGCTGCGCATGGTGGGAGCGTGCATACAGTCGGTCACTACATGAATGTGATCGATCCCGATTACACCGTGACGGGCATGGGGGTTTGCACGCGCGGGACGATGAACCGTTGGCTTACGCAGGCGCAGACGTTCTCTATGTCTGGAGGATGGTACACGAATGCCGCCAATCCGATGACGGTTGCTGAGTATGAGGCTGCGCTGAACGCGTGGTGCGACTCTCTGGCAAATCCCGAGCAGGGCGTTGACACGGCACGCAAGGAGCTTGCTACGGCGCAGGGCGTTGCCGACGATGCCGGCAACAAGGTGGACGCAGCATCGCAGACCGTTGCGGCAAAGCAAGCTCAGGTTGAGCGCGCTGTCGCTGACGTTGATGTCGCGACTGCCAAGGTCTCGGAGGCTCAGGCTTCTGTGGAGCAAAAGCAGGCTGCAGCTGACGTCGCCGCGCGTGCTGTCAGCGATGCCCGCGCCGATTTGAGCGCTGCCAACGCCGCAGTTGCGGCGGCTCAGGACGCCGTGGCCGCCAAGTCTGGCGAGCTCGACATTGCCAAGGGCAAGGTGGCTGCTGCCAAGCGCGCACTGGATGCCGCTCGTGTCGGTGTCGGCGACAAGCAGGATGCACTTGCCGCGGCCCAGGATGAGCTGGCGGCGTATTCGGCCGATATCGCTGCTGCTCAGCGTGCGTTTGATGCGGCATCGTCTACGCTCGAAGACGCACGTGCCAATCAGCGTGAGGCGGAGGCTGAACTTGCTGTCGCCCAAGGCGATGCCGATCAGGCAGCCATCGATGCTGCTGGCGCTCAGGCGGAGCTCGATATGGCCCAGCAGGCTGCGAGCGATGCTGGCGCTGCCGCGACAACGGCTCAGGCAATGTCTGATGCAGCTGCCGCGCGTGCCTCCCAGCTTAAGAATGCCGCTGCAGCACTTTCCAGGGCTACTGAGGACAAGCTCGCTGCCGATGCTGCGCTTGATGCTGCGGAGATGGCCGTGAGCGATGCCGAGTACGACTTGGTGGAGGCTGACGATGCCGTGACGGATGCGGCCGCCGCCCGCGATGCCTCTGCCGCCGCGGTCACCCGTCTGCGCAGGATCAATCTTGCCGAAGCCATCGTCAACGGCAGCGCTGACGATGCAGACGAGGCGGTCAACGCTAAGATCGCCGCAGCTCACGATGCCGCCGAGCGCGCCGCGACCGCCAAGGCCGAACTCGATGACGCCGCAGCTGCGACGGATGCTGTGGCACCTGCCTACCTGGAGGCGCTTGCCAACTATACCGCCGCCAAGGCCGAACTCGACCAGGCTATTGCCGAGCTTAACGCCGAGATCGCTCGCCAAGAGGCCGCCGACCGCGGAAACGGCGAGCAGACCCAGCCCGTCACGCAAGTTACGTACCAGGCCAAGCATGCGGAGACAAAGACCGAGGCCACGACTTGGCAGACGGCGATGCCCGCCACGGGCGATGCGTCCGAGCTGCTGGGTGAGACCTTCGTGATCGGCGGCGCGGTCCTGGTGGCCGCCGGCGTATTCCTGTCCGATAAGCGCCGCCAGCTGATCCGTTAGGGACAGGGAAGCGCGCTGTTTTTGGCGCGCACCGCAAGGGCATGGGCTCTGCGGCGCGCGCCACTTTCACCTTCGAGATTGATTAAGGAGGGACATATGCAAATTAGAGGAGAGGCCGCGATTGCTTGCGGATTCATGGCGGGCCTGGCAACGGGGCTGCTGTTCGACGGGTGCTTTGACGGCTACATTAATCGATACCGCGATTCTGGTTTTTCGAGAAGCAAGCCTTGGAAAACGGCATCGGTTCCTCTAGAGGTGGCCGCGCCCATCGAGCCTCGCAGCGTAGATGCCTCAAAAATCAAGGTAATCGTTACCAAGAACGGCAAGATTTATCATCGTGCGGGATGCAAAAGCCTTCCCCGGAACGCTATTAAAACAAGCGTGCCATTAGCGACCGCACTCAAACGAGGCAAGACACCCTGCCCAACATGTTGCCCGCCAACGTCCTAGGCGATTCCCAAGATATGCTCTGCAACGCCATGGGTTTCTGCAAACGCACGGACCCTTGCTTTCTCTTTTTTAGGTAACGAGCTGAATACTATGGCGAACTTTTCCTCGTCTAACAGCGGAAGCATGTTTTCTACGGCATGGGCGTCCTTCTCGGCCTTTTTGCCGCGTTCGCCGTTGATTGTCATCTTGTGGATCGCATAAGCCTCAGGGGTCGGAACGGTCACAATGTGGTTCAGACAGCGCACGTCGATGGTGTTTTTCAGAATGACGTCCATGTGCCATAGAGCTTGGGCCGTCACCCCGATGTTCGTCTTGAGAGCAGGCTCTTTTCCCTCACCCATTTTTCTGATGAGAAATTCAACTTCAAGGCCGGTAATATCTAGCAACTTTGTTGTTCCGGTCATGCGATCGGATTCGACAAAGAAACCTCGTTCTTTTGCAAGGGCGGTCAGGCGCGCCGCTGGACTGGGGCGTCGCAGGTTTCGAACGAGGAAGTCGACATCCATTGTTTTGATATTTGGGCAAAAGCCTGGAAGTACATCGGCTTCTCTGTAGGCAAATTCCGCCCAAGACCCGATGAGGACAACGTGCTCTATGCATCCTGCTTCCTCGACCAGGTCAAGTACTTTTGAGAAAGCTTGTTGCTGCTCAGTCGGCATTCGGTATCCTTCCCAACGCACGTATGATTTGCTTTTGAGATTGCTTCTGTTCTCTGATGGCGGTCACAAGAGCCCTTCGACGTTCGATTTTGGCTCGTAGCTCATCAACCTTTGCAGCAGGGACATAGTCACTTTTGACCTTGTCGCCGACTCGATAGTTGAGGTAACAGTACTCGCGACCCTTTATGTTTCGCATGCGGATGCTGCCCTTTGGAAGGAGGCCAATTTCCTGCTCCATGAGGCCCAGAAGGTGGATCGAGCGTGCGTATTCCTCTTCTAGGACATCTTCTAAGACGGACATGGAGCCTCCTTCCTGAGTAGTTACCCTACATTCTATCAAACTAGGATAAATGTAGGGTAACTCAAATGTGTCCGCACGACATGTGACACTTACCCTGCCGCCATGCTCCGTCGCGGCGGCATGCATCTGAAGAACGACCCTCTAAGGAGTTCGATATTGATGAGTGACAACACCAAGCATCTCGCAAAGAAGTGCGTCAAGGATGCGGGGCCGTGCCTCGCGCTGTGTCTTGCCGGCGCGGCGGTCGCGCTGCTGGCTGTTCTGGGGCCATTCGACGTGCTCCGAAGTGCCAGCTCTCTGCACGTTTGCATGGCCCTTGCCGGCGCCATGATGACCGGCGGCGTGCTCGATCTGATCTTTTGGGTGTTTGACCCGTTTGGGTGGAAGAACGAGGGGTAAGCCCTAAGGGGTGTAGATATCGGGGCCTGCCTGCAATTTCTGCTATCGATTTGCCCAGAGCCGCACAGCGCGGAGGTGTTGCTAGATGTCCATTTTCGTTACCGGAGACGTTCACGGTGTTGCCGAGTACGGTGCGAGCCGCTTCTCGTCGCGCGCTTGGCCATTGGGTCGAACGCTGACACGCGATGACGTGGTGATCGTTGCCGGTGACTTTGGCTTTATATGGAGCGGCTCGAACACCGACAAATACTGGCTCGACTGGTTTGAGTCCAAGCCCTGGACCACGTGCTTTGTCGACGGCAATCACGAGAACCATCGTCTGCTGGCGGGGCTGCCGATGCGAGAGTGGAATGGGGGTCTCGTTCACAAGGCTCGCCCACACGTGCTGCACCTGATGCGCGGCGAGGTGTTCGACATCGCGGGGGCCACAGTGCTCGCCATGGGTGGCGCCGCGAGCCATGACAAACAGTGGCGCCAGGAGGGAAAGACGTGGTGGCCCGAGGAGATGCCGAGCGAGCGCGAGATGAACCATTGCCGCGCCTCGCTCGACCGCGCGGGCTGGAAGGTCGACTATGTTGTGACGCACGAGGCACCGGTCGATTTGGCGGACGAACTGTGCATGGAGTGCAATCGCGAGTTCTACGATGATTCGCTACAGGCCTTTTTGGGCGAGCTCGACGGGCGGCTCGACTACCGCACCTGGTTTTTTGGCCATTACCATGACGATGAATGGCGCGATGACAAGCATCGCCTTATCTACCAAGATATTGTGCCGATCGAAGTGCGATGTACCGACAAGCAGGGTGAGACTTCGAGTGGCTATTTTGAGCAAAAGCGTTAGGAGGTCCCCATGATCTGGTTTACCAGCGATACGCACTTTGGACACGAGAACATGCTCCGGCTCGCCGACAGGCCCTGGTCGACTGTTGCGCAGATGAACGATGTCATGGTCGCCAACATTAACAGCAAGGTCGCTGCGGATGACGAGCTTTACATTTTGGGTGACTTCAGCTTTAAGATGACGGTCCAAGATGGCTACGAGCTGCGCAAAAGCATCGCATGCAAGCGCGTCCATTTGCTGTCCGGCAACCACGACAAAGACTGGACGCAGCCTGCGGTGGCGGATGCCTTTATCGTCGAGCCGCCCATTTGCGTGCTCAAGATCGACCGTCAAAAAATCGTGCTGAGCCACTATCCCATGGTCGACTGGCAAGGCATGTCGCACGGCGGCTGGCATCTTCACGGACATATCCACAGCTGCGGCGGCGCGTACAACACGTTCAACCTTCGGCAGGGGCTGCTGCGCTATGACGTGGGCGTGGATGCCAACGGCTACGCCCCGGTAAGTTTGGATGAGCTCAAGTTATGGTTTGCGCAGGTAGACGAGCCGGTGTGTTGCGTTAAGTGGCCGTGGTGGGTCAACGTCACGGACGATGAACAGGTCGAGCGCGATCTCGAAGCCTATAAGAGGGAAGTGGTGGTCCGATGACGGTCTATGTGACGGGCGATATTCACGGCGGCCTCGACATGCAAAAGCTGCGCGATTGGGACTTTGGGGATAGCTTGACGAGCGACGACTATCTGATTGTCGCGGGCGACTTTGGCTTTCCGTGGGATTTTTCTGCCGAGGAATGTGCCGATATCGCTTGGCTGGAGTCGCGCCCCTATACCGTGCTGTTCGTCGACGGCAACCACGAACGCTACGACCATTGGACAGAGCGCCCCATGGAGCTGTGGCACGGTGGGCTGACGCAGCGCCTGTCGGATACTTCCCCCATACGGCGCCTGACGCGCGGCGAGGTTTTTGAGCTCGACGGCTCAACGGTCTTTACCATGGGCGGCGCCACGAGCGTGGACAAGGAATACCGCATTCCGTATTCCAGCTGGTGGCCGCAGGAGCTGCCGGGTGAGCGCAACTTTGAGGAAGCGCGGACAAAGCTCGACAGCGTGGGCTGGAGAGTCGACTACGTGATCACCCACACCTGCTCCACGCGTATGCTCTCACCCACGCTCTATCCGGCACCTGGCTGGAATTACCCCGAAGTCGATCGGCTTACAGCGTTTTTCGATGAGCTGGAAGATCGCCTGGGCTACAAGCGCTGGTACTACGGACATTTTCATCGGGATGCCAACCCGGCCGAGCGTCACACCGTGCTCTACGACTGCATCGTTCGCCTAGGCGACGAACTCCAGCCCTGGGACGCTGCGTAGAGGTGAGTACACATGAGCTTCGTGATGAAGCGAAACCGGCTTGCTAAGGGAGTTACTCCCAAGCTGACTTGCGCTTGAGTAACGTGTTCGTGGCTTCAGGTACAGGGGAGTCAAGTATTTCGCAAAACGCGTCGAACCCCTCTGGCGAGAGATGGGTTGTTGATACTTTGGCAATGTCGCTATCGAGGCGCTCGTCAGGATGGGCTACTGTCTGTTCCATACTCGTCCTTTCACCCATAACGATGTTCTCCCGGTGCGCTCGGATAACATCCCAGCTAAAGTGCTCGACCAGCTGCTCGGCAGAGCGCGGTGTGGTGTCCGGTGCGATGCCCGTTTGCCCAGCGAGCCAGCCCAGTAGTGCCTCGGGTGTGCCAAAGCGGGCGCGGAGCTCGCCCAGGTCCAGATCGCGATCGCGCTTGGAAAGGCGGCGGCCGTCCGGCGACATGAGCAGCGGAATGTGCGCGTAGTGCGGCGTGGGAAGTCCCAGCAGATGCTGCAGGTAGATTTGGCGCGGCGTGGAGCCCAGCAGGTCGCATCCGCGCACGACCTCGGTAATACCCATGGCGGCGTCATCGACCACCACGGCCAGCTGGTAGGCAAACACACCGTCGCTGCGGCGCACCAAAAAGTCGCCGCACTCGGTGGCGAGTGCTTCGCATTGGGCGCCGTACGTGCGGTCCACGAATTCGATCACGTCGCCCGCGAGGTCGTCGATGCCGGGCACGCGCAGGCGCGTGGCCGGAGCGCGCA
>URKU01000066.1 GCA_900548515.1 uncultured Collinsella sp. | reverse complement strand
CGCGAGTGCTATCCGGCTGCCGTGTGGACCGAGCTGCGGGCGCACGCCGAGGCCACTGGCGCCGTCAAGGTTGCGTGCGTGGGCGAGGGCGGTATCGTCGCCGATTTTGATCCAGCGGCCGGCGAGGGCATTGAGTGCAAGCGCGTCGCGTGCGAGGCTCCTCAGCATTTGAGTGAGGCGGCTGTGCCGTACCTGGTCCTGCGTCGCCGCGATGGCGAGGGCGAGAACGCGCCGCTCGTGCCGCGTCTGACGTCCGCCTCGCAGATTGAGGCGTATTCGACGTGCCCGCTGTGCTGGTTCGTGTCGTATCGCGTGAAGCCCCAGTCCATCGACGCGGGCTTTGGAAATATGGAGAAGGGCAACTTTGTCCACGATGTGCTGGAGCACCTGCATGCCCGCCTGCCCCAGGAGGGCATGGAGCGCGTGACGCCCGAGAATCTGCCGCGCGCTCAGGAGCTGCTGCGCGAGGTCTTTGACGAGACCTTGGCCGAGCACGCCGGCAAGCGAGGCACGGAGGGCCCGCTGGTGCCGCTTTCTGCGGTGGAGGAGCGCCAGGTGGCCGAGATCTTGCCGCAGCTGGAGGGCGTGCTAGCCTACGAGTCCGAGGCACTTGCCCCCTTTGCCCCGCGCTACCTGGAGTTCGCCTTCAACGAGCTCAAGGTCGAGTATGCCGGTTGGCCGCTTGGCGGGCGCATCGACCGCGTGGACGTGGACGCCGAGAATCGTGCCGTGGTGATCGACTACAAGCATCGCACGGGCGTTGAGGAGTTTAAGCTCGCCGACCCCACGGTGCGCGACGAGGAATCGGGTACGGCGCCCATCGACGATCCGCGCTGGTTGCCGCCCCATACCCAAACGCTCATCTACGCGCAGGCCATGCGCCGGGCGCTGGATTTGGACACCCGCGCGGCGCTCTACTTTTCGACCAAGGGCGGCAAGCCGGCGCTGCGAGGCGCCGCGAGTGCCGAGCTGCTCGAGGAAGAGCGCGGCGACGGTCGCATCCCGGGCCTTAAGAAGGGCTTTCCGGGCGAGGGCGGCAGCATGGACTTCGACGCCCTGCTCGATCGTGTGGAGGCCGGCATCGCCGAGCGCCTGCGCGAGCTCGAGGCGGGCAACGTTGCCGCCGTCGACCCGATGTCGGCTCAGGCCGCGCATGCGCGCTGCTCGTATAACCACGAAGGAACGTTTGTAAGGAGGGACGTGTAGACCATGGATCTTTCGACTTTGATGCCGCAACAGCTGCGGATCGTCAAAACGCTCGACCGTCCGCTGTTTGTCTCGGCGGGCGCCGGTTCGGGCAAGACCTTTACCCTTACGCGCCGCATCGTCTACGCGCTCTCGCCCGAATCCGGTCCGTTCGTTGAGCATCTGGACCAGGTGCTCGCCATTACCTTTACCAAAGATGCCGCGGCCGAGATCCGTGACCGCGTGCGCCGCGCGCTCATCGACGAGGGCATGGACGAGGAGGCCCTGACCGTCGACGATGCGTGGATCTCGACCATTCACGGCATGTGTTCGCGCATCCTGCGCGCGCATGCGCTGGAGCTGGGCATCGACCCCGAGTTCACGGTGCTCACCGATACCGACGAGCTTATGGACCAGGCTGTTGAGCATGTGCTGGCCCGCGCGACGGCGCCCGATGCCGCCCCCGAGCTCGCGGCATCGCTCAAGGCCCTCTACGCCTGGTATCCCATGGCGGGCGAGGGCGGCCCCTTTGGCGCCGGCACCACCATCAAGGGCCTGGTGCGCGAGCTGCTGGAGCTGTCGAGCCAGCTGCCGGGCGGTATGGACGACGTGCGCGTGGCGCGCGGCCAGGCCGATACCTCGGCACTCGCCGATGCCTATCGATCGGCGTTGGGTGCAAGCAAGGCGGCGACCGAGAAGGCGCAGGTTGCACTCGACGCCATCGATGCGTTCGAGGCGAGCGGCAAGACCATGGCCGATGCGGCGCGGCTCATGATGTCGTGCACCATGCCGCGCGCGAGCAAGGCGTTCCCCAAGGAGCAGGTCGAGCTGCTCAAGGCCGAGGCTGCCGATGCATTTATCAATATCGCGCTGGCCTGCGGTGGTCCCGCGCTCGATGCGCTGGTGGGCTTGGCCCGCTCTGTAGAGGCCGAGTATCGCGCGCTGAAGGCCGGCCAGTCTGCCCTCGACAACAACGACCTGCTGCGCATGGCCTACGAGGCCCTGCGCGATTACCCGGCCATTCGCGCTGCGTACGAGGGCCGCTTTAAGATGGTCATGATCGATGAGTTTCAGGATACCGACCAGATGCAGGTCGATCTGATCCGCTACCTGACGGGTGCGGGGGAGCGCGCGCTGTGTACCGTGGGCGATGCGCAGCAGTCGATCTATCGCTTCCGCGGCGCCGAGGTCGAGGTCTTCCGTCGCCAGGAGCGCAAAGTGGGATCGACGGCGGCGTCCGAGACGGTTGCCACGCTGGATGTCCCCACCGGCGAGCTCGTCAAGCTCGTGCGCAACTTCCGCAGTCACGACGAGGTACTGCGTTACGTGGCACGCGTCTTCGACGGCGATGACGGCGGCCTGATGCAGGGCTTTTTGGATCTTGAGGCGAGCGACGGCCGCAAGGACACGCTGGTGGCAGATGCCTCGCGTCGCCAGGCCCTCTTTGTTGCCGGCGGCAGCACGCAGGAGCGCACACAGGCCAAGGCCCGTGCAATCGCGGAGCGATTCCGCGCGCTTGCCGATGCCGGCCAGCCCCAGGGCGGCATGGTGCTGCTGCTGGGTCGCATGACCAACGCAGACGTCTACGCACAGGCCTTCCGCGACCAGGGGCTCGACTGCGTCATCGCGGGCGGCTCGGTCTTTGCCCAAGCCGCCGAGGTGCAGACGGTGCGCGCCCTGGTTTGTGCGCTCGCCAATCCGGCCGATACGGCGCAGGGCCTTATGCCGCTGCTGGCCTCGCCGATGTTTGCGCTCGGCGCCCAGGAGTTCCTAGCGCTGGCGACCAAGCTCGACGAGCAGACGGGGGAGACCTCGCGCAGGAATATCGACGTGGGCATCATGAGCGATTCCGATGTGCCGGGCCTGCAAGACCTGCCGCTCGTGACGCGCGCCCGCGAGGTACTGCGGTATGCGCTTCGTCGCGTGGGCCGCGATTCGTTCGCAGCCATCGCGCGCGACGTGGTCAACGCCTCCGGCTGGTTTGTGCGTCTGGCACAGCGTGGTCCCGAGGGCAAGGCCATTGCCGCCAACGTGCTCAAGGCGCTCGACGCTGTGGCCGAGGCGGAGGCCGAGTTCGGCAACTCGCCGCGTTCCATCGCGCTGGCCTTCGACCGCTTCTTGGCGGGCAAGGAAGCCCCGGGTGCCCTCAACGAGGAGGGTGACGGCGCGGTGCGCATCATGACGGTGCACGCATCCAAGGGCCTGGAATATCCGGTCGTGGCGGTCGCCGAGTGCTTTGGCGTGCGCAAATCGTCCGGTGCGGCTCAGATGGGGCGTGTCGAGGGCGGGGCGCAGGTTGTGGCACTGCCTGCACGCTTCGACGGCGTTAAGCTCGCCGACGGAACCTTTGTGAAGGGCGACGACGTTAAAAAGCAGTTTGAGCATGCGTTTAAGGGCAAGGGCACGTCGCTATGGCTGCCGCCGGAGCTCATGGAGGACGTCTGCGCGACGGGTTCTCCCGCTGAGGCATTTGCTCGCCTGCGCAACGACGACCTGCAGCTTTCGCTCGAAGAGCGGGCTCGTTTGCTCTATGTCGCCATGACGCGTGCGCGCGAGCTGGTGATCTTGGCGATGGATGCCGGCGTGAGCCGTGGCAAGGTGACGGCGCCGACCTTCGACGTCGAGACCGATCTGACCTACGACGTGCTGCGCCGTATTTTGCCGACCGACGCTCTGGACATGCCACAGCTCGATAGTGACCGTTTGACGTTCGACAATTCCAAGCCGGGCGACTACGAGCTCATTTCGCTCGCGGATTTTACCTTTGGCGAGCAGGCGTTTGAGGCCAACGCTTCACTGGATGCCGAGGGCAGGCTTGTCCGTGGCGATGCGGAGCCGGAGGGCGCCGGTGCAGATGCCCGCGCCGCCGTTCCCGGTCCTGCCGACCCTGAGCCCGATGCGTTTGAGCTCGTGTATCCCCAGGCGGTGGGCGTGCGCAAGGGCATCTGTCCGTATCCGGCGCGCGATTCGTACAGCTACTCGTCAATTGCCGCGGCGCTGCATACCGAGGCCGAGGACCGTGCCGCCGAGGTACGCGTGCCCATGGACGAGGCTGGCGATGATGCGGAGTCGGATGGTTCCGAGATGACGGATGCAGACGTGGCCGCCGTTGAGCCCGCCGGCAACCCTATGGCGTTGGGCTCGGCCTTCCACGCTGCCTGCCAGTGGCTCATCGAGATGGGCGCCGATGCGCTGCCCGCCGCGCGTGCCGATGCACTGGCGCGCCAGTGGCGCCTGACGCCGGAGCAGCGCGAACGCTTCGACGTTGCCCTGGACCGCTGGCTCAAGTCGGCCGTTCGTGCCGACCTGCTCGCGTGGCCGTGCGTTCGCGCCGAGGTGCCGTTCTTTTCGCTGGGCTGCGAGGACGAGGACATCGCTCGCTACGGTGCATATGCCGAGGGCGCCATCGACGCTTTGGCGACGAACCCGGCCGATCCGTCACGCGCGCTGGTCATCGACTACAAGACGGGCGGCACACCGGACGAGACGCCGGAACAGTTGCAGGAGAAGCACGTCCTGCAGGCGCGCGTCTACGCTGATGTTCTACACAAGGCGGGCTTTGAGGCCGTGACCGTCAAGTTCGTCCGCGTGGAACAGGCCGATCCGACTCTCTTCGTCAATCCCGCCGAGCCCCAAGTAGTCACCTACAATCTCTAGCCCTCAGATAACTTGCGGTGGAATAGTTCCTGTATTGCGGCCCAGATGGCCCAAGCGGGAACTATTTCACCGCAACTGCAAGAGGAGCCGTGTGGGTTTGGCTAGGTTCGGGTGCTGTCCGTGCCGTGGGGTAAAATCGTTCAGTCAGAACACGAACCCGCATCGGAGCTCATCACATGGCATTCGTCCATCTGCACAATCACACTGTTTTCTCCATGCTC
Organism: uncultured Collinsella sp.; assembly: GCA_900548515.1. Lineage (GTDB taxonomy): Bacteria > Actinomycetota > Coriobacteriia > Coriobacteriales > Coriobacteriaceae > Collinsella. Next base: position 5,534 of record URKU01000066.1, on the reverse strand, counting down.
GACGGCGCAACCCGTATCCAGGATATGGTCAACCGTGCCGTTGAGCTTGGCATGCCCGCCGTGGCCATTACCGACCACGGCTACATGTATGGCGTGCCCGACTTGGCGCTGGCCTGCGACGCCGTCAACCACAACACGCCCGAGTACAAAACCTGGAGCCACGACAAGGCCTTCTTGGAAAAGGACCGCCGCGACGAGCTGGTGGAGCCCGATCCCGAGGAAAACCCGCGCGAGCATGCCCAGTATGTGAAGGACATGGCCATGTGGGACGAGAAGGGCAACATCGACGAGCTCAAGCCGCCCCTGGTCATCAAACCCATCTTTGGGTGCGAGGTCTACTTTACGCCGGACGAGACCCTTGCCCGCGACCACAAGCCCGAGCTCTACCACATGATCCTTCTGGCCAAGGACCAGGAGGGCTACGTCAACCTGATGCAGACGGTTTCCGAGGCCGCCGTGCAGGGCTTTTACTACAAGCCGCGCGTGACGCTCGACAACCTGCGCCGCCACGCCAAGGGCATGATCTGCACGAGCGCCTGCATCGCGGGCATCATCCCCAAATACATCGACCGCGGCGACATGGAAGGCGCCATCAAGTGGGCCGAGACCTTCCGTGACACCTTCGAGCCCGGCGACTTTTACATCGAGATCCAGGAACACGGCATCACCACCGACAACGGCCTGACCGACGAGCAAATGGACCGTACGCTCATCGACATTGCTAAACAGGTGGGCGTCAAGGTCATCGCTACCAACGACTTCCACTACCTGCGCCGCGAGGATGCGCCCGTGCAGGACGTCATCATGTGCATTGGTATGAACGCCAAGGTCGATGACCCCAACCGCATGCGCATGACCGGCTCGGAGTTTTACATGAAGACCGAGGAGGAGATGCGGGCGATGTTCCCGTATTGCCCCGAGGCCTGCGACAACACGCTCGAGATCGCCGACAAGTGCTACGTCGAGCTCGACTGGGACTCCATCATCCTGCCGCGCTTCCCGCTGCTCGATCCCGGCGAGACGCACGAGAGCCAGTTCCGCCGCGAGTGCGAGAAGGGCCTGCGCCAGCACTACGGCGACGACTGGGCCACGCGCGAGATCGGCGGCGTCAACATCAAAGAGCGCTTTGAGTACGAATACAAGGTCATCTGCGACAAAGGCTTTGCCGCCTACTTCCTCATCGTCGCCGAGTACGTGCAATGGGCCAAGGACAACGGCATCGGCGTCGGCCCCGGCCGTGGCTCGGCCGCCGGCGCTATCGTCGCCTACGCCATGAACATCACCGCGTTCGACCCGCTCGAGAACGGCCTGATGTTCGAGAGGTTCCTGTCCCCGCAGCGTACCGAGATGCCCGATATCGATATGGACTTCGACGATGAGCGGCGCCTCGAGGTCGTGGAGCACGTTCGCCAGCTCTACGGCCCCGAGAAGGTCACCCACGTCATCACCTACTCGACCATCAAGGCCAAGCAGGCCATCAACGACGCCGCACGCGTCCTGGACTACCCGGTCTACATGGGCCAGCGCCTGTCCAAGATGGTCTCGAGCGACCCCAAGGTCAAGCTCAAACAGGTGCTCGACAAACAACCCGGCAAAGAGGATTTGTTTAACCCCGACTTTGCCGAGGCCTATAAAAAGGACGACGACGCCCGCCGCATCATCGACACGGCGCTCTCGATCGAGGGCCTCACCCGTGGCGAGGGCGTGCACGCGTGCGCCGTTTTGATTTGCCGCGACCCCGTCAACGAGCACGTGCCCACCAAGCTCGACACCAAGGGCGGCGTCGAGATTACCCAGTACGAGGGCCATACCGTTGCCGACATGGGCCTGCTCAAGATGGACTTCCTGGGCCTGCGTACGCTGACGGTTATCTCCAAGGCCAAGGCAAACATCAAAAAGAACTTTGGCATCGACATCAAAGAGGAAGAGATTCCCTTTGACGATCCCGAGATCTTTAAGCTCATGGGCTCCGGCCACACTGCCGGCGTCTTCCAGGTCGAGTCCGCCGGCATGACGGCCACGATCAAGAACATGAAGCCCACCGAGTACAAGCACGTCGTGGCATTGATCGCCCTGTACCGCCCGGGCCCGCTGGGCGCCGGCATGGTTTCGTCCTACATCAACCGTATGAACGGCAAGGAGCCGGCCGTCTCCTACGACGACCGCCTGGACGACATCCTGGGCGAAACCTACGGCACCATGGTCTACCAGGAGCAGGTTATGCTCATCTCCGTCGAGATGTGCGGCTTCTCCAAGGGCGAATCGGACTCGCGTATCCGTAAGCCCGTGGCTAAGAAGAAGATCAAGCTGCTCACGTCGACGGTGCTCCACTGGGAGGATGGCTCGGACGAGACCACCTACGACCACTGGATGAACGGCGCTATCAAGAACAACTACACGCGCGAGGTCGCCCAGAAGATTTGGGACGATGTTCTCGAGTTCGCGTCCTACGCCTTCAACAAGTCACACTCCGCCGGCTACGCCATCCTGGTTATGCAGACGGCGTGGCTCAAGGCGCACTATCCGCACGAGTACATGGCGGCCGTTCTGACGTCCTATACGGGCAAGACCGACAAGATCGTGCACTACGTCTCGGCGTGCCGTCATGACGGCATCCCCGTGCTTTCGCCAGATGTCAACGAGTCCGGTACCGAGTTCACGGCTACCAAGGAGGGCGTGCGCTTTGGCCTGGCCGGCATCCGCGGCGTGGGTACCGGCGTAGCGCAGGCGATTATCGCCGAGCGCGAGGCGGGCGGCCCGTTTAAGACGCTGCACGACTTTGTCGAGCGCGTGGACTCGAGCCAGGCCAACCGCCGCGTGATCGAATCGCTGATCAAGGCAGGCGCCTTCGACTCCACGGGCTATCCGCGCCGCCAGATGATGCACTTTGTGGACAAGAACAACCCCGAGAACATCATCGATGCCGCGGTAAAGCGCCAGAAGGACCGTGCGAGTGGCCAGACCTCGTTCTTCGATATGTTTGGCGACGTTGAGGGCTCGGGTTTCGAGGTCAGCGTGCCCGATCCGGACGGCCAGGAATGGGACCGCCACCTCAAGCTAAGCCAGGAGAAGGAGGTTCTGGGCATCTATGTCTCGGACCACCCGCTGCGCCCGTTTGAGTATGCGCTCAGCAAAGCGCGCGACTTCTCGTTCTCGCAGATCGACACCGGCTACGAAGTTCAGAATCCTACGGGCGGCACCATCAACCAGGAGATTCCCGAGGGTAAGGCGCTGTGGTGGGCCGGCATGGTCTCGAGCGTGTCCAAGCGCGTGACCAAAAACGGCGACCCCATGGGTATCGTGCAGCTCGAGGACATGGAAGGCGAGGCCACCGTCGTCGTGTTCCCCAAGACCTATAAAGAGGCCGAGGGGTACCTGTACGGCGAGGTCGATCCCGAGACCGGCGCGCAGCTGTCCGATGCGTTTGTGCGCATTAAGGGCAAGCTCGAGCGCTCGGACCGCGGCGACCAGATCATCGCGCAGGAGATCGTGCCGCTGGAGCTCAACGAGGAGAACAACAAGCCCAAGGTGTTTGAGGTCATGGTGCCCAACAGCCGCTTTAGCCAGGGCAACATGGCGCGCCTGGCCACGGTGCTCACGACTAACCCGGGCGGCGACCGCGTGGAGATCTTTATCGAGCAGGTGGACGGGCGCGTGCTGCGCGCCGAGGTGCCGGCCAAGGTCAACGCGCGCTCGATTCCGCTGCTGGCCGAGGCCAAGGCCATTGTGGGTAATCAAGGCAGAGTAACGGTTATCTAAAATGATTTTTCTGGGACGGGGATTAAAAAATCATTTTGGGTGACGTGTGGCGGAAGACCAGTTTTTCTGGGACGGGAATGATTTGTTCATCCCCGTCCCAGAAAAATCGTTTGGCGTGCGAGATTGGAGGAAGTGATGGCACAGCAGACGTTTGTGCAGGCGCTTCGTAAGGAAGCGGCGCTGAGCGGCACCTTTATGAAGGGCCGCTCGCTCATGCTCAACGGCGCCGTGCTGTCGATTGAGGACAGCGGCTCGCGCTTCTCCAAAAACGTGACGGTTGAGGGTGCAGTGCGCGGCTCGCGCGGCGACCTGTACAAGACACACGTGGTGCTCGACATGGACGAGCACGAGGTGATCGACTACGACTGCGATTGCCCCGCTGCCTATCGCTACCCCGGCATGTGCAAGCACGCCATCGCCACGGCGCTGGCGTACCTGGACGCCAGCGGCATTGAGCCTGTTGAGGGGCTGCGCACGCCGGTCCGCACGTTTACGGCGGCGCCCAAGCAAGCCGCGCGTCCTGCGTCTGCCGCACCGGCGGTCAACCCTAACTTTCCCTTCCCGGCGCCCGTCCCCACGAGCCCGAGCCTCATGAAGGCGCTCTCCGATCTTTCGGACGCGCGCATGGATGAGTTGGCGGGCATGCGCCGCAAGCTCGCCGGCGCTGTCGACCCCGATGCCCCCAAGGCGGTGTTGGAGCCCTCGCTGGTGCCGTACTACAATCCGCTGTTTGCCGACCGCTTTAGCTGGGCGCTCGAGCTTCGCATCCGCTGCGGCTCGGTGTCCTACGTGGTCAAGGACATCGACGGCATGGCCGCCGCCTACGTGCGCAGCGGCACGTTCTCCTATGGCAAGAAGCTCACGTTTGTCCATTCACCTGAGGCCTTTGACGAAACATCGGCAAAGCTGCTCAACCTTGTTGTGACGACAGTTGCCTATCTCGATGACATCACAAGTTCGCGTTCGGCGTCGTACGACTTTGCCCGCAGCGGTTTTGTTGCCGAGCGTCAGTTGCCGCTGTCCGAGCATAGCATCGTATATGTGCTGGACCTGCTGCGCGGCCAGACCATCTCCTTTGAGCCCGCCTGGTCGCGGGGGACGACGACGCATCGCACCTACGACGTGGCGGTTGAGCTGTCTCCGCAAGGGGAGGACGAGGCGTCCGCTAAGCGCCCACCACTTCTTGCCGCCAAAATCGCGCCGGCGGCTGGTGGTAGCTATGACCTGCGCCTGCCCGCCGATATGTACTGCTTTGCGTCGGGCGATGCCGCCTACTTGGTTGACACGCGCCGCGCGCGCCGTACCGACGCTGCATTTGCTCAGCATGCCGTACCTTTTTTGTCGCGCTTGCTGCCGTGCCGCACGCCCGCCCATATTGCCGCCGAGCAGGTGGGTGAGTTCTGCCGTATGGCGCTGCCCATTTTGCGCGACTATACCGACCTCACCGCTCCCGCCGTGCTCGACACCGTGGCGCCCGAGCCGAGCTTTGCCATGGCAATCGGTGTCGATGACGGGCTTGTGACCTGCAAAATTACGGTTTCCTACGGCGACTGGTCGGCAGATCTCTTTAACCTGGGTGCTCCGGGAAGCCCCTTCGAAGAACAGCGCCCTGGTGTGCCACCGCGCGACGAGATAGCAGAGTTTCGCGTTATGGATACGGCGGCCCTGTATTTCGACTTTTACGAGGGCGGCCTGGCGTTTGAGGAACGCGACGACGAGAGCCTGTTCCACTTGCTGACCGAGGGCCTGTCTGCCCTGTCCGAGCTGGGCGAGGT
>URKU01000065.1 GCA_900548515.1 uncultured Collinsella sp. | reverse complement strand
TTAGACAAACATCTAAATATCGAGTATAGTGTGCGCGTCATGAGAGATGATGAGAGGAGGTCTTATGCCGGGAGAGGGTTTTAAGGCGCTTGCCGATCCAACGCGACGGCGCATTTTGGAGTTGCTGCGCGAGGGCAATTGCACGGCGGGGGAGCTTGCCGAGCATTTCGATATCAGTAAGCCGTCGCTGAGCCATCACTTGGCGACGCTCAAAAACGCCGGGTTGGTGACCGACGAGCGCCATGGCCAAAACATCGTATACAGCTTAAACACCACCGTCATGCAGGATTTAATTGGCTGGTTTATGGGCTTTACAAACACTGAAGGTGATAAGGATGAATAACGAAAACAAGGGCATTCACCCCACGGGGGTATCGTCGCGCGTGTGGATTGCGCTGGTCGCTCTGTGCGTCGCCAATGTCGTAGCGCACCTCATGGTGATGCCGAGCTTGCCTGCGCAGATTCCCACGCACTGGGGCGCGAACGGCGCCGTCGACGGTTGGGGTCCTAGCTGGATGGCCTCCGCGCTCGGCGTGCTGCCTCTGGCGCTTCTCGCAATGTTCTGCGTGGTGCCGCGCATCGACCCCAAAGGTGAGGCATATCGAACCTCGGGCAAGTTCTACCAGGGCTTCGTAATCGCCTTCACCTTGTTCATGTGCGCCATAAGCTGGCTGGGAGAGCTTACAGTCTGGGGCGTGGTGCCGGCGGTCGGTTCGGTTAACGTGCTGATTTCCGGTGTTGTCGGTTTGCTGTTCATCGGCGTAGGCAACTACTTGCCGCGTGTGAAGCAGAACTATACGCTCGGTATCAAGACACCTTGGGCGCTTGCCGATCCCGAGAACTGGCGCCGTACTCAGCGTTTTGGCGGCGCCTGCTTTATGGTGCTGGGTATTGGCCTGATTGTGATGGGCGTGGCAGGCAGCGTGCTTTCGAGTGAAGTCGTCGCCGCGGTGATTGCGGTTCTGGCGTTTGGTTCGGTTGGAGCCGTCTACGTCTACTCGTATCTGTTGTGGCGCAAATCGCAGCGAGCCGCTCGTTAAGGTTGCGGAAAACTAGCGTACGCAGTTCATAGTATGTTCCGGGGGACTTTTCCCAGGTAGTATTAGGGGGTGTGGGCAACCATGCCCCTTTTTCGTTACGTTTCAGAGCTGGTTCCCTCATTTCGTTTCCACTAAAGCGAATCAAGAATAGGGAAACAGCAGGTAGAAAGGATAGAACAGACATATGGCGGAGTTTATCTACCAGATGTATCAGGCTCGCAAGGCCCATGGCGACAAGGTAATCCTTGACGACGTGACCCTGAGCTTCTACCCCGGTGCCAAGATCGGCGTCGTGGGTCCCAACGGCATGGGTAAGTCGACCCTGCTCAAGATCATGGCCGGCATCGAGGAGGTCTCCAACGGCGATGCCAGGCTCACTCCCGGCTACACCGTGGGCATCCTGCAGCAGGAGCCGCCGCTCGACGACGACAAGACCGTCATCGAGAACGTGCGCATGGCGTTTGGCGACATGATTGCCAAGGTCGATCGCTTCAACAAGATCGGCGAGGAGATGTGCGACCCGGACTGCGACATGGACGCCCTCATGGCCGAGATGGGCAAGCTCCAGGACGAGATCGACGCCGCTGACGGCTGGGATATCGATTCCAAGCTCGGCCAGGCCATGGACGCCCTGCAGCTGCCCGATTCCGACATGCCGGTCAACGTACTTTCCGGCGGCGAGCGCCGTCGCGTGGCCCTGTGCAAGCTGCTGCTCGAAGCTCCCGACCTGCTGCTGCTCGACGAGCCCACGAACCACCTGGACGCCGAGTCGATCCTGTGGCTCGAGCACTTCCTGCACAACTACCAGGGCGCGGTGCTTGCCGTCACGCACGATCGCTACTTCCTGGATAACGTTGCCGAGTGGATCTGCGAGGTCGACCGCGGTCACCTTTATCCCTACAAGGGCAACTACTCCACGTATCTGGAGACCAAGGCCGCCCGTATCGAGGCGCAGGGCAACCGCGACGCCAAGCTCGCCAAGCGCATGGAGGCCGAGCTCGAGTGGGTACGCAGCTCGCCCAAGGCTCGCCAGGCCAAGAACAAGGCTCGTCTGGCTCGTTACGAGGAGATGGAGGCCGAGGCCCGCGCAAGCCAGAAGCTCGACTGGACCGACATCCGCATCCCCGTGGGCCCGCGTCTGGGCAACAAGGTGCTCGAGGCTCATCACCTGCACAAGGAGTTCGATGGCCGTGTGCTCATCGACGACCTATCGTTCACCCTGCCGCGTAACGGCATCGTGGGCGTCATCGGCCCCAACGGTGTGGGCAAGACTACGCTCTTCAAGACCATCGTGGGCCTGGAGCCGCTGACTTCGGGCGAGCTCGAGGTGGGCGAGACCGTCAAGATCTCCTATGTCGACCAGAACCGTTCTGGCATCGATCCCGATAAGAACCTGTGGGAGGTCGTCTCGGATGGCCTGGACCACATGATGGTCGGCGAGACCGAGGTCCCCAGCCGCGCGTACGTGGCGAGCTTTGGCTTTAAGGGCCAGGACCAGCAGAAGCGCGCTGGCGTACTTTCCGGTGGCGAGCGCAACCGTCTGAACCTGGCGCTCACGCTCAAGCAGGGCGGCAACCTGCTGCTCCTCGACGAGCCCACGAACGATCTCGACGTCGAGACGCTGTCCTCACTCGAAGCGGCACTGCTCGAGTTCCCGGGCTGCTCGGTGGTCATTAGCCACGACCGTATGTTCCTGGACCGCGTCGCCACACACATTCTGGCGTGGGAGGGCACCGACGAGAATCCGGGCAACTGGTATTGGTTCGAGGGCAACTTCGAGGCCTATCAGGCCAATCGCATCGAGCGCCTGGGCGAGGACGCGGCCCAGCCGCATCGTATCCACCGTAAGCTGACGCGCGACTAGATCGTTACGCGGTTTTCCAAACCGCGTAACTGCTCGACGCTGCGCGGGTCGCAAGCACCCCATCTTGCCGTTCAAGCCGTCGCTCGCGTACCGAAGTACGCGTCGCTCCTCTTTCACGGCAACCTGGGGCACTTGCGGCCCGCTCGCTGTTGGTTACGCAACATCAACAAATAAAAACGGCTCAAATCCTGATTTGGATTTGAGCCGTTTGTCGTTACTGCTCGGGTTCTTCGACTTTATCGATGGTCCAGGTGGCTCCGAGACCGCCGGTGGTGTTGCGGCGGATGCGCACGGCAACCTCGTGGCGCTCGCCGTCCTGCGTGTAGCGCAGGGGGAAGCTTGCGCGGTTTCGCGCGGCCTCGATGGTACCGCGCTCGCGGGCGATCCAGTAGTACTCGCCGACGATGCCGAGGGTATCGGCGCCGTAGGGGAGATAGGTCGACAGCTGGTGTAGCAACGGACCGGGGCAGAAGACCTCAGTTGCGAAATCGACGGGGAAGTCCTCGGGGATGGCGGGCGCTACGGGTGCGGGGGCCGGTACCATCGCCGGTGCGGAGGCCTGCTCATTGACGGGCGTCACCTCGATGACGGGCGCGGGTTTGGTGCCGAGTACTGATTCGATGTCCGCTTTCGGCATCGCCGCGGAATCTGCGGGCTCGACGATGGCGGGTGCGTCTGCGGTCGCGGTGTCGAGCTCAACTTGCGGAGCGCTCTGATTCTCGACGCTCGACTTTGCCTCGATGGGCGTGGATGCCATGGTGGTGATGCCGGCATTGGCATTCTCGGGGTCATAGACGACCGTGAGCGAGATGGCGGGCTGCGGCGTCTCGGGCTCCGGCGCCGACTCGGTAGCGTCTTGATCTGTGGGCTCGTCGGGCTGATCGTCCTCGGCCTCGTCGCCAAAGACATCGCTGTTTTGGAACGCAGACGGCTCGGGTTGGTCAGCGGCTTCTTCGGTCGTCGACTTGGGCGCTTCGTTGAGCTCCACAGTGGCTTCCTGCTCGGATATGACTTTGGGATCGGTCGTGGCGGCGATTTCGGTTTCGGCTTCTGCCGTTACCTCAATAGCGACTTCGATCTCTGTCTCGGGCTCGGGTTCCGGCGCGGCTTCAACCATGGCTTCGGGCTCGGGACGCTTAACGTGCTTGGGGCGCACGGCCTTGAGGTCCTTCTCACCGCGCTTTTTCTTTTTGTAGGACTGCTTGGCGCCCTTGGCGGTCTTGGGCTTGTCCTCGCCCTTGGCAAGCGCAGCATCCCAGGCCTCGTTGGCGATGACCGTGGCATACAGGCGGCCGCCTTTAAAGACGGTCAGCTTAATGCAGTCGTCGAGTTCCTCGAGCAACTCGCGCGTGGACTCAAAGCCCAGGTCATAAGCGGTCATGTCGCCAGCGGCGAGCGCCTCCTCGACCTGCGTCATAAACGTTTGCTTGCCACATCCAATCGCATCGCGCAGCAGGCGATACAGATAGATGTGGTTGCCCAGCGAAAGCGTGGGCCTAATTATTGTCTTGCTCATGGCAAATCTCCTCTTTACACATGTAAAGCATCTTACCATCGCATGGCGTTCGCCATGGCGGCGCCCAAGGCAAACGGGCGCGAACCGCTTTCGATTCGCGCCCGTTGTACAGGTCGGTTATCTATGAGAGGCAAACGTGCTTAGTTGCCCGATGCCGTGCCTTGGCTCGAGTTGTCAGATGCCGTGCCGGAAGCGGTTCCGCTCGAGCTGTTGGTGTTGTTGCTGTCTGCCGTGCCCGTTCCCGACGTGGTGTCGCTCGTCTGGCCTCCCGTGTTCGGCTGTGAACCGTCAGTCGTTTGGCTTGAGTCGGTCGTGCCGGACGGCGTGCCACTGTTGGCCGTAGAGGAATCGGTGCCCTGCGATTGGTTTTGGGTGTTCGAGGACGAATTGGCAGAGGTGGGACTGTCTTGCGTGTCGTCCGTCTGTGCCTGCTGATTCTGCGGCTGAGTGTTGCCATTTGCATCGCTCTCGGTCGTGCGCGACGACAGGATTGGCTCGGGACGCTCGCCCAGACCCTCACCGGCAGTGGTTATAAGGATGGCGCCGGTGCAGGCGATGACCGCGACGATGGCGATGGCGATCGAGAAGACGATGACCTTCTTTTGTGTCTGGCTGCGCTCTGCCGCCGCCTTGGCGCGCAGGCTGTTGGGGGCGACGCGCGCCGTGGTCGCGCATCCCGCAACCTGGCGCATCTCCTGCGTGGTCGCGGCGCCACCTAGGTGCTCCTCGATATTGGGCTCAACGGGCTCGTAGGCGCCGGTAGGGTAGTCGACAGCGGCATGCGTACCCTTAATTGCTTCGGCGCTGGCAGAGATAAAGTGGCGGTAGACCTGCGAGGACACAACGGTGATGACCGAGCTCACGGCGGCGCCAATTACTGAACCAGCGATACCAATCTTGGAAGCAAGCGCGACGCTTGTGGCGGCGGCTGCGGCGCCAGCGATGATCTGAGGAATGGAAATGTCATCGAACAGGCCCTTTTTGGGCGCGATGGCCATGGTCTGTCCGATGGAATGGTTTTCGTGAACGCCGTTGTTGAGCGCGGCCGGTGTCATGACGCGCGTGCGCGGCGCGTCGGTGTACTTGGTTGTCATACGGGGTCCTCCCAGTGTAAATCTGCTTCGTTTCATGCAGCCATCAGGGTACCCACCAGATGTGAATCGTACGTGACATTTAACAGATACCATCAACTCATCAATAGCTCACCAAGTTGGTGGGATGCGGTTCCACCCGGTGGTTGAACTACAATAGGGCTTGCTAATTGTGTTGAATAGCGTCTACGCACGGGAGCATTCTTATGAATCTTCACCTTTCTCAGTCTGATGGCTTTTTGCGTGTGGCGGCGGCGTCGCCGCAGATTCGCGTTGCCGATGTCGAAGGCAATGCCGAGGTTGCGCTGGCGGCTGTTCGCGATGCTGCCGAGCGCGGCGTTCGTGCGTTGGTGCTGCCCGAGCTTAATCTGTGCGGCTATACCGCGGCCGATCTGTTCCATAATCGCACGCTGCTGCATGCCTGTGAGACTGCTCTGGCACATATTCTCGATGAAACCCGCGAGCTGCCGATTGTCTTTACCGTCGGTCTTCCCGTTGCAGTTGCCGAGAATATCTACAACTGCGCCGCCGTGTGCTGCGCGGGCGAGCTTTTGGGCCTCACGGCCAAGAAGTATCTGCCCAACTATGGCGAGTTCTACGAGCGCCGCTGGTTTGCTCCGGCGCCCGCAGATCCTGTGTGGGTCGAGTTTGCCGGTCGGGGTCCGGTTCCGCTGGGTTCGGGGCTTGTCTACCGCTGCTGTGATGAAGGTGCCGAGGATATGGTGCTGGGCGTTGAGGTCTGCGAGGACCTGTGGGTGCCGGCGCCCCCTTCGACCGAGATGGCGCTTGCCGGTGCGACGGTGATCCTCAATCCATCGGCTTCGGACGAGATTATCGGTAAGGAGGATTACCGCCGCAGCCTCATTTCCAACCAGAGCGCGCGCCTGTACTGCGCCTATGCCTACGCGGACGCGAGCGAGGGCGAGTCCACGACCGACATGGTCTTTGCGGGCGAGAACCTCGTCTACGAAAACGGCTCCAAGCTCGCCGCGACCAAACTGCTTACCTGCGATATGGCCATCGCCGACGTTGACCTTGACCGCCTGGTTGCCGAACGCCGTCGCTCGACGACGTGGACGCGTACCGACGATGCTCCGGAGGCCACGACCGTTGAGTTTTCGTTTGAGGGCGTGCTGGCCGAAGAACCTGTCCTGCGCGATGCCTGCGACATCGACCGTGTCTTCCCGCGCGCGCCCTTTGTGCCGGCCGACCACGGCGACTTGGCCGAGCGCTGCGAGACGATCCTTGATCTACAGACTGCGGGCCTCAAGACCCGCCTCGCCCACACAGGTACCAAGGCTGCGGTCATCGGCCTTTCGGGCGGCTTGGACTCCACGCTAGCGCTGCTTGTGACCGTGCGTGCCTTCGATGCGCTGGGGCTGCCGCGCACGGGTATCACGGCGGTTTCCATGCCCGGTTTTGGCACGACGCACCGCACTAAGTCCAATGCCGAGTCGCTCGCTCGTGACTTGGGTGTGAGCTTCCGCGAGGTCTCAATCCATGCTGCCGTGGAACAGCACTTTAAGGATATCGAGCATGATCCGGCCGTGCAGGACGTGACCTACGAGAACAGCCAGGCCCGCGAGCGTACGCAGATCCTGATGGATCTGGCCAACCAGGCTGGCGGTTTTGTCATCGGTACGGGCGACCTGTCGGAGCTGGCGCTCGGCTGGGCTACCTATAACGGCGACCACATGAGCATGTACGCCGTCAACGCGAGCGTGCCCAAGACGCTTGTGCGCCATCTGGTGCGCTATGCCGCCGATGTCTTTGGCGGGCGTATTGCCGAGGTCTTGCTCGATATCCTCGATACGCCGGTGTCCCCCGAGCTTCTGCCGCCCACGGGCGACGGCGAGATTGCGCAGAAGACCGAGGATTTGGTGGGCCCGTACGAGCTGCACGACTACTTCCTCTACTACCTGCTACGTTTTGGCTTTGAGCCGGGCAAGATCTACCGCATGGCGCTCAAGAGCTTCGAGGGCGTCTACGACGCCGGGACCGTCCACACGTGGTTGCGTACGTTCTATCGTCGCTTCTTTGCCCAGCAGTTTAAGCGCAGCTGCCTGCCCGATGGTCCCAAGGTGGGTTCGGTGACGCTCAGCCCGCGCGGCGATTGGCGTATGCCGAGTGACGCTAGCTCGTGTCTGTGGCTTGCGCAGATCGACGCGCTCAATCCAGTTGACTAAGGTTGGCTAAATTGAACCAATACGGGGGTTGCAAGCGTTACACTTTTGCAATCTGATGGCCCGTATCGCGCGGCGCTCTTGTCGGAGCGCCGCGTTTTTTATATCGAAAGGTGGCACCATGCAGGCATCGCAGCGTCTCGACCGCTTTGGCGCGGAGGTCTTCGCCTCGCTCAACAACAAGCTTCTCGCGCTGAAGGCTCAGGGCAAGACCATTTACAACATGAGCGTGGGCACGCCCGACTTTAAGCCGTACAATCACGTGGTCGAGGCACTCACGCAAGCAGCCCAAGATCCCGAGATGTGGAAGTATGCCCTGCGCGACCTGCCCGAGCTCAAGCAGGCTGTGTGCGATTACTATGAGCGCCGCCTTGGCGTTTCGGGCATTACGCCGTCCATGGTGCAGTCGTGCAACGGCACGCAGGAAGGCGTGGGTCATTTGGGTCTGGCCCTGCTCGATCCGGGTGACACCATTCTGGTTCCCGATCCGTGCTACCCGGTCTTTGAGGCGGGTGCCAAGATCGCCGATGCCAAGCTCGAATACTATCCGCTGGTTGCCGAGCATAATTACCTACCCTATGTGGCGGGTATCGATCCCGAGGTGGCCGATCGTGCCAAGTATATGATCGTGTCGCTGCCCGCGAACCCGGTCGGCTCGGTGGGCACGCCCGAGGTCTACGAGGAGATTATCGCCTTTGCCCGCGAGCATGATCTGTTGATCGTTCATGACAACGCGTACTCCGACATCGTGTTTGACGGCGAGCCCGGCGGCAGCTTCTTGCAGTATCCCGGTGCGCTCGAGGTGGGCGTGGAGTTCTTCTCGCTTTCCAAGTCGTTTAACGTCACCGGTGCCCGCATCGGCTTTTTGGTCGGCCGAGAGGACGTGGTCTCTGCCTTTGCCAAGCTGCGCAGCCAGATTGACTTTGGCATGTTCTTCCCGATCCAGAAGGCCGCCATCGCCTGCCTGAAAGGTCCGCGCGATGAAGTCGAGGCGCAGCGTCTGAAGTACCAGGAGCGCCGCGACGCCCTGTGCGACGGTCTTGAGGGCCTGGGCTGGGAGCGTCCCAACGCGCATGGCTCTATGTTTGTGTGGGCCAAGCTTCCCGGTGGTCGCACCGATTCCATGGCGTTTTGCGAGGAGCTCATGGAGAAGGCCGGCGTTGTGGTGACGCCGGGCGCGAGCTTTGGTCCTTCGGGCGAGGGGCACGTGCGCATGGCGCTGGTTCTGCCACCCGATCAGATTGCTTTGGCTGTCGAGGCCATTCGCGAGGCGGGCCTGTATTAGAAAGCTATTTCGCCTCGTCAATAGCTCGAAACCGATTTCGTGCAGTTATTTTACGAATCCTGCAAACAATTTCGGTAAACGGTCGATTTTTGGCTGCGAATAGGAGCATAATCAAAGTCCCGATTGGATGTATTGGGATTACGGCAAGCCGCTCGGGTCGTTCCCGGGCGGCTTGTTTGTGGAGTGAGATGGGAGTTTCTAATGGTTAACGAGAAGAAGGTCGCTATTGTCGGCTGCGGTTTCGTCGGTTCGTCTTCGGCGTTCGCGCTGATGCAGAGTGGTCTGTTCTCCGAGATGGTCCTCATCGACGTGGACAAGAACCGCGCCGAGGGTGAGGCCCTGGATATCGCGCACGGCATGACGTTTGCCGAGCCGATGAAGATCTATGCCGGCGATTATTCCGATGTCGCCGACGCCGCCATGATCGTCGTCACCGCTGGCGCTGCCCAGAAGCCCGGTGAGACCCGCCTGGACCTGGTCAACAAGAACGTCAATATCTTTAAGTCCATTATCCCCGAGATTAAGAAGTCTGGCTTTGACGGCATTCTGCTCATCGTCTCCAACCCGGTCGATGTTCTGACCTATGCCGCCATCAAGATGTCCGGCCTGCCCGAGGGCCACGTCATCGGCTCCGGCACCGTGCTCGACACTGGCCGTCTGCAGCAGATGCTTGGTGCCCACGTCGAGGTTGACCCGCGCGATGTCCAGGCCTATGTCATGGGCGAGCACGGCGACTCCGAGTTTGTCGCTTGGTCCAGCGCTCAGGTTGCTGGCGTTCCGCTGAGCACCTTCTGCGAGCTTCACGGTCATCTGGAGCACGAGGCTGCCGAGAAGCGTATCGCCGAGGACGTCAAGAACTCCGCCTACACCATCATCGAGAAGAAGCACGCTACCTACTATGGCGTTGCCATGGCCGTCAAGCGCATCTGCACTGCCGTCATGCGCGATGAGCAGACCGTTCTGCCTGTCTCCTCGCTCATGGTGGGCGAGTATGGCCTGTCCGATCTGGCCATCTCCATGCCGACGGTCGTTGGCCGCGACGGCGTCGTCTGCCGCGTACCCGTGCCGCTGAACGATGACGAGCAGCATGAGCTCACCGCCTCCGCCAAGGCCCTCAAGGATATCATCGACAGCGTCGACTTCTCCTGCTAAATCAAGCTCTTTTGGGCAACAGACTACAATGAAAGGCGTCCGGGCCACACGGTCCGGGCGCCTTTTTGGTGCGAGGGGGTCAGGTTACTTTGCACCACCCCAATGCACCATAGTTGATGGGAGGGCCATGTCGGATTCGCCTAATTTTTTGACCTATGCCCAGACGGCGTTTGATCCGTTTGAGGAACGGCCGTTCTGCGCGGTGGATAGCCTGGTCTTTGCGTGGTTGTCCTATTTGCGTTTGCCGGGTGATATGGCGGAGCTGACGAACTGGCAGGGCCTAGACGTACGCGAGCTGCTGCGCGCCGAGTGCTACCAAGACATGATTGGCGACCTGTGGGATCCGGAGGGGAGCCGTGCCCTGTTGGAGGCTGTGGCAGCAAGCCCTCGCTACCGTGGCGTTCGTGTTTGCGGCTATCGTAGCGTGAGTGATGCCGAGACAACGGAGCAGTTTGCAGCCATGGCGTTCCGGTTTCCGGCGGGGTTTAGCTATCTTTCCTTCCGGGGGACCGACAGCACGATTGTGGGCTGGAAAGAGGACTTTAACATGGCGTTCCGGTGTCCTGTGCCGGCCCAGGAATCCGCGGCGCGTTATGT
>URKU01000064.1 GCA_900548515.1 uncultured Collinsella sp. | reverse complement strand
CTGCAGCTCGACGACGAGCAGGTCATGGACGCGCTATACTGCGCAGCCGCCATCGGCCTCAACCTCACCACAAGCGCCTGCGTTGCCGGCGCCGAGGGCGGCTGCCAAGCCGAGGTCGGAAGCGCCGCCGCCATGGCAGCCGCCGCGCTGGTACAGATGCTCGGCGGCACGCCCGAGCAGGCGCTTGACGCCAGTTCCATCGCGCTAAGTAACCTGCTGGGCCTCGTTTGTGACCCCGTCGGTGGCCTCGTGGAGGTGCCCTGCCAAAACCGCAACGCCATCGGCGTGGCAGCGGCCTTTAGCTCGGCACAACTCGCCCTCGCAGGCATTAAGAGCCTGGTGCCGTTTGACCAGATGGCACATGTCATGCTCTCGGTGGGTCACGCGTTGCCGGCCACGCTGCGCGAGACGGCAAAGGGCGGCATCGCGCAGGCTCCGGCCGCACTTTCGGCCTGTGCAAAATGCGGTGTGTGCGGATAGCGGCAAAGAACGACTCAAAGGTGGGACAAATGTCCCACCTCTTTTGAATGCCACCGTTTCCGTACCACAAACAGCAGGGCAATCGCTATAATGCAAGCCCAGTAAAAACACGATGAACCGCAAGGCGAAAATCGAAGGATATGCATACGATGTCGCAAAACGATCGAACTCAACTGATTCCCGATCCGCAGCAGCCGAGCAGGCACACCGGCGGCGTTCAGTCGCCGCGTCCTATCGCGCCGAGCCACGGTCAGCAGCGTAGTGCAGCAAACGCTTCCCAACACCCGAACCAACAGCGACAGCAGCGTCAACAACGTCAGCAGCGCCAGGCAAACGGCAATGCGCCCAAGCAGCCCCCCACGCACGCTCGAGGCGATCGCGGCCCCGCGCGCAAACCCGCCGAGAACAATAAGTCGGGCAAAAAGACGACGTTATTTGTCGTCCTGGGCCTAATCGTCATTGTCTATATCGTAGGCGTCGTAGCGTTTTCGCAGGTAGCCTACCCCAACACCACCATCGCCGGCGTCGACGTCTCGTTCTCCAACGCTTCGTCTGCCGCCACCAAGGTCAATTCGGCATGGAAGCACTATAAGCTCGCCGTGACAGGCGATGACTTTAGCTGGACCTATCAGCCCGAGTCCGATGAGCCCATCGTCGACGGCGAAGCTGCCGCAAAAGAAATCATCAGCCACAACGAAGCCTTTATATGGCCGGTCCGTCTTGTGGAATCCTTAAGCGGCAAAACCAAAACAACCGCTACCTCCAACGAAGTCGATCTTGATCAAGACGTCGACCTGTCCATGCTCTCCGACACCTTTGACCAAAAGAAGTTTGAGAAGGATCTGGGCGCCGCCATCGACGAGTTTAACGAAGGACGTTCGGGCACGTTCGAGGCCAATAGCTCCTATGACGAGCAGGCCGGCAAGTTTACCGTCGAGAAGGCGCGCTCCAACGAAAAACTCAACCGCGAGCATGTCATTAAGTATGCCGAGCTCGAGCTTGCCTCGCTGGCCGAGTCCGTAGATCTTTCCAAGCTCGGCAACGATGCCTATGAGCCGCTCAATGGAACGCTGACCGATGATCAGATTCAGGCCGCATGCGATGCCGCCAACAACTTCCTGGGCGTCAACGTGACCCTCAAGCTCAACGGCGAGGATGCCGGCAAGGTTGATGGCAGCTCCGTATTGCAGTGGATCAGCTTTGCCGATCCCGCCAACCCAACGCTCGATACGTCGCAGATCAGCAGCTGGGCAGCCGAGCTCGCCAACGGCTTTAATACCGTGGGCTCCACTCGCTGGTGGACGCGCGCCGATGGCAAGCAGTGCGCCGTCGAAGGCGGTGACTTTGGTTGGTCCATCGACAGTAGCTCGCTCGCCAAGCAGGTCGAGGACGCCATTAACAACAAACAGACCGGCGAAATCGAGATCAAGTACTCCCAGAAGGCCGACACCTTTACCGCAAAGGGAGAGCCCGACTGGAAGGCATACATCGATGTCGATCTGTCCGAGCAGCACGCGCGCTACTACGACGAGAACGGCAATATCGTTTGGGAGGCCAACTTTATTTCCGGGAAACCGGGCGAAGACGCCACCCCCGAGGGCGTGTGGCAGATCAACAGCAACGACGGCGGCAGCACGCTGATCGGAGCCAAGGACCCCGAGACCGGTAAGCCCAAATACGAGAGCCCGGTGAGCTACTGGATGCCGTTCGAGGGCAATATGATCGGCTTCCACGACGCTACATGGCAAAACGACAAGAGCTTCGATAATGCCGAGTCGTACAAGTGGTGCGGCAGCCACGGTTGCATCAACCTGCGCCTGGCAGACGCCAAGGCACTTCACGACTGCATCAAAGTCGGCCTGTGCGTGGTTGTCCACTCGTAGTGCAACGCGCGCATTCCTACAACGTGGAACCGCTGCGACCAATCTAACAGTTCCGAAAGAAACCGTCCTATGCGCCCGCCCCAACCGGTGGGCGCATATAATAATCGAGGTTCTTTCTATAAAGGAGACGCTATGCCGAATGTCCCCACGATCACCCCGGGCCCAGATGATACCGAGCGCACGCCCGAAGGTGCCACCGAAACGATTCCTCTGATTACAAACGTACATGCCGACAAGCAGAGCGGATGCACGAACGAAACGGCCGAGATTTCCGATAAAGAGGCATATGCCAAGCTCAAGGCAAAGCGTGCCGAACGCCGACGCAAAAAGCTGATTCGACGCGGTATTGCCGCCGGCATCGTGGGTGTCATCGCGCTCATTACCATTGTCGCAACCCTGGTTATCAATGCGCAGCCACAAGGCGCTAGCGGGCCTGTGACCGACATGGTGACCGAGGGCACGTTTACCACAACGGTCGAGGCGAAAGGCCAACTCAAACCCATTTCGTCCTCAGTGGTCTCCCCTTCTGTCGACGGTACGGTCGATTCGATCAACGTGCAGGCGGGCCAATCCGTCAACGAGGGCGACGTGCTTATGACCATTAAAAACGACGAGCTCGATCGCAACGTTGCCGAGGCGCAGCGTGCAGTTGCAGCCGCCCAGGAAGACCTCGCCAACGCGCAGAAAGCCGCAGCTGCCGCGCAGGCCACCCCAACGACGGACGCCGATGGAGCTTCCGCAGCGGCTGGTGTCTACGCGGCATCAGCGGACACGAACGCCGTATCGGCCGCGCAGCGCAGCCTCGCTTCGGCCCAGGCAAACCTCGACCAGGCGAACGCCAAGGCCGCTAGCCGTACGGTAACGGCCCCGAGCTCGGGCAGCATCGTGGAGCTCAACGCCAAGGTGGGCGCCACGGTAACAGGCGGCATGATCATGGGCGAAAGCGATACGAGCGGCGGCAAGCAGTGCATGCAGATCGCCGACCTGTCCAAGATGAAGGTAACCGTGCAGGTGGGCGAAAAGGATATCGCCAAGATCGCCGTTGGGCAGAGCGCCAACGTCACGTATCCCGCGTTTCCCGATATCGTGAGCCAGGGAACGGTCACGGCCATCGCCTCGGTGGCAAACTCCGACTCCAACTCCGGTGGCGGCAGCGCAACCTTTAACGTCGACATCCTCATCGAGGCTCCCGACGCGCGCCTGAAGCCGGGCATGACAGCCGAGGTATCGGTGGTGACCGAGCAGCTCGACGACGTGGTGATGGTGCCGACGATGGCGCTCATGACCGAAGACGGCGAACACTATTACGTCAACGTGGCAACCGATGACGAGGGCAAGCAAACCCGTCGCGTGAAGGTGACCGTCGTGACGCAAAACGACAACGAAGCCGTAGTCGGCAAGACACAGGTCAAGCGCGACGACAAGGGCAACGAGATCAACCCCAACGTGCCGGTTACCAAGCTGCGCGATGGCGACACGCTCGTCATGGACACCGGAGCGGACGCAACGGCTGACGGCGGCTACGGTGCGGATTCGGGCAGTATGTCTGCCGACGAGGGCATGTAATGCGTCCCGTTATCGACATCCGCAACGTGCACCGCATCTTTGAGAGCGAGGCGGGGTGCGCCCACATCCTGCACAACGTGAGCCTGGCGGTAAATCCCGGCGAATTCGTCGCTATCACCGGCCCCTCGGGCTCGGGCAAGTCGACGCTCATGAACATCCTCGGCTGTCTGGATAAGCCGACGGCGGGCGACTACTACCTGCAAGGGCTCAACGTGGCCGAGCTCGATGATGAGGAGCTCACCGAAGTTCGCGCCCTGAGCATTGGCTTTGTCTTTCAGAGCTTCAACCTGCTGCCGCGCCTGTCGGTTATCGAAAACGTGATGCTGCCGCTGGCCTACACCAATATGCCCCGTAGCCAGCGCGAGATGCGCGCCGTGCACGCGCTGCAGGCCGTCACGCTACCGGTCGACCACTGGGACCACCGCATATCCGAGCTCTCGGGCGGCCAGATGCAGCGCGTCGCCATCGCGCGCGCCCTCGTCAATGACCCGCCCATCATCCTGGCCGATGAGCCGACGGGAAACCTGGACTCCGCTACCGGAGCGCTTGTAATGGAGACCTTCCATAGACTTCAGGAGCGCGGCAAAACCATCGTGCTCATCACACACGACCCCGGCATCGCCGCCGAGGCCGACCGTGCCGTGACCATCCGCGACGGTCGCATTCACGACGGCGCGTATATTCCACATGCACCGCGGACCCTGCGCAGCGCCGTGGATAGCCTGCCCAGGATTTCCGCCTCCGCCAACCCGCCGAAAGGAGAGATGGCATGAGCGCCCGCGATCTCATCCAGGAAGCCCTTCACTCGCTCGAAGCCAACAAGGGGCGCAGCCTGCTCACCATCCTGGGCATTGTCATCGGCATCGCCTCGGTTATCGCCATGACTTCGCTCATCGGCGGCATCCAAAACAACCTGGTCAACAGTCTGGGCCTCAATGCGGCACGCATGGTGCAAATCTATTCGTCGCAAGAACTCACCGAGTCCGACATCGAGAAGCTTCAAAAACTGGTGCCGCAGATAGAGCAGATCGGCATTGTCGACAGCGCGTATACCGAGTATAAGACCGGCGATAAAAGCTATACCGTCATGGCACAGGGTGTCGATAGCGACATGCTCGACGCCGTGGGGGCCAGCAAGCTCGTTGCGGGGCGCACCTATTCCCAGGCCGAGTCCCAATCAGGCTCGCGCGTGGCGCTCATCAGCCGCGGCGGCGCCGATCAGCTTTACGGCAACGAACAGGATGCGCTGGGGAAAACCATCAAGGTGTCCAACGGCGAGGCGCAGATTGTAGGTGTGATTGATGGCGGCAACGACTCCATGGGCTCGCTCACGCTGTATATGCCGCGCGAAACCATCTCAGGCCTGTTTGGCGACGAAAATCCTTCATTCCCCAGCGTGACGGCTCTTGCCGCCGAGGGCACAGACATGGACGAGCTTTGTAAGACCATCGAGTCCAAGGTGCGCGCAATGAAGGGCATCGCGGAGGATGATGAGTACGACAGTGTATCGGCGACCTCCATGAAAAGCGCCATCGATGCACTCAACTCCTTTATGGGCGCGTTCTCGCTCATCATGGGCGCTGTCGCCAGCATCTCGCTGCTTGTCGGCGGTATCGGCATTATGAATATGATGCTCACCAACGTGACTGAGCGCATCCGTGAGATCGGCATTCGCCGTGCCCTGGGCGCAAGTCGTCGCGATATCACCGCGCAGTTTTTGGCCGAGTCCTCGGCGCTGTGCGTCACCGGCGGACTGTTGGGTGTCCTGATTGGCTATCTGCTGGCCTGGGCTCTTGCGATGTTTGCCGCAGGATCAGGGGTTCTCGGCGAGCTCGGTGCCAGCGGGCAAATCACACCGAGCTTTTCAATCGCCACGGTACTGCTGGCCTTCGCCGTATCGGTCGGCATCGGCGTAATCTTTGGCTTCTACCCCGCTCGCTGTGCAGCAAAGCTCGACCCGGTGGAATGCCTACGCTACCAGTAAGCCACCACCAACAAGTTACGGTGAATTAGGGACTGAATATGCTATTTAGCAGCAAAAACAGACGCTATTTCACCGCAACTTATTGAAGGGCTGCTTGCGCCAGTTCCGTGCGTCGTCCTCGAGCGATTGGCGGATGACAGGCTTGTACGGGTCGAGCTTGCTCGGGGCGCTCCTCCTCGCAGACGGGAGGGCACGCATGCGCGGCGAGCGCCTAGCGCGCGAACTCCCGTAAGAGCGCGTCTTCCACTTCCCGAAGCGAAAGGGCCCCGCCTCCCTCGGCGGGACGGGCGACCACGATACAGTGCGCTCCCACGTCGCGCGCGGAGGCGATCTTCTCGGCCGTGCCGCCTACGGTTCCCGAGTCCTTGGTCACAAGCCACTGGGCGCCCACCTGCCGAAGCATCGCCTCGTTGAGCTCGCGGGTGAAGGGCCCCTGCATGCCGATGACGTGCGACGGCGAAAACCCCGCGTCGATGCACTTCGTTATAGCACCGGGCAGCGGGAGCACACGCACGAAGAAGCGCTCCGCGAAATCGGCGACGCGCGTGTAGGGAGCAAGCTCCTTGCTCCCCGTCGTGAGAAGCGCGCGACCCGGGTTCTCGGAGAGAAAGCGCGCCGCGCAGGCGATCGACGCGACCGACACGACGCCTTTGGGCAGCGCCTCGACCGGGCGCGTAAGGCGCAGGCATCGTGCACCCACGGCGAGCGAAGCGGCCCGGATGTTGCCGCTTGCGAGCGTAGCGAAGGGGTGCGTGGCGTCGACGACGATGCGCGCGCCGGAAAGCTCACGCTCCATGTCGGCCTCGTCGAGCCTGCCCGCATGCACCTCGATGCCCGGAAGCTCGCCCAAAAGCTCGCCTCCGTACTCGGTTGCCACGTAGGCACGGGCGGGGATGCCCGCCCCGCTCGCCCATTCGCACAGAAGGCGGCCCTCGGTGGTGCCGGCGAAGATGCGCAGCGCCGGCGCGGATGCGGGGGCCGTCACTTCGGGCCGCCTGGGCGCGTGATCTGGTAGAGCAGCGCGTTCATAATGGCGGCCGCCACGGTCGAGCCGCCCTTGCGACCCCTCGCGACGATGGCCGGCACGCGTCGCGCGAGTAGTTCCTCTTTCGCCTCGACCACGTTCACAAACCCAACCGGCACCCCAACGACGAGCGCGGGCGCGATCTTCCCCGCGTCCATGAGCTCAGCGAGGCGCAGAAGTGCTGTGGGAGCGTTGCCGACGGCCACGATGAGCGGACCCTCGATGCCGCAAGCTTTGTCCATGCTCGCAACGGCGCGAGTCGTGCCCGCGGCGCGCGCCGTTGCGGCGACATCCGGGTCGGCCATATAGCACACGGCCTGGCAGCCGATCTTCGCGAGCGCGGGCTTGCTTATGCCTGCGAGCGCCATGTTCGTATCGGTGAGCACCGTGGCCCCTGCGCGCAGTGCGTCGAGCGCACAGTGCGCGGCGTCATGGGTGAACACGAGGGAATCGGCGTACGAGAAGTCGGCAGTGGTGTGGATGACGCGCTTCACGACGGGCTCTTCGAGCGGCGGGAACGTGCGGCCGCCGAGCTCTTCGGTGATGATTTCAAAGCTGCGCCGCTCGATGTCGCCGGGCGCCATCTCCTTGGAATCCATCTAGTACTCCACTCCTTCCCTTGCACATATCCCCTGCTCGTAGGGGTGTTTCTCGCACCGCATCTCGGTTATGTAGTCGGCCTTCTCCACGATCTTGCGGGAAGGCGCGCGCCCGGTGAGCGCTACTTCGACGCCGCGCGCGGACATATCGAGCGCGCGGTCCACGAGCGCCTCGTCGACAAGCCCCTTCGAAAGCGCGTCGAGCGCCTCGTCGAGCACGAGCAGCCCCTCCTGCGCGCCCTCGAGCTCGGCGAGCGCGGAAGCGAGGTTCCCATCGTGCAGCTCGCGCGTCGCGGCAAGTTCTTCCGACGTCATGGACCAGGTAAACTTGTCCGACGCCTTCCCCGCGAACACGGGCACGCCGAAATGCTCGGCGAGCAGGCGCGCCTCCCCGCTTTCGCCGTCTTTCAGGAACTGCACAACGACGACGCGGCGGCCTGCGGCGAGCATGCGAAGGGCGAGCCCCATCGCCGCCGTGGTCTTGCCTTTGCCGTCGCCATGATACACGTGGATCATACGCCCTCCTCGATAATGCGGTAGACATACTCCATGTCGAGCGCCCCGCGCACGGAGTCGGCCAGGCGGTCGAACTCGCGCGCACGGTGATCGGCCGCGGACACCGCGCCCTCAGCACCCACGACGCTCTCGGGCAGGCCGCGCATGCGCGCGAGCGAGCGCGCGAGGGCGAGTGCCACCCCCGGTTCGTCGAACAGGCCGTGGAGATAGGTTCCGAACACGTTTCCGCAGGCCGCGCCTTCTGGTTTGCCGCCAATCGTGCCCGCAGGGGCGCAGGAGACGGTCGTTTCGCCGTCGTGAATCTCGTACCCGCGCGCCGTCATGCCGTTCCACACCGAGAACGCGCCTTGGGCGCCCGTGATGCGCAGCTCCGACTGGGCGAGGCGCTTTTCCTCCTTGAACACCGTACTTGCAGGGATGAGCCCGAGCCCGCGCGCGGTGCCAGCGCCTTCCCTGCCGTGCGGGTCGGAAAGCTCGTCTCCCAAAAGCTGGTAGCCTCCGCATATGCCGAGCACCGGCGTGCCCGCGCCCGAAAGCGCGCGTACACAGGCTCCGATGCCGCTAGCCGCAAGC
The DNA here is from genome assembly GCA_900548515.1 of uncultured Collinsella sp. Classification (GTDB taxonomy): domain Bacteria; phylum Actinomycetota; class Coriobacteriia; order Coriobacteriales; family Coriobacteriaceae; genus Collinsella. The sequence continues at coordinate 2,282 of URKU01000064.1, read as the reverse complement.
CAGCGCGCGTCGTCGACCGTGGACTTCGAGCCGGGAAGCACCACCAGGTCGGGTCGGCCCAGATCGGTCGTCGAGGAAACGTAGCGCACGCCCATGCCGGGCACGCGCGAAAGCGGGTCGAAGTCGGTGAAGTTCGACAGATGCGGAAGGCGCACGACGGCGACGTCGATGACGCCGCGCGCCTCGCGGGCAGATAGGCGCGGCGCGAGCGAGTCCTCGTCGTCCAGGTCGAGCGTAAGAAACGGCACGACCCCCACGACGGGAACCCCGCACATCTTCTCGAGCGGGGCCAAACCCGGGCGGAGGATTTCCACATCGCCGCGGAACTTGTTCACAACAAGCCCCCGCAAAAGCGCGCGATCCTCGGGCGCAAAGAGCGCGACCGTGCCGTAGAGCTGGGCAAATACCCCGCCTGGGTCGATGTCGCCCGCGAGCAGCACGGGGGAGGACACGGCGCGCGCGAGCCCCATGTTGACGATGTCGTTTTCGGCAAGGTTGATTTCGGCGGGGCTGCCGGCGCCCTCGATGACGATGACGTCGTTTTCCTCCGCGAGCGAATCGAACGACTCCAAAATCTGCGGCATGAGCGCCTTCTTTCGCGCGAAGTAGTCCCTCGCAGCGAAGGCTCCCTGCGCCTTGCCGGCAACGATGAGCTGGCTTCGGTGGTCGCTTTCGGGCTTGAGCAGGATGGGGTTCATACGCACGTCGGGCACGATGCCACACGCCTCGGCCTGCATGATCTGGGCGCGCCCCATCTCGAGCCCGTCGGCCGTGACACCGCTGTTGAGCGCCATGTTCTGGCTCTTGAAGGGAGCCACGCGCAGGCCGTCCTGCGAAAGCACACGGCACAGCCCCGCCGCAAGCAGGCTCTTCCCCGCGTTCGACATGGTGCCCTGGATCATGATGGGCTTCGCCCTACCCACGGGTATCGACCTCCTTCGCCGAGCCTCGGCCATCCGCGCCCGCCATAGCGTCGCTGCAAGAAGCGCCGCCCCGTTCGTCGGGTTCGCCTTCGCCCGATGCGCCTTCCGCCCGAAGCGCGCGGCCGAACGCCATCGCAAGCCGGGCATTCTCCTTGCGCGTGCGCACCGCGACGCGGCACCAGAAACGGGACAGTACCGAAAACGAGTCGCACGTGCGGACCAAAACCCCCTGTTTATACAGGCGCTCGGGGATGTCTTTCGCCGGTGTCCGGACTAAAAGGAAGTTCGCATCCGACGGCACGACGGAAAGCCCGAGCGAGGAGAGCTCGTGGGAAAGCCACGCTCGCTCGCCCGCCAATACATCGCGCGTGCGCGAGACGTATTCGACGTCTTCCAGGGCGGCGATACCCGCGGCCTCGGCGACCGAGGAGACGGGCCACGCCTGCCCCGCCCGGCGGATCCCCTCGAGGAGTTGGGCGTTTCCGCTGATCAGATATCCCAACCGCAACCCCGCCATTCCGTAGAGCTTGGTGAACGCGGAGAGCACGGCCACATGGCGCGAACACGCGGCGCGTGCGGCCACGCTCCTTTCGCGGGCGTCGGGCGCAAATCCGAGGAAGCACTCGTCCACGACGAGCAGCGCGCCCGCCTGCTCGCAGCGGCATGCCACGGCATCGATCACGCGGGGGTCGACGAGGCGCCCCGTCGGGTTGTTCGGATTGCAGAGGTACGCCACGTCTCCCGGCCCCTCGATCGCGCGAGCGAAGGAGGCGGGCACGTCGAAGTCGTCCGCTTCGAAGAGCGGGAACTCCTGCACGGATGCGCCGTAGTACGATGCCGCCTCCGCATATTCAGAGAACGTCGGCGCGCACACGACGATGCGTTTCGGGCGTACCGCCGCGGCGAGCCGCCAGATGATGTCAGACGCGCCCGCGCCGCAGACGATAGTATCTTCGGGAATGCCCTGGGCGCGCCCTAGGGCGCGAACGAGTGCGAGGCTTTCCCTATCGGGGTAGGCGTCGATTCGAGAAAGCGCCTTGCAAGCTGCGTCGACGGCGCGCGGCGAGGGGCCTGCCGGATTCACGTTCACCGAGAAGTCGATGAGGTCGGAGGCGCCCCCTTCGCAAGCGATGCCGAGCGATTGCGAGCTGCCCCCATGCGTACGGGCGCGCAGGATTCCCCCGGCAGCCCGGGACGCGGCGTGGTCTTCCCTCATGCCATCGCCCCCACGGCGAGCACGACCGCCGCGCGCGCGGCGCCGAAGACGACGAGCGCGCATACGGACGCGGCGAGCATGAGCCTTGTCGCCCGTGCGATGTCGCCCCACTCGATTTCGCGGGACGCGTCGCCTATCGTCGG
>URKU01000063.1 GCA_900548515.1 uncultured Collinsella sp. | reverse complement strand
GTCGAGCTGGGACAGCCTGCACGACCAGGGACGTCAGTATCTCGATGAGCACTTTGGCGGCATCGTACGCACCGAGGCGTTCGAGAACTGTCACGATCCGGACGTGTTCTATGCCGCCGTGGAGACCGCTGTCAAACACGGGGCGAACGTCATCTTCTCGACTTCGCACCGCCTGATGGAATACACGCTCAGGGCGGCGGTTGAATATCCCCAGGTGCGGTTCCTCAACTGCTCCATTGGCCTCCCCCACCAAAGCGTTCGCTCATACTTTGGAAAGATGTACGAGGCCAAGTTCCTGCTGGGCGCCCTTGCGGCCAGCATGGCAGATAATCACCGCATCGGTTACCACGCGTCGGTCTTCGCATCGGGCGCGCTCAGCGAGATCAACGCCTTTGCCATCGGTGCCTCGTTGCTCGACCCGCGTGCGCAGGTCATCCTCACATGGGGCGATGTGCCCGCCGGAGGCCTTGCCGAGGCCATGTGCCGCGAAGGCGTGAGTGTCATGACCGGCGCCGACATGTCCAAATCGTTGGAAGACCCCACGGCCTACGGACTCCACCGCCTGGTCGACGGCGAGGTCACCGGCATCGCCATGCCCGTGTGGAACTGGGGCCGCTACTACGAGCTCATCGTGCGAAGCCTGCTGCACGGCACGTGGGACGAGACCAGCGACGACAACCAAGTGCGCGCCGTCAACTACTGGTACGGCATGAGCTCGGGCGTTATTGACATTCGCTACGCCCCGGGCCTGCCCTATCAGACGCGTAAACTCGTGCAGCTGCTCCGCAACGGCATCGTCGAGGGTTCCATTAACCCCTTTGGCGGCGAGCTCCACAGCCAAGACGGCGTGGTGCAAATCGAAGGCTTTCCCCCGTTGCCGAGCACGCAGATCGTCGAGATGGACTGGCTGGCAGATAACGTGGTGGGCACCATTCCGCAACTCGACGACGAGCCGGGAGTCACCGCCCTATGAAGATCCTTGCCATAGCCGATACCGAAGAACGATGCCTTTGGGAGCGCTTTCGTAAGGAGCGCTTTGAGGGTGTCGATCTGATTTTGTCCGCCGGAGATCTAGACCCTGACTATCTTGAGTTTTTGGTCACCGTTATCAACAAGCCGCTCATCTACGTGCGCGGCAACCACGACGACCGCTATGCGCGCCATGCGCCGGGCGGATGTATCTGCGTGGAAGACAGCGTATACACATATCGAGGCATTCGCATTGCGGGCCTTGGCGGGTCCATGCGCTATCGCGACGGGGCCAACATGTATACCGAGCGCGAGATGGCCAAGCGTGTGCGCAAGCTCTCCCGAAAAGTGCGGATGGTCGGCGGCTGCGACATCCTGCTCACCCATGCCCCCGCTGCGGGCATGGGTGATCTGGACGACTTGCCGCATCGGGGTTTCGACTGCTTTAACACGGCACTTGAATCTTGGGGTCCCGACTACATGGTGCACGGACATGTGCACCAATGCTACGGCCCCGACTTTCAGCGGGAGCGCCAACACACGTGTGGGACGACGATCATTAACGCCTGCGGCTATACGCAGTTTGAGCTCGACCAGACGCGCTACCCCGTCCGTGGCTGGCAGGCAGCCTGGCTCAATTCGCAAACTATGCGCCGCGAGCTCAAACGCCACGATGCCATCGAGTCCTCAACAGCCAGAACACCCTGGTAACCACCACAAAGGGGAGACCGTCCCCTTTGTGGTGCTTTTGACGCGATAGCAAGAAACCCGGTCCTGCACAAGACAGAACCGGGTTTCTTTAGCAATGCTTGCTTTGCTCAGGCAGTAACTAGCAGTTACTCAGCCAGGAAGTCACGCTGGACAGCGGGATCGACCTTGACGCCAGGGCCCATGGTGGAAGACACGGAGATGGACTTGACGTACTTGCCCTTAGCAGAAGAGGGCTTGACGCGCAGGATCTCGGTGTACAGGGCAGCGTAGTTCTCGACGAGCTGCTGCTCAGAGAAGGACTTCTTGCCCAGGGGCACGTGGCAGATGCCGTAGCGGTCGGCGCGATACTCAACGCGGCCGGCCTTGAGCTCGGAGACCATCTTGGCGACGTCCATGGTCACGGTGCCGAGCTTGGGGTTCGGCATGAGGCCACGGGGACCAAGGATCTTACCGATGCGGCCAACCTTGGCCATCATGTTCGGCGTAGCGATAGCGGCGTCGAAGTTGATCTCGCCCTTCTGGATCTGGGCGACGAGCTCGTCGGAACCGATGATGTCGGCGCCGGCAGCCTCGGCCTCGCGGGCCTTCTCGCCCTCGGCGAAGACGGCAACACGAACGGTCTTGCCGGTGCCGTGGGGCAGGGAGATGGAACCACGGATGTTCTGGTCAGCCTTACGAGTATCGATGCCCAGACGGAAGTGGGCCTCGACGGTCTCGTCGAACTTGGCGGTGTCGAGCTCCTTGATGAGCCTGGCAGCCTGAAGGGGGGTGTAGAGCGTGGCGCGGTCGATCTTCTCGGCAGCGGCGTTATAGCTCTTACCATGCTTAGCCATGTGCATTACCTCCTGTGGTTAAACGGGCGTGAGCCCTCCCACATCGTATCGTGTGCCCTATTGCACACATATAACGGGCGCCCCGGTTGGGGCACCCGTCATTACCTAAAGAAATCGCTACTCAGCGATGGTGACGCCCATGGAACGGGCGGTACCGGCGATAATCTTCTTGGCGGCGTCAATGTCGTTGGCATTGAGGTCCGGCATCTTGATCTCGGCGATCTTGGTGAGCTGCTCCTGGGAGAGCTGACCGACCTTGTCGGCCTGGGGCTTAGCGGAACCAGACTTGAGGTTCAGCTCCTTCTTGATGAGGTGAGCCGCCGGCGGGGTCTTGGTGATGAAGGAGAAGGACTTGTCCTCGTAGACAGAAATCTCAACGGGGATGATGTCGCCCTTCTTGTCCTGCGTCTCGGCGTTAAAGGCCTGGCAGAACTGCATGATGTTCACGCCAGCAGCGCCCAGGGCGGGGCCGACGGGAGGAGCGGGGTTAGCGGCACCAGCAGGAATCTGGAGCTTAATGACGTTGGCAACCTTCTTCTCAGCCATGGTCATTCCTTTCGAATCACGAGTGTGAAGTACTTGCTATATCGTAAGCACGCACGTGTTAGAAGCACTCCTGAGATGAGCAGTCACAGAAGAAGCACGCTCGCGCGAACGGACGAAAACTTAAGCGATGACAGCGACCTGGTTAAAGTCGAGCTCAACCGGCGTCTCGCGGCCAAAGATCATCAGCGTGACCTTGAGCTTGCCAGCCTCGGTGTTAACCTCGGAGACCTTGCCATCAAAGTCGGTAAGCGGGCCATCGGTGACGCGGACGGACGTGCCGACCTGAATATCAACCGAAGTGCGCTTGGGCGAATCGCCCTTACCGGGACGACGAGTCATCTTGTTGTACTCGTCGCGGGAAAGCGGAGCGGGCTTGCCGTTGCCGCCCAGGAAACCGGTGACGCCAGGCGTGTTACGAACGCACGTCCAAGCATCGTCATCCATCTCCATGCGGACTAGAACATAACCCGGGAAGATCTTGGAATCCTTGGTCTCGCGCTTGCCACCCTCTTTAATCTCGGTGACGCGCTCCATAGGAATCTCGATGTCAAAGATACGGTCCTGCATGCCCATAGTCTCGATGCGATGCTCGAGATCGGACTTAACGCGGTTCTCGTATCCAGAGTAAGTGTGAACGACGTACCAACGCTTAGACATGGTTTAGCCCCTCAATCCAGAGAACAGAGCAAGAGCCTCGCCAAAGCCAGCATCGAGCAGAGCGATGACGACGCCGACGACGATCAGAGAAGCGCAAACGACGACCGAGTAGTTCACGAGCTCCTTCTTATCGGGCCACGTGACACGCTTCATCTCGGACTTGACCGAGGCGAAATACTTCTTGGTGCGGGCGAAGAAACCAGGCTTCTCGTTCTTCTTGGACTTCGCAGCCTTCTCGTTCTTCTTGGCAACGGCCTTCTTGGCCTCAACCTTGGAGTTGGCGGCAGCGTTGTTGGCAGGCGCCTGCTGCTGAGCCTTCTTCTTGTTCTTCTTGTTGGCCATTTGGGTTACCTCCGCGCAATGCGCTTATACATGAGTAAACCGTAAGCCCCCAATTGGGAGCTTACGGAATAATGACTGGCACGCCAGGAAGGACTCGAACCCTCAACACTCGGTTTTGGAGACCGATGCTCTACCAATTGAACTACTGGCGTATGTGACTAGAGACTAGCGAGTCTCTTTGTGCAGCGTGTGGTGACGGCACCAGGGGCAATACTTCTTGATCTCCATACGATCAGGCATGGTCGACTTGTTCTTGGTGGTCGTATAGTTGCGGCGCTTGCACTCAGTGCACGCAAGAGTAACTAGAGTACGCATGTATCCTGAACCTTTCATTTCCGCCCCGTACGGGCACGAGTTGATACTTTATCAGCTCTACGTAAGTGCTGTCAACGAAAACCTCGAATCAATTGGTTCTCGGTGAACCCATTCATATTTGGAACACATCAATGGAGCCAACGAGATCTAATCGACGGTGCACCCAGGACCATAATCAATCCTCTCGACACCAGCAACAGCTCAATATCCATTGCAGAAAAGAACCCGGCACCCATATAAGTGCCGGGTTCTCTAAGTCAGCTATATCAAAGAGCTAATTTACTCAATGATCGTGGAGACGATGCCCGAACCGACGGTGTGGCCACCCTCGCGGATAGCGAAGCGCAGGCCCTCCTCCATGGCGATCGGGTGGATGAGGTCGCCCTCGATGGTGATGTGGTCACCAGGCATAGCCATCTCGGTGCCCTCGGGGAGCTTGACCGTACCGGTAACGTCGGTGGTACGGAAGTAGAACTGAGGACGATAACCATCGAAGAACGGGGTGTGACGGCCGCCCTCCTCCTTGGTCAGAACGTAGATCTCGCCGGTGAACTTGGTGTGCGGGGTAACCGAACCGGGCTTGCAGAGAACCTGGCCGCGCTCGATGTCCTCGCGCTTGATACCGCGGAGCAGCAGACCGACGTTGTCGCCAGCCTCGCAGAAGTCCATGGACTTACGGAACATCTCGATACCGGTAACAACGGTGTTCTGGGTATCCTTGATGCCGACGATCTCGACGGGCTCGTTGAGCTTGAGCTCACCGCGCTCGACACGGCCGGTAGCAACGGTACCACGGCCGGAAATGGTCATAACGTCCTCAACGGCCATCAGGAACGGGAGGTCGTTGTTACGAGCAGGCGTCGGGATGTACTCGTCGACAGCGTTCATAAGCTCGCGGATAGCGTCCATCCACTTGGCGTCGCCCTCGAGAGCGCCCAGAGCGGAACCACGGATGACGGGGATGTCGTCGCCGGGGAAATCGTACTCGGAGAGGAGCTCACGGGTCTCCATCTCGACGAGGTCGATGAGCTCGTCATCGTCGACCATGTCGCACTTGTTCAGGAAAACGACGATGTAGGGAACGCCGACCTGACGGGCGAGCAGGATGTGCTCGCGGGTCTGAGCCATGGGGCCGTCGGTAGCGGCGATGACCAGGATAGCGCCGTCCATCTGAGCAGCACCGGAGATCATGTTCTTGACGTAGTCAGCGTGGCCCGGGCAGTCAACGTGAGCGTAGTGACGGGCAGCAGTCTCGTACTCGACGTGGGAGACGGAGATCGTAATGCCGCGCTCGCGCTCCTCGGGAGCCTTGTCGATGTTCTCGAACGCAGTGAAGTCAGCCTTGCAGCCCTCGGTCTCGGAGAGAACCTTGGTGATGGCAGCGGTCAGCGTGGTCTTGCCGTGGTCGACGTGACCAATGGTGCCGATGTTAACATGCGGCTTAGTGCGCTCAAACTTCTCTTTGGCCATAAAGCCCTCCTCTAAACAGGTCGTCCCCGGACGGGACTTTGCCTTTATACCATAGTGGCCTCTCAACATACTATTGAGAAGCCACCGTGTTACCTATGGTAGCGGTGACTGGATTCGAACCAGTGACGCCACGGGTATGAACCGTGTGCTCTAACCAACTGAGCTACACCGCCGGATGGAGCCTGCAACCAGACTTGAACTGGTGACCTCTTCGTTACCAACGAAGTGCTCTACCGACTGAGCTATACAGGCACTTGACGGGTGGGAGCTATAGGATTCGAACCTATGTAGGCAGAGCCAACGGGTTTACAGCCCGTCCCCATTAACCACTCGGGCAAACTCCCAATCGTTCAAGTATCCGCAGGTCCTTTGGTCTTTTGGACCGCCGCCCCCGCGAACGAAAAAGATAATACGATGCAACCTTGGGGGCTGTCAACGAAAACCTCTAGATACACGGTGCCGGGCGTATCTATATAGCTGTGACCTGCGGTTTTGTTGAGTTTGGATATGAAGGACGGTGGATTTGCATGCAGTGGCGACATTTCCCAAGGGAACACTTTGGTGTGGTGGAGTGAACGTGCTTTGCAGCGTCTTGGCGATTGGCTTATTCGTACCTATATATAGGTCGTGAGAGTGGATTTTCTCCCTTTTGAAATTGAGCGTGGATAATCTCCCGCTTTTAGCCTGACTTTGTGGCCAAAATGGGAGATTATCCACGCTCATTCACTTAGCGGGAGAACTATAGAGTGCAACTACTCGGGCCAGGCCAAAGTAGATCCATAGAGCGGCTCTCCCTTGGTGCAGGGGTAGCGACTCAAGTAACACGACGAAAGAAGGTCGAAGAAATAAGTCATGGCGTATTTCGAATAAACGCCGAGTCGGTCAATTCCGTTTCCCGCATTACCAAGACGATATACACGGTCAAAAGACCTCGCGTTGTCATCATTGCTAAACGCCGTAATTAGAATCTTCCTGCCCGAACGGCAATCAAGATACTCACGCGCCTGTGACGCAAATAGCCCTGAGACCGATACGAGAATTATCAATGACTGCGAAGCGTCCTCAACGTTTTTCAATTCCGCGACATTAGCCCCGGCAACCATACGAACTATCTTGCCCGCATAGAACATTTCCTGCTGAAATCGTACGAGATTGGCGCTCACATTATTAGTGCACCAGATCTCGACGTTTTTATGGCCCTCAATTTCGTCGGCAAGGTGCTTGATAACGATATCGGACACGCCGCTTTCAACCTCAGCGAACATCTCGATCATGCGCACATCGAGCTCTGCCCTGTACTCCTCGTAGCCAAATTCCTCCTCTCGATGGCTTAGGTCGCTTGGAAAGACTGATTGAGTAAATGACCCTTTCAAATCGCTAAGAGACTGGTAGCCCAATCGATTGCAAAAACGACGAACAGCGGAACGGGTCACGAATGCATCGCAGGTTATCGCGGCAACATTGATTTCGCTCGAACGCCTAAGGTGAGCGATGAGATATCGAGCGATGGCGGCATCGTTTGACCCAGACTCGCTGTTAATGATGAAGCTAATGCGATTGAGTACATCGAAGTCATTGATATTCACGTGAGCCCTCTTTCCGCCCTCATCGAAATCATGATTCATTTATTGAATCAAACAGCTTTGGTCGTTCTCCTATGATTCAAATCAGTTGACGTCATCTTAATCGTAATTCCACCACACGTATCCACCGTGTTGAATGATGGAAAGGGGATTCATGGGCAACGAGAACAACATGCCGTTTCTCTGGGGTTCCGCCACGGCGTCTTATCAGTGCGAGGGCGCCTGGAATGAGGATGGCAAAGGCCTTGGCGAGTGGGATTTCTTTAGCCACACGAGCAATAAGAACATCAACCATGTTGACGGCGACGTGTCGTGCGACTTCTACCATCGCTACGAAGAAGATATCCGCATGATGAAAGAAGGCGGACAGAATACTTATCGCTTCTCTATTTCATGGAGCCGAATCATCCCAACGGGTATCGGCGAAGTGAATGAACAGGGTATCGATTTTTACAATCGAGTCATCGATTGCTGTCTCGAAAATGGCATAGAGCCCAACGTCACGCTGTTCCATTACGATCTGCCCTACGCGCTTGCCTGTAAAGGCGGATGGCTGAACAACGACATGGCAGAGTGGTTCTGCAATTACGCCAAAATTTGCTTTGAGCGCTTTGCAGACCGTGTCAAAATCTGGGCCACCGTTAACGAGCCGCATTTCTACAGCTACTGCGTAAACATGCTGGGCAACTATCCCCCCAATCGATCGCTCGACGTTCGGTCCTACATGCAGTTTCAGTACAACCTGATGCGCGCAAGCGCACTTGCAGTCCGTGCATATCGTCAAATGGGCTACGACGGTATCATCGGTGCCGTCCACGATGGCGGCGTTGTCGAACTCGACCCGGCAACCGAGCACCCCGATGACGTATTTCGATACGCAGACTTTTTCGCCAATCGCATGATTCTGGCACCAGCGCTTCAGGGTCAACTGCCGCCAGAAATGGACGAAATCCTTGAAAAACTTGGCGTCTCGCTTTATCGATCCCCAAATGACGTAGAAGAATTCAGAGACGGTAAAGTCGATTTTATTGGACTCAACGTGTATTGCCGAGAGTATGTAACCGACTGGCATGGTGGAGAGCTTGCCGTTTCGGCGAACAATAAGGGCAGTTCGAGCAAAAAGGTCGAAGGAAAATGCATTGCGCCCTTGTTTGAAAGCGCCCGCGACAGCAATGTTCCCCGCAATAAATGGGGCCGCGAAATACTCCCAAGTTGCATGTATTCAACCATCATGGATATCCACGAGCGCTATGACGCGCCCCGCATCTTTATTACGGAGAACGGGCATGGCGCCTATGAGCAACCAGACGCAGACGGAATGATCCACGATGATGACCGCATCGAGCTTCTGGGGCAGTTCATCGAGCACATGATGAGGGCTAAGCGCGACGGCGCGCGCGTTGAGGGCTACTACCTCTGGTCGACGATGGATCTGTATAGCTGGATCAACGGCTACGAAAAACGATACGGACTTGTCCATATCGACTTCGAGCACAATTTGGAGCGCACCCCCAAAAAGAGCTGGTATTGGTACCGAGACCTTATCTCGAAGTATCAGGAGCAGGAAGGTTAGGAGAAAGAGATGAAATACCAGGCAATGTCCGAAACAGTCCTAAAAGCTGCTGGCGGCAAAGAAAACATTTCATCGGTAACTCATTGTGCAACGCGTCTTCGCATCGATGCACGAGACACCTCGATTATCGACCTCCAACTCGCCAAGTCGGCAGACCAGGCGCTCGGGGCAGTTGTCAGCGGAGGGCAGCTTCAGGTAATCATCGGCCCCAACGTCACCGAAGCTTACAACGACTTCCTTGACTTCACGGGAATCGAAGTCGGCGGCGGCACAGTTGCCGACGATGCCCAAACCGCCAAAGACCTTGCAGAGAGCATCAAAAGCGGCAACACCGCCATGGGTTTGATCGAGAAATTCGGAAACGTCTCCGCACAGGTATTCATGCCCATCGTTCCGGCACTCATCGTTGGCGGACTCATTCTTTCGATCAAGAATCTCTTGGTCAATTATTGCGGATTGAGCACCGATAGCGGAACCGCCCAGGTCCTGCTGGCGATTTTCAGCGCTTCGTTTAGCTTCCTGCCCGTTTATCTTGGCTACCAGCTCGCCGCCGTCATGAAGATGCAGCCCATCATGGGCGCATTGCTGGGCGCAATCATGATCAGCTCGTCCATTAGCGGCGCCGAGGGCCTCGACTTTCTTGGAATTCCCATCCCGACGAACGACTACTCGAGCACGGTAGTACCCATCGTACTGGGCGTCGTGTTCATGTACTTTGTCGATCGCGGACTTCAGAAGATCATTCCCGACGTTACCAAACTGTTCTTGAAGCCGCTGCTCACCATGGTCATCGTCGTGCCCGTCGAGCTGATTATCCTTGGCCCCGCTGGCAGCATGATGGGCTACGCGCTGAGCGATGCCGTCACGTGGCTTATGGACAACGTGGCATTTATCGCTACTCCGATCCTGGCAGCCCTTAACCCCTATTTCGTCATGCTCGGTCTCGATAAGGCTTACATCGCAATCGAAGTTACGAGCCTGGCGCAGCTCGGTTGGGCACCCATTATCTTTGGATTCATCTCGAACCTCTGCATTGGCGGCACGAGCCTCGCCCTGGCAACTGCCATGAAGGGAAACAAGGAGAAGAGGGGTATGGTCACCACGGTTGCCGTCACCGCACTCTGTGGCGTAACCGAGCCCGCGTTCTACGGTTGCCTCATCGAGCGTCCCCGCCTGCTTGTCGGCACGGCAATCGGCGCGCTCTGCGCTGGACTCCCTGCAGGCATCTTTGTTCTGAAGGAGTATGTTGCTGGAGCATGTCCCGGCCTTCTTTCGGCGCTCATCTTTATCGCTCCCGACGGATCCATGGGCAACTTCGTGCTGGCATGTGTCGTCGCCGCCATCGCCATCGTCGTCTCGTTCATCGCTGCGCGCGTGATTATCAAGAAGAACCCCAACTATATTGAGTAGAGGCTTATCGTTTGCATCTGGAACATCCTTGGCAGGCCATTAGCAAGCATCAGAGAAGCCTCTTAGGAACTCGATTAATCCGTTCAGATTCCTAAGACACAAACGGCTCCCGATTTCACAATGAGATCGGGAGCCGTTTTTCTGAAGCCGGCGATAGGTAATCGGTATTAACCCTAGACCCCTATCCAATCTAATTAGCCAGGTCCCCAGGACGCACGAGCGTGGATAATCTCCCACTTTTGGCTTCGATTCGAGTCCAAAGTAGGAGATTATCCACGCTCATTCTTCATGCGGGAGATTTTCCACGCTCGTGTGTCCGATAATTCACGCTCGCGCAAGGCTGTCAGACGCCTCGCCGCTTCCGTCTTATTCTGTAACAGTAAGAGGCTGAATATTGGTCCAGGTGTTACAGATCGAGATAGTTCGTTGCCGAAGTCTCTCTAGATCTAAATCTGTAACAGTTAGGACGGTATTCCTCCTCTACCTGTTACAGATTGAGATATTTATCAGCGGAACCCTAGCAATGTCTCATTCTGTAACAACTAGACACGTTTTCCGCTTCCTCGTGTTATAGAACGAGACAAACACCAAACCCGTTGACCCATCAAATAAGAAACGGGTCCTGTCCCCACAAAGGAACAGGACCCGAAACTCTCATGGAGCCAGTGACAGGAATCGAACCTGCAACCCACTGATTAC
>URKU01000062.1 GCA_900548515.1 uncultured Collinsella sp. | reverse complement strand
GTTTTTGGTGCGACAAGGGCGCGTGCACGCCTTCGGTCGCGGCGTTGCTCTCCGCCTTGCACGGCAAGCGCGTCTTCCTGTTTGGCACCTGCGGTTTTGGGGCCGACCAGAGCTATTACCAGCAGATTATTGATCGCGTGACTTCCAATTTGGCTGGGGATGCCGAGCTTGCGGGCTGGGCGATGTGCCAGGGCAAGATGGGTCCCGCGGTCAAGCAGCGCTACGAGGCCATGCTCGAGCAAGATCCCGACAACGCGCGCTATAAGATGCTGCTCGACAACTGGATTGCTGCGAAGGACCATCCCACCAAGGAAGATCTGGATAACATGGCCGCAGCCGCCAAGAAGGCCGTACTGGGAGAGTAGCTTCGCCGTCCGCGATCCTTCGTGCAAAACAATACAAATGTGAAAGCCTCGAAGTTCTCGAGGCTTTTTTCTTGACACTTGTGGGCACAACCGCTGCAAGCGTTTGGGGCGACTTTTTCCATCACCCCGATGACGAGGCTGTTCTGGACAACACGCTCGCATACGTTCGCTGGATGTATTCAGAGTGGGAAGGGCTTTCCGGATGGAAGGGCTTTCCGGATGGATGAGGTTGCGGAAGATGCGTCCCGGAATTTGCCTTTGGAATGGGATGGAGTTTCCGGTTAAGGACCTCGGCGGAAAGTGCATCCCGGAATTTGTAGCCGAAGTGGGATGCAGTTTTCCAACGGGCCCGCAGGCGGAAACCGCATCCCACTTTGCGCATGATTTCTGGGACACAGTTTCCGCGACTCGCATGACAGGCCGCGCCTCTGCTGTGAGGCGAGGGCGAGCGGGCACCGGGTAACGTCTGTCGCGAGTTCCGCACGCAAAGAAGGCCACTTAATGTGGCCTTCGTCTTGCGCAGGACTGTCTGAGCAGCAGATGTTACCCGGCGCCCGTCCGCCCTCGTTGGGGATTGCCCGGGTAGGCGAATCGGGATGCGTCCCGCTACTTGATCTTGGTTGTACCTGGCGCCAGGTTGGGGTCGGTTTCGTTGGCCTCGGTCTGGAAGTGCTCGGTGTACACGTTCTTGCCGTCGCGGAACATCTCGTAGTACTGCATCTTGGCGTAATCCTCGCGCGCCTTGGTGGCGGCTGCTGCGGCGGCGTCGTCACCGGTGACGTTGGAGGAGAGCGCCCAGCGCAGGCTGGCGTCCTCGTAGCCCACCGAGTTGATGGCGGGCAGCGACTCGCGAAGCGTCATGTGCGCTTTCTGGTAGTCGGAAAGCGGGGCGCCGATCAGCTGCATAAGCTGCGTGGACAGGTAGTTGGTGGACAGGTCGTCGACCTCGCTCGTCTGGTCGCAGCCGGCAACGTCGTAGTTGGCCCAGATGATGTAGTCGGTCTGCCACAGACGCTCCTGATGTGTGGCGTCGTCCTCGCCGGTAAACCACTTATCGTTGAACTTGGACGGGAAGAACGGCTGGTGGTCGCCCCAGAACACCACGACCACCTTACGGTCGAGCTTGCTCAGGGCGTTGAGGAAGTAACGCAGCGCCTGGTCGGACTGCTCGATGCACGAGACGTACTCGTCGACATCGGACAGCGTGCCGTCCTCGACGGTCTTGGTGTCCAGGTCGGTCGTGTCGATGTTCAGGTGCATCTGCTTGTCGACCGGCAGCAGGCCCGTATCGTAGCCCGAGTGGTTCTGCATGGTCACGTCGAAGATAAACTGCGGATCGGCGTTCTGGTCGAGCAGCTCGAGAATCTTGTCGTAGGTAGCCTGGTCGGTCACCATGCCGCGCAGGGTGTCGGCTCCCTGGAAGTCGTTGATGGACAGGAACTGGTCAAAGCCAAAGTCCTTGTAGACGTTCTCGCGGTTCCAGTTGGTTGCGTGGTTGGGGTGCATGGCCGTGGTGGAATAGCCGAGCGATTTGAACTGCTCTGCCAGGTTCCCGGTCGTTTCCATGTTATAGATGGTGTAGGGGTACACACCCGAGCCCAGGTTGGCCATGGAGTTGCCGGTCATAAACTCAAACTCGGTATTGGCGGTGCCGCCGCCGTAGGCGCTCACGTAGAGCTTGCCGCGGCTGAGGCAGTTGGACAGGCTCTTAAAGTACTGCGGGCCCTCGTAGCCGGCGTGCATGTTCTGGTAGATCGACAGATCCGAGAAGGTCTCGTTCATGATGGCGATGACCGTGGGCTTCTCGCTATCGAACTGCTCCTTTGCGGCGGCGCGCTCGTCGCTCTTGGCGGCATCGGACTTGTCATAGGCCTTGGCGTACTTTTTGAGCGTGGCCTTGGCGTCGTCGACAGAGTAGTCGGCGGGTTTAGGCGGCTTGATGGACTGCGCGGCACTAATAAATGCGGGCAGGTAGCCCTCGCGCCAGTAGCTCTCGAGCGGGCGCCAGGTGTAGACGGTGATGCCGAGGGTGTTGTAGTAGTCGATGAGTGTGACGTGTGCGGTCACGCCGCCCAGGCACAGCACGGCAACGAGCAGGTTGATGAGCAGCATGCGCTTGGCGTTGGCGGCACCCTTCTGGCGGTGCGGCGCCACGATGCCGGCGTACTCGCACAGCAGCATGGCGATGGCGGTAAAGCCCATGGACAGCACGCAGAACAGCGAGATCGAGAAGGTGTAGCCGTTGCCGGCGACTGCGGCGGCGGTGGAGATGGCCGAGAGGTCGCCCGGCTGGATGGGCATGGATTTAAACGTGATGACGAAGAACTCGGCAATGCCCAGGACAAAGAGGGCGAAGGCCAGGACGGCCGGAGCTGCGCCGTGGCGCTGGAACAGGAAGAATAGGCCGGCCATGAGAGTGGTGATGATGGCCCACTCGAGCAGGATGCACAGGGGGTAGACCCAGGTAAAGTCGTGGTTGGACGAGACCTCCATGCCCAGCAGCGCAAAGACGCCGGCAAGCAGCAGGCACAGCACGGCGGCGACAAGCGGCTTGCCCACAAAGGCGCCGCGCAGGCGGGCGAGCTTGCCCGTGGGGGCGGGGGCGTCGGCCGAGGCGAATGCAAAGACGCGCGGTGCGATGCGATCGCGGGCGATGCTTGCCCAGGCGCAGCTGGTGAGAATGGCGTTGGTCAGGATGAGCATCACAAAGGCGAGCGGCTCGTTCTGTGCCACGAGGCCAATAGCGCCCCAGACTGTCAAAAAGAGCTGGAACAGGCCAAAGGCGACGCTCCAGGCGATGGCGCTTTTGGCAACGGTGCCCGACTGAGCGCGAATGGCCTTGGCCTCGCGCAAAACAAGGTAGACGGTCGCCGCAAGACCGATGAGCGAGATGGCGGCTGCGAACATGCTGAGACTCCTCACAAACTTAAAACCTACGAAAGCGGGGGTTTACCCGATTGTTACCAAGATATGCGCAGCATTTAAGGGCTGCGCACAACAACCAGCCATAATAACGCGCGGGTGTGGCGGTGTTGCGCAATGGAGTGTCGACCTGCGCGATAATGGATGGGAATTACACGGAAACATAAAGGCTTCTTAAAGAAATGGCGAGGATGAGGCGATGAACGAGCAGGTTTGCAAGACGGACGTTGAGTGCTGCGACGGTGCCGCAGGCGTGGACGCCGGCGGCTATCCGGTCGAGGCTACGGGCAACGCGGTGCTGGACATCTTGGAGCACCGTTCTTCCACGCGTGCCTTTGCGCGCGATGACGACGGCCGTCCCATGGCGGTGACCGACGAGCAGCGCGCGGCGATCCTGCACGCGGCGAGTCGCGCGCCGTCGGCGGGCGCCATGATGATGTACTCCATCGTGAGCATCCGCGAGCAGGCTACGCTCGATCACTTGGCCGATCTGTGCGACCACCAGCCCATGATTGCCAAGGCACCGTGGGCACTTATATTTGTGGTCGACTATGCCAAGTGGATCGATCTGTTTGAGCATGTGGGCTGCTTTGAGCCCGAGTTTGTAGAGCGCACGGGCAAGTCGCCCCGTCGTGCGCCGGGTCTGGGCGACTTTGCCATCGCGGCACAGGACGCCGTGATCGCCGCGCAAAATGCCGTGGTCGCCGCCGAGGCCCTGGGGCTGGGAAGCTGCTACATCGGCGATGTCGTCGAGAATGCCGAGGAAGTGGCCGAGCTGCTGGATCTGCCTCCGTATACCATGCCGCTGTCGATGCTCATCATCGGCACGCCTCGCAAAGAGCGCCCGGCCATTGCGCATCCCGTGATGAACCTGGTGCACGAGGAACGCTACTGCCGTGCGGATGCCGCGACCATGGACGCGCAGGTGGCCGAGATGGATGCGATGTTTCGTCCGCACGCCCGCGAGGTGGGCGAGCGCGTGGTGGATATCTACACCCGCAAGCACACGAGCCCCTTTATGGCCGAGATGAGCCGTTCCATGGAGTGGTGGTTCAAAAACTGGCTCGGAAAATGACGGATGTGACAAAGGTGCAGTCCCTTTGTCACATTCCATATCGCCGTGGTGGCCTAAAGGCCGTATAAATGTTTATCTAGCTGGGAAAACGATACATTAAATCATGGGCCGATTACCTATAATCCCTTCGAACATTAAAGTTGGGAGGAAACCGGCTTATGGAACAAAAGGCCAAGGAGGCAGCCTCGCACGCTGCGATTCCTGTGAGCATCTCGGCGATGCTCGTCACGCTAGGCGTGGTGTACGGCGATATCGGCACCAGCCCCATGTATGTAACCAAGGCGCTCGTTGCCGGCAACGGCGGCATCGGAAGCGTCACGGAGGAGTTCGTGCTCGGCGCGCTCTCCCTTGTCGTGTGGACGGTCACGTTGCTGACCACCATCAAGTATGTGCTCATCTCGCTGCGCGCCGATAACCATGGTGAGGGCGGCATCTTTGCCCTGTACAGCCTGGTCAGGCGCTGCGGCAAGTGGCTTATCATCCCCGCCATGCTGGGTGGCGCCGCGTTGCTCGCCGACGGCATCCTGACGCCGGCCGTTACCGTTACCACGGCCATCGAGGGCCTGCGCACTATCCCGGCGGTTCATGCCGTGCTGGGCGATGACCAGGGCCGCGTCGTCGCCATTACGCTCGCCATCATCATCGTGCTCTTCTTGGTACAGCGCATCGGTACGGCCAAGATCGGTCACGCCTTTGGCCCCATCATGACGCTGTGGTTCCTATTCCTGGGCGGCACGGGTCTGTTCTTTGTCTTACAGCACCCCGCCGTGCTGCTGTGCCTCAACCCGCTCCGCGGCATCGCCTTTTTGTTGAGCCCCAACAACCACGCGGGCATCATGATTCTGGGCAGCTGCTTCCTCGCCACCACCGGTGCCGAGGCGCTCTACTCCGACATGGGCCACGTCGGCCGCGGCAATATCTACGCTACCTGGCCGTTCGTTAAGTGCTGCCTGCTGCTGTCCTATATGGGCCAGGGCGCTTGGCTTATGAACAACGCTGCCAACCCCGAGCTCATGGGCATTGCCGATCTCAACCCGTTCTACCAGATGCTCGCCCCGGGCCTGCGTCCCTTTGCCGTCGGCCTTTCCACCGTCGCGGCCATCATTGCCTCGCAGGCTCTCATCACCGGCGCCTTCTCGCTGGTATCCGAGGCCAGCCGTCTGGACCTCATGCCTCACATGCAGGTCTTCTATCCTGCCGAGACCAAGGGCCAGCTCTACATCCCCATGGTCAACAACGTTATGCTCGTGGGCTGCGTCATCGTGGTGCTGCTGTTCCAGAACTCGGCGCACATGGAGGCCGCATACGGCCTGGCCATTACGCTCACCATGATGTGCACCACGCTGCTGCTCTTCTTCTACCTGCACGAGGAGCGTAAGCTCAAGGTTGCTCCGTGGATCTTCGCAGCCTTCTTCCTTTTGCTCGAAGGCTTCTTCTTCGTGAGCTCGCTCACCAAGTTCTTCCACGGCGGCTACTTCACCATCCTCATGGCTGCACTCATCATGGGCATTATGGTGTGCTGGTACAACGGTACGGCTGTTGAGCAGCGCCAGTTTACGCTGCTGCCGCTGCGCAGCTACCTGCCGCAGCTCAAGCGCCTGCGCGATGACGATCGCTACGAGCGCCTGAGCGACAACATCGTGTACCTGACCAAGGACACCCATACCGACTATATCGACCGCGACATTGTCTACTCGATCTTGGACAAGCATCCCAAGCGCGCTCGCGCCTGGTGGTTCGTGAATGTCGAGACCATGGACGAGCCGCATACCTTTGCCTATTCGGTCGAGACGTTCGGCACCGACTACGTGTTCCGCGTGCATCTGTACCTGGGCTACAAGATTAACCAGCGCGTCAATGCCTATCTGCGTCAGGTCGTTCAGGACCTGGCTGCCACCGGCGAGCTGCCGCCGCAGACGCATGACTACTCGGTCTACAAGGATCCGGGTAACATCGGTACGTTCAAGTTCGTCCTGATCCGTAAGCTTCTGGCGCCCGAAAGCGATGTGGAGCCCAGCGAGCGTACGGCCATCACGCTCAAGTACATCATCCGCCGCGCCGCCGGCACGCCCGCACGCTGGTACGGCCTGGAGAACTCCAACGTGAGCTTTGAGTACGTGCCGCTGTTCACCAAGTTTAAGGCCGTGAACAAGATGCAGCGCCTGGCTCCCAACGAGCGGCCGTAGTCGACGCTCGAGGTTTGTCTGCGAACGGGCGGGCTTGTATTGACGGGGATTGAGTCCTGGGAGGAAACCATGGATGCAAAGGTGCTTGACGGTTGCGATCTTGCGACCGAGCTGGTGCGCGAGGCACGCGCCGATGCCGTCGAAGATCGGTTCTTTACGAATCGGGCCAACATGGATATGGCCGACCGCGTGATCTCGATTGTGGCACTGGTATTTGGAGCAGTGTGCGTGTGTGCCCTACTCGCGCACGTGCTGTTTGTCTAGCGACCGCCGGTTGCAAAGGCTATACACTTGGAACCACCACAAGGGAAACCACCACAAAGGTGCCTGTCCCTTTGTGGTGGTTTTTGTTTTTGAGAGAGGGGCGGGGCGCTGATGGACGTCCGTACGGACGGCGATATTGCCGATAGCTTTTGGTGGCGGCGCACAACGCTG
Source organism: uncultured Collinsella sp. (assembly GCA_900548515.1). GTDB lineage: Bacteria > Actinomycetota > Coriobacteriia > Coriobacteriales > Coriobacteriaceae > Collinsella. The sequence goes on along the minus strand of URKU01000062.1, from coordinate 4,405 downwards.
ACGCGCCGCACTCCTCTGTATGACGCCTGCGTGTCGGTGGGGCTGTTGGTGGCGGCGACGATTGTGGGCGCGCTGCTCGACCATCCGGGTCTCGCGCCGAGCATCATGATCGTCTATGTGTTCGCCGTGCAGCTGTGCGCATTCTTTACCTGGAGTCGCCTGTATTGCTTGCTGAGCTCGGCTGCCGCCGTGGCGCTCTACAACTTCTTGTTTGTCGACCCGCGCTACTCGCTGTCGCTTATCGACCGCGGCTATCCCGGCATGTTCTTCATCATGTTTGTGGTCTCGCTTGTATCGAGCTCGATTGCGTTAGCCCTGCGCCGGGCCTTGGCGCAGGCTGCCGCCAGCGACCGTCGCACGCATATGGTGCTCGAGACCAACCGCATGCTGCAGCGCTGCGCCGACGAGCAGCAGATCGTTCACGCCATGGCCACGCAGCTGGCGCGTCTTTCGGGCTGTCCGGTCGTGTGGTACAGCGCCGACGCCGAGGGCGATGACCTGCTGCCGCGTTCGACATACACGGCCGTGGGCGATGCTGCACCGGTGCACGAACTGGCGCCGCAGATGCCGCCGCGGCTCTCGGCGTCCGCCTATGTGGGAACGCCGCTCGACGCCACGTTTGGCGGCTCGGCGTTTTATGGCATCTACCTGACGGTTCGCACAGGCGACGGCTTCGCGCGCTCGGGCGACCCCGCCTCGGTGGTGGGCGTGCTGGCTATCGTTGCCGAGCCCGACGTGCTGACGCACGAGGAGCGAACACTTGCCGATGCCATCGTGAGCGAAGGCGAGCTGGCACTTGATCGCGCTCGCGCCATGGAGGCCCGCGAGGAGGCGGCGGTGCTTGCAAAAAACGAGCAGCTGCGCGCCAACCTACTGCGCTCCATCTCGCACGATCTGCGTACGCCGCTCACCAGTATTTCGGGCAATGCCGACGTGCTGCTCGACCAGGGCTCGACCGGCACCGCGGTGCTCGATGCCCAGACGCGCCGCGGCCTGCTTCTATCCATTCGCTCGGATGCGCTGTGGCTCAACGCCACCGTCGAGAATCTGCTCGCCATCACCAAGCTCGAGGGTGGCGGTATGCGCCTGTCGACCACGCTCGAGCTCATGGACGATATCGTCGAGGAGGCGCTGCGCCACGTAAATCCGGCCGTGCGCGAGCACGACCTTAAGGTGGTGGCGTGCGATGAGCCGGCGCTCGTCAACGTCGATGCGCGCCTGATGGTGCAGCTGGTGGTCAATCTGGTGAACAACGCCATCACCTATACGCCCGCGGGTTCGCATATCGTGATTTCGATTAGCGTCGACGATGGACGCGTGGCGTGCTCGGTGGCCGATGATGGTCCGGGCATCGCACCCGAGGATCGCGAGCGGATCTTTGAGTCGTTCTATACCGCCAACCATGGTCTGGCCGACAGCCACCGCAGCGTTGGCCTGGGTCTTTCGCTCTGCCGTTCCATTGCGTTGGCACATGGCGGTAGCATAGAGGTTGCCGCGGCGGACCCGCACGGCTCGGTCTTTACGATTGAGCTTCCTGCCGCCGACGTTTCGTTTGATAAGGAGTAGCGCTGTGCCGAACTCTGCCGTAAAACCGCTCATCTTGGTCGTTGAGGACGACCCCGCCGTCCGCAATCTTATTGTTGCCGCGCTCGAGGCGCACGGCTTGCGCCATATGGCTGTGGAGACCGCCCATGCCGCTATCGCCGCCGCCTCGTCGCAGACGCCGAGCATTGTGCTGCTCGATCTGGGCCTGCCCGATATGGACGGCGTCAAGGTGGTGGAGTCGGTGCGCGCATGGTCGGGCATGCCGATTATCGTGGTCTCGGCGCGCAGCGAGGACGCGGACAAAATCCGCGCGCTCGATGCCGGTGCCGACGACTACCTGACCAAGCCGTTTTCGGTCGAGGAACTGCTCGCGCGCATTCGCACGACGCTCAGGCGCCTTTCGTATGCGCAGACGGGCGGCGTTGTCTCCGAGGGCTCGTTCGATACCGGTGAGCTGCATATCGATTTTGATGCCGGCATCGCCACGATGGATGGCGAGGAACTGCATCTGACGCCGATCGAGTATAAGCTCCTGTGCCTGCTGGCGCATAACGCCGACAAGGTACTGACGCACCAGTTTATCCTGCACGAGATTTGGGGCACGGCAACTAAGAGCGACCTGGCGAGCCTGCGCGTCTTTATGGGCACGCTGCGCAAGAAGATCGAGTCCGACCCCGCGCATCCGCGCTATATCCAGACGCACGTGGGTATTGGTTACCGATTGGTCATCCAGGGATAGGTCGGCATCCGCCATCCCAATATGAGTTGCGGTGAAATACGGTCTAAATTTGCCTAATTCCAGGCAAAACAGTCCGTATTCCACCGCAACTTTGTCTATTTGTCCTTGGGCTTGCTGGCGTAGAACTTCTTCTTTTTGGGCTTGCCTGAGCAGGCAGGCTTGTCGTCGCAGTGCGGTCCTCGGTCACCGGTCTGCGCGTGCGCGGGCGCCGTTGCGCGAGGCTTGCGCGCCTCGGGGTTGCGCAGCTCCTCGGTTCGCTCGGCAATCTCCTCGGCGCTAAAGCCGACCTCGGCCATGGCGTCCTCGATGGGCAGGCGGCGCACGATATAGCAATGGTGCACCTTCTGGTTGCGCGCGAAGTCCTCTGGGATGGTTTGCGCCGTAATGTTCTCCAGCACGACGCCCGCGCGCGCGAGCTTGCGCGTCTCGGGGCGGAAGCCACGCAGGTTGCAGCTAAAGATGGCGTGGCCGCCCTGTGCGAGCAGGCGCGATACGCCGGCCAAAAGCTCAACATGGTCGCGCTGGACATCCCAGGTGCGGCGGCCCATCTTGGACGAGTTCGAGAACGTGGGCGGGTCGACAAAGATCAGGTCCCAGCGGTTGCGCGTCTGGCGCTGGTCACGAATCCAGGCGAGCACGTCGTCGCGCACAAAGTGATGCTGCGGCCCCACAAAGCCGTTCTGGCGCATGTTGCGCTCGGCCCAGTCCAAGTAGGTGTTGGAAAGGTCGACCGTCACGGTCTCCTCGACGCCGCCGTCGGCTGCGTAGCAGGTGGCGGTGCCGGTGTAGGCGAACAGGTTGAGGAAGCGGCGCGCCTGCTTGGCGTGCTCGCGCACCAGGTTGCGGGTGACGCGGTGGTCCAGGAAGATGCCCACATCCAGATAGTCGTCAAAGTTGACGGCAAAGGTGAGGCCGCCCTCTTCGATGAGCGGCAGACGACGGCGTGCGATATTGGCGCGCTCGCCCGACGCGCCCTTGCCGGCACCCTGCTTGCCGTACTGAGAGCCACCGCGCGAACGCATGCGGGCCTTGGCGTGCACGTGCTCGGCCGGAACATCCAGGATGCGCGGCGCGATGGCCAGAATGTCGAGCATACGGGCCTGGGCCAGTGCGGGGTCGATGGTCTTGGGCGCGGCGTATTCGGCGATGACGAGCCAGCGGCCCGGCGTCTGCGGGCAGCCTTCGTACAGGTCGATGGCGGCGGAGTAGTCGGGTAGGTCGGCATCGTAGACGCGGTAGCAGCTCACGCCCTCGCGCTTTGCCCACTTGCGGCGCAGACGGGCATTCTTGCGCAGGCGGTTGGCGAACTGCTCCGACTCGGGGATGAGCACGGGCAGCGGCTTGCCGTCGCCCAGGTCGAGCGTGGCAGCAGGTTCGGGCATGGCGGAAGCGGCGGCTTCATCGTTGGTTTCGTTGGCATCCGTAACCTCGGCCTCGGTATCCGCGCTGGTCGCAGCCTCAAACGCTGCGGCGGCATGGTCGAGCGAAGGCCAAACCTCAATAGCCGCCTCCTCGTTATTGGGCATGACGGCAATGGAGCGCGCGGGCTCGGCATGGAGTGCGCGGGCCATAAGGCCATCGCGGGTGAGCGCGGCGACCGGTGCCGAGGCAAGCTCGGGCGCGCGGCGCAGCTCACCGACCAGCGTCATGGCGTCGTGCATGAGCGAAAGCGGGGTTTCGGTGGTGTCTGCGACCACGGCGGCACCGGCGACGGCGCCCGCATGGTCCAGCACGGCGGCGCACTTGGCGGCGCAAAAATCGACAAAGCGCTTGTAGCCGGCGCACTTGACCATGCGCTCAGCGGTCTTGCGGGCGGCGGGGTCAACATCCACGGCCACGATGCGTGCCTGGCGCTCGCGTGCTGCCGCCTCGCGTTCGCGTGCCTCGGCAAGCAACTGCTCCCACAGAGCGGCGTCGTGCAGCTGCCAGCCCTCAAAGCCCCAGCGCTCGCGTGCGGCGCCCGGGGCGCGGTCGGTCAGAATGTTCACGGCCTCCAACAGCAGACCGCCGCCTGCGCACGAGGCATCGACCAGCGTGGGCAGGGCTTCGTTTTCGTAATCATCGGCAGTCAGCTCGCGCTCGCACAGCGCGGTCCAGCCGGCCTGCGCCAGCACCAGGGCG
>URKU01000061.1 GCA_900548515.1 uncultured Collinsella sp. | reverse complement strand
AACGGTGAATTCAAGGTCGCCAGAACGGGCGGGCAGCGCATCGAAGCTGAGGTTCTGCCCTTCCAGTATGAGACGTTTCAGCTCCACGCCGTCCACCTCGACCGTTGCGGAGTCCGACCTTCTGTAGGCCTTACCGCCGCTCAAATAGGGTTTATCAAGCCCCTCCTCTACCGAAAGCTCGACCGTTCTTCCATTTTCTCCTATCTCAAGAAGAAACGACGGACGCGGCGAAATCGAGTCGTTGATCCTGTTCTCGATGTCTAGGCATGCCTGCTTAGGGTTATCGAGTCCCACCACAGCGCCATCGTCGTCAACACCGAACACTATACGACCGCCGTTGAAATTGGCGAACGCGCTCACCGTCTTCAAAAAGCCCCTGTTGATTTCGGATTTGTATTCCAGGTCATCAGTTTCTCTCTGCATAGCCGCTCCTATCCCTAAATCGTTGCAACGATTGTACAACGATTATCAAATCGTTGTAGATACGACGCAACGACTACGGAGCGTTTTGCCTTTGCTGCGCAAGGTCAGCGAGAATCTGTAATATGGCCAGCCGAAATAAACGAGGACCACAGATCAGCCAGGGTTTTCATTGAATATCCCTTTTGCCTTTATATACACAAAAAGCGCCCCTTGGGGCGCTTCTGAGGGGCTCCTCCTTGGATGCACCCAAGGAGGAGCCATCCTGCTCAACCGTTACGAGGCGGGGGTCGGTAAGCCCTACCTCGACCTTCTGCACATCCTCGAAGGGCGGGACCACTTCGTCCTCACTACCAACGTCGACCACCAGTTCCAGCTGGCAGGGTTCGACAAGGCGCGGCTGTTCTACACGCAGGGGGACTACGGCCTGTTCCAATGCAGCCGCAACTGCTTCGGCGAGACGTACGACAACGAGCGGCAGGTCCGCGAGATGGCGGAGCTCCAGAAAGACCAGCGGGTGCCGAGCGAGCTCGTTCCCCGCTGCCCGCGCTGCGGGGCGCCCATGGTTCCCAACCTGCGCATCGACGGCTCTTTCTGAAAGGACCGCGGATGGCACGATGCGGTCGCCCGCTACCGCGCGTTCTGCGAGGCGCACTCCGGCGACCGCATCCTGTACCTGGAGCTGGGCGTCGGGGACAACACACCCGTCATCATCAAATACCCCTTCTGGAAGGCCGTGGCACAAAACGGCCGCGCGGCGTGACGGGGCCTCTCCCCAGAACATTCCGCAGGACGCAAAGAGGCTCCGCAGCGCGAAGCGCGATGCGGAGCCTCTTTGCATGTCCGAGGACGTTCCGGAGAGAAACCCGTCACGCCCCCGGATTCCCGGTGGGAGTTCTAGACCTTGTCGGCCTTAGTACATACCGCCGCCCTGCTGACCAGCGGTAGCAGCAGCGATAGCATCCTCAAGCTGAGTGTTCTTGGGCACATCGGAGACGGTGGCCTCGGTGATGAGGATCAGGCTGGCGACAGAAGCAGCGTTCTGCAGGGTGACGCGGCTGACCTTGACGGGGTCGAGGACGCCCATCTCAATCATGTCGCCCCACTCGCCGTTGGCAGAATTGAGACCCTGGCCGGCAGGCAGCTCGGCAACCTTGTCGACCACGACAGCGCCCTCAAAACCAGCGTTCTTGGCGATGGTAGCGACCGGAGCGGTCAGAGCCTTCTTGACGATGTCGACACCGATCTTCTCCTCGGGGTCGTCGAGCTCAACGGCGTCGAGCGCAGGAGCAGCGTCCATGAAGGCGACGCCGCCACCGGCGACAATGCCCTCCTCGACAGCAGCGCGGGTTGCCTGCAGGGCGTCCTCGACGCGGTGCTTGATCTCCTTGAGCTCGGACTCGGTAGCAGCGCCGACCTTGATGACGGCAACGCCACCGGAGAGCTTGGCCAGGCGCTCCTGGAGCTTCTCGCGGTCGAAGTCAGAGGTGGTGTTCTCCATCTCACCCTTGATCTGAGCGATACGAGCGTCGATGGCCTCCTTGGAGCCAGCGCCACCGACGACGACGGTGTTGTCCTTGGAGATGGTGACGGACTTAGCGGTACCGAGCATATCGGCGGTGATGTCAGCAACCTTCACGCCCAGCTCGTCCAGGGCAGCCTGGCCACCGGTGAGGACGGCGATGTCCTCGAGGATGCGCTTGCGGCGATCGCCGTAGCCCGGAGCCTTGACGGCGCAGACGTTGAGGGCGCCACGGATCTTGTTGAGGACCAGGGTAGGCAGAGCCTCGCCGTCGATGTCCTCAGCGATGATGAGCAGGCCGCGGCCAGCGCGCTGGACAGCCTCGAGAACGGGCATAATGTCCTGAACGCTGGAGATCTTCTGGTCGGTGATGAGGATGTACGGATCCTTCATCACGGCCTCCATGCGGTCGTTATCCGTGACGAAGTAAGCGGAGACATAGCCCTTGTCGAACTGCATGCCCTCGACGGTGTCGATGGTGATGTCGAACGTCTGGGAATCCTCGACGGTGATGACGCCGTCCTTGCCCACGACTTCCATGGCCTCGGCGATCTTCTCGCCAACCTCGGGGTCACCAGCGGAGATGGTGCCGACGGAAGCAATCTGCTCCTTGGTCTCGACCGGCTTGGCCTGCTTCTTCATCTCGGCAACGGCGGCGTTTACAGCCTTGTCGATGCCGCGACGGATGGCCAGCGGGTTGGCGCCGGCGGCGACGTTGCGCAGACCGTCGTTGACGATAGCCTGAGCGAGCAGGGTTGCGGTGGTGGTGCCGTCACCCACGGTGTCGTTGGTCTTGGTGGCGACCTCCTTCACCAGCTGAGCGCCCATGTTCTCGATGTTGTCCTCGAGCTCGATCTCCTTGGCGACGGAAACGCCGTCGTTGGTGATGGTCGGAGCACCGAACGTGCGCTGCAGAGCGACATAGCGGCCCTTGGGGCCCATGGTGACGGTAACAGCGTCGGCCAGAGTGTTGACGCCCTTGGCGAGCTTGGCGCGGGCATCGGTGTTGAACGTAATGTTCTTTGCCATGGTGAGTAATCCTCCAAAAGAAATGTGACTCGCGTCGCCGCTTCCGAGTCTTATACGGCGGACGCGTTCAAAGACGAATCAGAGATTCCGACGAGACTTAGGCCTCGACGACGGCGTAGATGTCGTCGGCGCGCATGAGCAGATACTTCTCGCCGTCGACCTTGACCTCGTTGCCACCGAACTTACCGTAGATGACAACGTCGCCGACCTGAACGTCCATGGGGATGCGCTCGCCCTTGTCGTTGACCTTACCGGCGCCAACGGCAACGATAGTGCCGCGCTGCGGCTTCTCCTGAGCGTTGCTGGCGATGTACAGACCAGAAGCGGTCTTCTGCTCGGCCTCGTCGGGCTTGACCAGGACGCGATCTGCAAGCGGCTTCAAAGACGACATGCTTGTTTCCTCCTTTTTGGGCCGCACGGTTGAGCCGTGCGGGTTTCCCTACTTCGTTTGCGTACGCGTTGAATGGTACCCACGAATGGCGGGTTATACAACACGGAGTCAAAAAATCTTATTTTTTGGCACTTAGATTTTCTGAATGCCGGGGGATAACTTGTGCGCAGCTCCCGTGTGGCGCCGGAGGGGCGGGATATAAGGTTTCCTGCTCGGGCAGTCCTGCTCGCACGAAGGCCACATTAAGTGGCCTTCGGCTCGTGCGGAACTCGCGATAAACCTTATATCCCGCCCCTCCGGCGCCACACGGGAGCTGAGTCAACGTTATCGGACCCGGCATTCAGAAAAGTCAGTGCAGCAAAATGGCGATGCGGATAGCGACATGGGCATGGTATTCGCCGCATGCACGGGTCCCCCAGGGAGCACCGTGCATTTTTGGGAGTATTCAGCAGAGCAGAACGGCTGCATACGCGCCGGACAAACCATATTGGTCCCAAGGACGCCTTCGACCGGCAATTTGGATCGGCAGACAGACCTCGTCGAGACAAATAGACATGTCTCGCGCCACACCGAACCACAAAATGACGTCGAGCTCCGCGATACTACCCGACCGCAGCGGCGCCGGCAGGGCTTGCGGTGCTGAATACTCCGTTTTTTGCACGGCCCAGGCGGGGGTACAACAGGACCAGAAAAATCAATCCAACCTTTTTATGCAATCTGCAAGTGAAAGTATGCAAAACACCAAGAGACGGCATTGCTGATATCCAAATTGAGCGCGGGGCAGCGGCGCCTCCGCCCCGCGCCCAAATCAAGCAGAGCGGGAACGCTCCTAACGGACCCGATCGGCAAACAAACGCGGCCCGAGCGCCATCCCAAAATAGGCTGCCCGAGCCGTGTTTAACGGTACGGCATGAATATTAGCGCTCGTAGATTAAGTTGCCTGCCAGGTAGGTGGCTTGAACCTTGGTAGCCTGGAGCTCTTGGGGGTCGATGGTGAGCGGGTTTTGGTCCAGGACTACTAGGTCGGCGTATTTGCCGGGCTCTAGGCTGCCGAGGTTTCGCTCGTCGCCCGCTGCGTACGCGCTGCCAAGGGTGTAGTTGCGCAGAGCAGTTGCCGCGTCGATACGCTCGCTGGGGAGCCAGCCGCCCTCGGGCCAGTGACTGCGGGGGTCTTGGCGCGTGATGGCCGTGTAGAGCACGTTCATACTGGTAACGGCTGTGATGGGGCTATCGGTACCGAAAGCTTGACGGATACCGCGCTGCTTATAGGTTGCGAACGGCCACATGATGCGGCTGCGTTCCAGGCCCAGGTCGCGCTCCGGGCCACCCGGGTCGAGCGTGATGTGGCAAGGCTGGCTCGAGGCAATGACGTTGAGCTTGCGCAGACGATCGATGTCCTCGGGCAGCAGATTCTCCAGATGCTCGAGTGTGTTATGACCGTGCGGGGGCAGACCGTAGAGCTCTGCCGCCTCCTCAAAGATATCGAGCGCAGCATGGATGGCACCGTCGCCGATAACGTGGATGCGCACGGTGTGGCCGCGCTCGGCTGCCGCAAGAACCAACTTGCGCATGCGCTCGACAGGAACCGTCAGGCGACCCTGGTCGCCCGGGAAGCGCGGGTTGGTATAGGGCTCAGTGAGGTATGCGGTATGTTCGCTCGACACGCCGTCGAAGAACTGTTTAAAGCCTGGCGCCGAGAGCAGCGCGTTGTTCGCGTAGCGGGTCTGGAGTTCTTCCAAGCGCGATTGGTCATCCAGCAGCGTGGGAAACAGATGGGCGCGGATGCCCAGCTTGCCGGCGGCCTGCAGCCTGTCGTAAACATCGTCGCGAATAAAGTCGCAGCCTGGCATGGGCATGAGCGACATGTCGCAAATCGAGGTAATGCCCTGCTCGGCCATGCGTTTCATTTGATCGGCATACGCGCTCGCGATGCGGTCCTCTCCCAGCCACTCAAGACAGCGCGGCAGCAGCTGCATGGCCGCAGCCTCGTGAGCAATACCCGTGAGCTCGCCATTTGCATCCTTGTCGTAGCTGCCACCCGCCGGCGGCTCGCTGTCACGCGTCACGCCGAGCGCCTCGAGCGCGCGGCTGTTGAGCCACAGCGTATGCCCGTCGCCCGAGTACATAACACAGGGGCGATCGGGAAAAGCAGCATCGAGCGACGCCTTGGTGGGATGCTCGGGCGGATCCCAACGGTAATCGCGCCAGCCCTGCGTCACGACCCAGGCATCGTCGGGCAGATCCTGGGAAAACTCGAGCGAATGCTGCACCAGCGCTGCCTCTGACGTGCCCATATCCATGAGCATATACGGTGAGGAGCCGACCGAGGTATGGAAGAAGTGCAGGTGCGCGTCATGGAAACCGGGACAGACAAACTGCTCGCCGTAATCGACCACCGGCGTGACGGCAGGAGCGGAGGCAATCACGTCATCGGGCGCGCCGACTGCGACGATGCGATCACCCGCGATGGCGATCGCCAGCTCGCGGGCGGTATCGATGCCGTCTTGGGCGGTAAAAACGTTCTTGGAGCGGATAATCCGATCGATATGCTGCATGGGCATCCCCATCTCTGGCAGGTAATTCAACACCCCCGAGTGTACTCCCCCGCCCTTGCAACAAAACCCCAAGCGGCAAACGGCAACTTTACCAGCCCTAGCGGCAGGTGGCATACTGGAGAGAGCCTGTACGATTTTGCGATCAACCCAGCAAGGAGCAAATCGACCATGACGAAGACCAAGGCACAGCAAATTATGGCGGCAACCGAGGTTCGCGCGGCAGACGACGTCACCGCGGCCATCCAGGATATCGCCGCCGAGTTTGAACCCTACATCATCAAGCAGCGCCGGCACTTCCATAAGCACCCGGAGTTGAGCCTTGCCGAGGAGCGCACGACTTCCGACATTGCCAACCAGCTCGACGCCATGAATATCCCCTACGAGCGTCCGCTCAAGACGGGCCTGGTGGCGACGCTTCGCGGTACCGCGCCCGATGCCTACCGCGAGGACGGCACGCCGCGCCGCCGCATCCTGCTGCGCGCCGACATCGACGCCCTGCCTGTCACCGAGCAGACCGGCGAGGAGTTCGCCAGCGTCAACGAGGGCTGCATGCACGCCTGCGGTCACGACTGCCATATCGCCATGATGCTCGGCACGCTGCAGATTCTGCGCCACATGACCGATGACATCCACGGCGAGATTCGCATCGTATTCCAGCCCAGCGAGGAAAACGGCCAGGGCGCCAAGCTCATGATCGGCACGGGCGTACTCGATGGCGTCGACGGCGCCTATGCCGCGCACATCTGGAGCGAGGTCGATGCCGGCACCGTGAGCTGCGAGCCCGGTCCGCGCATGGCAAACACCGACTGGTTCCGCATCGATGTCCGCGGCACCTCGTGCCATGGCGCCATGCCCCAGCGCGGCCACGACGCCGTTATGGTTGCCGCCGAAATCGTCAACGCCCTGCAGACCATCGTCTCGCGCGAGATCAGCCCCTACGAACCCGCCGTCATCACCGTCGGCGAGCTGCATGGCGGCACCGCGCGCAACGTTATCGCCGGCACGGCGTACCTCGCCGGCACGGTACGCACCTATGGCGACAAGACGCATGAAGAGATGCCCGAACTTATGCGCCGCATCGTGGAGCACACCGCGGCTGCCCTGGGCGCCGAGGCCGAACTCACCGACTACACCATCGCCAACTACAAGGTCGAAAACGATGCCGCCTCGAGCGAGCGCTGCCGCCAAGCTGTGCTCAAGTGCCTGGGTCCCGCGGGCGAGGGCCATTACCGCGGCACGCTTTCGGGCGAGGACTTCTCGGAGTATCTGCGCCGCGTACCGGGCGTGCTCGCCTTTGTTGGCACGCGCAACCCCCAGATTGGCGCCACCTATGCCCAGCACTCCTGCTTCTATAAGATCGACGAGAGCGTGCTCGCCAAGGGCTCCATGGTAGCCGCTCAGTATGCCATCGACTTTTTGGCCGAGCCCACGCAAGAAGAGCTCGACGGCCCCACGATCGCCGCGGTTGCCGAGACCAATCCCGACCTGGCAGCCAAGCTGCGCTCTGCCAAGGCAACGGCCGCCGAGGCCCGCGACGCCGTGCACGACGCCCGCACCGCCCGCCATGCCGCCATCAAGGGCATTCACGATGCCCGTGCCGCCGCTCGCCACGAGGAGAAGCGCGACGAGTAGCCGTCACGCCCACCCATAACAACCTGGCTAGAGCAAAGCGGGGGCGAACGTTATCTCAACGTTCGCCCCCGCTTATGTGTCGACCGCTTTTTAGCGCGTCCTCCGTTACGACAGGTAAGAGCGAAGGATAGTGAGCCAGCGTGGGGTTTCGAGGTGGATGATATCGGTGGGAACTCCGGCGGGAGCGTGTCCACCAAAGAGCAGGCCCGCGTCTGCCGGGTTGATAAGGCGCACGATCCATACGGCAACGACCAGCACGCACAGAACAATAACCGCAATGTCGATGCCACGCTTCAGCTTGCTCGATGCCACCTCCTCGCGCACAAACGCGAGTACAAACGCAATCGGCACCACCCAAAACAGCGGATGGTAGGCAATTGCCGCCGCAAAATCGAGTCGCAGCGCCGCCAGCCAGGCCCTCGTCATACCACATCCCGGACAGGGAATGCCCGTCATCAGGCGAAACACGCAGCCGATATCGAGCAGGTAGAGTGCAAGCCAGGCAACAAAGAGCGCGCCGATGCAAGAAAGGGCGCGGCGAATGAGCTCCGCCGCGCCCTTATGTCCCTGGGAGCCGTTCACGCCGCTCGTATCGTTAGGCACGAGCGCCAAGACGGACGTTGTAAGCCGTTGCCATGGCATTGGTATTCTTGATGATGATGTTCATGGCAAAGATGGGACCAAGGCTGCACAGGAGCGCACCGACAATCTGCCACATAAGAATGGTGGTGCCGTTCTCCTGGAACACCAGGCCATAGCGAGGAGCGTTGGCCTGCAGGCGGTTACCGATCTTATAGTACCAGTAGAGGGCATAGAAACCGCAGGTCACAAACGACAGCAAGATGAATGCGGCAATACCCGGCGTGGAATCGCCATCCTCCTGGCACATGGTATTGATGTCGCGAGCCAGGCAGTAGAGGAAGTAATACGAATAGATGCCGCAGGTCACGATAGAAAGCAGGAGCCAGCCAATCAAGCTACGGTCGCTCTTTACAGGTCCATAGCCCATCGGAGCTGCAGCAGGCTGCTGGGCGTACTGACCGGTGTACTGCTGCTGATTCGCGTACTGCTGGGGCTGCGGCTGAGGCTGAACAGCCTGAACCGGAGTGGGCTGAATCTGCGTGGGCTGAGGCGCGGGCTGCGGCTGAGGCGCAGGCTGAGGAGCAGCGGGAGCAGCACCAATAGGAGATCCGCAAACCGGGCAGAACTTGGCATCGTCCGAAAGGGGCGATCCGCAACTAGGACAAAACATAAGCCTCCCCTTTTCCCAAGGCGTTACACGCCTTCAAACCTTACACGTCTATGTTCTCAACAATAGCCGCGACGTTGTTGCGCAACATTGACCAATTTCCGAGAAATTTTGCTGCAACCGTTTTCCCAGGCATTTTCTTGCTTTCGCAGTAGAAAAAGACACCCCGGGCTCAGTTGCCCAGGGCGCCTCGACCGACTATTCGGTTTGATTGTTTTCGGCAGCAGGATTATCGCCCGGCTCATCCGCCGGCGTGGCAACGGCATTCCAATCGGGTTCCGCAGGCGTCGCCTCGGGCGCGGGGGCCGGTGCCGGGGCAGACGTCGGCGCGGGCGACGTTGCAGGCTCGGGCACAGGTGCCGGCTCAGGCGCAGACTCGGGCACGGGCTCGGGCTCGGGCGCAGGTGCCGGCGAAGCATCCGGAGCGCTGTAACCCGAAGGAGCGGACTTCTTCTCAAACGGCAACACAAAAGTCAGGACGTCATCCTTGTCCTCGTCGGCCCACTCGCTTGCATAACGCGCAACCCAATAGCCAACGGCACGATGCTTGAGCATGTTGCCAAAGACCGTGAGGAATACCGTGACAAACGCCGTCAGCACCAAGAACAATACGAGCGTAATGCCACCGCCGGTAACAAGCGCCTCAATAGCCGTAGGACGGTAGTAGTAGCTATACATACCGACAGAGGCAATGGTGCCAAAGACGAGCGTCAGGATCCATGTGATAACGTTGGCGACCAGACCCGTCAAAAACTCGGGAAGGAACGATGCGCAGAACAGCTTGGTCTTATTGTTCTTAAAGGCCGCCCAGACCTTATCGAGCGAAAACGCGCTCTCGACGCGACCGGTCACCGCAAAGTGCATCACGGCGATGTCGGCGAACATAGTAAAGAAGACACCCAGGACCGCCGTGGCAATCATAGCCAGAACAAACAGGCCCAGCGAGCCAAACAGAGCGGCCTCAAGCGCATAGGAGCCGCAATAAGAGTACGCACCCGCGGCACCAATTACCACGCTCTCCACCAGCGAAAGCGCTACACCAATAACGGGAATAGCCGCGATAACCTTGAGCACGCTCGAAATAACGCCCGAAAAGACGCCAAGGCCAAACGACGTGGAACGCATCAACGGACGATCCATGCCGTCATCGACCTTGAGCGACAGGTCGCGACCCCATTCGATGCCAAAGCCAGAACCGCACGCGCTTGCCACACAGGCAGCCAAAAAGCCGAAGGCAGCCGCGATACCGCCGATAACGGGAATGAAGAGCACGAGCACCGACACGACACAGATGAGCGCCGGCAAAAAGGCAATCTGGCACACGCGCTGCAGCACGCCCGGCGTCTTGGTCATGTCTTCAAACGCCTGAGCTACACAGCCCTTGGGCACGTTCACGTTAGGCTGAGGAACAAACTGCTGAGGTTGAGACTGCCCCTGAGGAGCAGAGGTTGCAGCACCGGCATTAGGAGCGCCACACGCGCCGCAGAACTTGTCGTTATCGCCCATGGGGGCGCCACACTGCGAACAGAACATCGAAATCATCCCTTCGTATCTAGAGCGAATCACCTGGATCGCAAACGATGTCTTTGGCAACATTATCGCCCAATGTGGGGACAAATACTCCAAGATGGCCGATTTGCAACGTAGGCGGCCTTATTCAATGATTCGAAGGATGCGTCCGCGCTAGTTCGTGCCGCGGAAGCCCTTGCCCACGATCTCGGAGCTGTCAACGATCGTGATAAACGCATCCGGATCGATATCGCGGGTATAGCGGCGCAGTTGCACTGCCTCGCGACGGCTCAGCACGCTCATAATCACCGTGACGCACTTGCCCGAGAAGGCGCCGTAACCACGGCTGATTGTTGCTGTGCGGTTGAGATGCTTGACGATAAACTCCTCGACTTTGCGCGGTTCGGCGCAAATAATCGTGCAGACCTTACGAAGGTGAATGCTCTCGATGGCCTTATCGACCACGAGCGTCTTGGCAAACAGACCAAGCACGCAGTACAGGCCGACGCGCGGGCCATACAGGAAAGCCGCGATGGTCACGATGCCGATATCGACCAGCAGCAAGGCGCGTCCGATCTCGAGCGTCGTGCGGCGTTTGAGAATCATGGCAAGGATGTCGGTGCCGCCCGTCGAGGCGCCAATGTCAAAGACAATGGCACTGCCCAGCGCCGGCAAGATGACGGCAAAACACAGGTCGAGCCACATATCGCCCGTCATCGAAACATCGGTCGGAATGAAGAGCTCAAACAGCGAGACGTAGGCCGAAAGCGCAAACGAGGCAAAGACGCTCCAAAGGATTGCCTTGCGCTCCAAAAAAATAAAACCCAGGATGACCAGGACCGCGTTGATAATCCACATAAAGACGCCGACGGGCAGGGTCGGGAACAGCGTGGAAAGAATGACCGACACGCCCGAGGTGCCGCCGAAGGCAAAGTGATTGGGCGTTTTGAAAGCCACGATGGCAAAGGCCGTGAGGACCAGGCCCAGATTGAGCTCGGCAAAAAAGCGCGGAAAGCCTGGCTCCTGACTGCGCTTGCGGCCGGCGCGCTCGCCACGTTCGATATCCTCGCGACCGACAACGCGTTCCATCGGCACCACGGGAGGACGATGCACCTCCTCGGCAGCACGCGATGCCGCCTCTGCCGCAGCGG
>URKU01000060.1 GCA_900548515.1 uncultured Collinsella sp. | reverse complement strand
GAGGGCTGCACCACGCCGCCCGGAAGCTTGGCCTCAACCTTGGGCTCACCCAGCAGCTTGCCGCGACGGCGGCGAGCCGGCTTCTCGGCCTCACGCGCGGCCTCGGCAGCCGCCTCGCGCGCCTTCTCGGCAACAAACGCCGCTGCCGAGGTATCGAGCTGCACCGTTGCGTGCGTGCGGGTGGGCGCGGCGACCTCGCCGGCATGCATCACGATGACGCCGCAGGTGCTCGTCTTAACAAACTCGACCATCTTGGGGTCGGTGAAGCCGGTCACGTCGTTGACGATCGAGGCGCCGCAGCGCACGGCCGCCTTGGCAACCGCCACGTGGCGCGTGTCGATCGAGACGATAGCGCCCTCTTTGGCCAGCGCACGCACCACGGGCAGCACGCGGCGAGCCTCCTCGTCGGGGTTGACCGGGGTAAAACCAGGGCGCGTGGACTCGCCGCCCACGTCGATGATGTCGGCACCGGCGTCGAGCATCGCCAGGCCGTACTCGATGGCGGCATCCGGGTCGAAGTGCTCCCCACCGTCGCTAAACGAATCGGGCGTCACGTTGAGGACGCCCATGATGCGCGGGCGGTCAAAGCTGAGCTCATACTTTCCGCACCGCCATGTCTTGCTATCGTTCGCCATGAACATCCTCCTAAAATGCCCGCGCCACCGCGCTCGGGCGCAGGCGGTGGGGTCGCTTTGCAATCAGTTTTTCTATTGTATCCGCGCACACGGGCTAGAACGCAAACGCGGCCGCGATGTCGCAAGAAATCAGCAGGTCGGCATTTGCATCCTGATCGGTGGGAGCAAGGTTGCATATGGCCAGCGTATCGCCGGTAAAGTAACGCGTAAGGCCTGCCGCCGGATACACCACGAGCGAGGTCCCGCCCACAATGAGGGCATCGGCCGCGGCGATGGCGGCAACGGCACCGGTCAGCACGTGCTCGTCGAGCGGCTCCTCGTAGAGCACTACATCGGGCTTGATGCGCCCGCCGCACGCAGGACACACAGGCGCACCCGCGGCGTCCTCGTGCTCGCGCGAGCAAATCCACTCGGCGCTATAGACCGCGCCGCACGACTGGCAAATGTTGCGATGGACCGATCCGTGCAGCTCGAACACGCGTTGCGAGCCGGCCACCTGATGCAGGCCGTCGATATTTTGCGTCACCACGGCATCAAGCTTGCCGGCGCGCTCCAGCTCGGCCAGCTTGATGTGGCAGCGGTTGGGCTTAGCGTTAAGCGCGATCATCTTGGTGCGGTAAAAGTCGAAGAACTCCGCAGGATGCGCCTCGTAAAAGCTATGCGACAGTATGGTCTCGGGCGGATAGGCAAACTGCTGGTGATACAGGCCGTCCATGCTGCGGAAATCGGGGATGCCACTCGCCGTGGAAACGCCCGCGCCGCCAAAGAAGACCACGCGCTTGTGGGTATCAAAAAGCTCCGCCAGCGCGGCGGAGGCCTGCTTGGGATCCGATATTGCCTGCGTCATATGAGTCCTCCGTCCTTGTTAGTCGGGCAGCGTTGGGCGACGTCCCAGCATGCGGCCTTTAAGTCAGCACGCGCGGAACCCACCCCGCCCCTGTTGCGTTAATCTTAAGCCTGCCAACCCCGTCGAAAGGACACCATGCCTCAGACTTACACCTTTGCCTCGTGGAACGTTAACGGCCTGCGCGCCGTGCTCAAAAAGGACCCGAGCTTTATTCAAATCGCACAAGAACTCGACGTCGATATCCTGGCGCTGCAAGAGACCAAGCTGCAAGAAGGCCAGGTTGATATTGACCTGCCCGGCTATCACCAAACCTGGAGCTACGCCGAGCGTAAAGGCTATTCGGGCACTGCGGTCTTTAGCCGCCAGGAACCGCTGCGCGTGCTGCACGCCGACGCGCTGTTACCCTACGCCGGCGAGGGCGAGGCGGCCGAGCTCGTCGCCCAAGCCGCAACCGAGGGCCGCGTCTGTGCGCTCGAGTTCGACAAGTTCTGGTTTGTGGATGTCTACACTCCCAACGCGCAAAACGAACTCGCCCGCATCGACGTGCGCATGGCCTGGGATGATGCCTATCGCGGCTTTTTGAGCGCGCTCGAGCGCGAGACCGGCAAACCCGTCGTGACCTGCGGCGACTTTAACGTTGCGCACGAGGAGATCGACCTTAAGAACCCCAAGTCCAACCGCGGCAACGCAGGCTTTTCGGACGAGGAGCGCGGCAAGTTTACCGAGCTGCTCAACGCCGGCTTTACCGATACCTGGCGCGCGGCAAACCCCGACGTCGAGGGCGTCTACAGCTGGTGGAGCTATCGCTTTAATGCCCGCAAGAACAACGCCGGCTGGCGCATCGACTACTTCCTGGTAAGCGACGCAATCGCCGACAACGTACGCGACACCGGTATCCGTGGCGACATCTTCGGCAGCGACCACTGCCCCGTCACCCTCACGCTAGAGCTCTAGCCCCAAGTAATTCCTGGGGGACAGAGGAAAACAGACCATGTGACCCCTCTCCCCCTATAAGTTGCGGTGGAATAGTTCCTGTTTGGGCAGCAAATAGCCAAAAACGAGAACTATTCCACCGCAAGTTCGTGAGGGAACGCGAAATGCCTTACAGCCCGTATTTCACGACGACACGGTTAATGCGGCGACACCAAGGCTTGTACAAGGCGGCCAAAAACACGCAGGTCGCAAGGCCGTGCGTAATATCGAACGGCACTGCCGTGGCAAGACGCGCCATGGTGCCCGCCCACGTGAGCGGTTGAACAAAACCGATGATGTCATACGCGTTGATCACCACGCCGTACAGCAAACCCGACGCAAAGCCGTAGGTCAGTAGCGCCGGCATGCGCACGGCTCCGTCCGCACGGTCGAACGCACCCGCATGCGCCAGCGCGCCGCCAACATAGCCAACCAGACCCCAGGCATACATCTGCCACGGCGTCCACATGCCCTGCCCAAAAAAGAAATTGCTGGTCAGCGCCGCCAGCGCGCCAACCATAAAACCATTGCGGCGACCAAGCGTCGCCCCCGCGATAATGGCGATGGCGCTCACCGGTTTAAAGTCGGGAATGGGCCCAAACAGGATGCGCCCCGCCGCCGCCAGCGCCGCCAGCACCAGCGTGGGCATAATCTGGCGCAAACCTGGACGAGATGCCTCGTAACCCGCAAAGAACAGCGCAAGCACCAACGCCACCACAACCAGCATGGCCAACGCTGCCTGCTCAACACCCGCCAGCAACGCGGCAGCCATCACCGCCGGCACCGCCAACAACAGCGGGATCTCCAGTTTTGCAAGCAAACGCGAGAAACGACAGTCCGTCATCCCATCACGCCCTATAGAACACGTTGTCGGCAAAGAAGTCGGCCGGCGGCTCCATGCAGGCAATCTCGCCGTCAAACATCATGGCGACGTCGTCGGCTACCTGCTCGGCAAAGTCCAAATCGTGCGTAGCCATGATGACGGTGCCGCCAGCCTTCGCATGGTCACGCAGGGCGCGGGCGATGATGCGGCGGCTGAACAGGTCTAGACCCTTGGTGGGCTCATCGAGCAATAGCAGTTCGGGGCCGATTAGCAGCAGTTTTGCCAATGCAAGCAGTTGACGCTGCCCGCCCGAAAGATCGTACGGATGGCGTCCATCCAGACCCGACAACCCCAAGCTCGCCGCACGCTCCCGCGCCAAGTTCTCGTCATATCCGCAGGTCGAGGCCCATTCCATCAGCTCATCGCGAACCGTCTCGGCAACCAGCAATGCTTTGGGATTCTGAGGCAGCAGCGCCGCCGAGGCCGCTCCGCGCACCATGCGGCCGCGCTGCAGCTTGGCGGTCTTCGCCAGCACCGAGAGCATCGTCGACTTGCCGCAGCCGTTACCGCCAACAACCGCATGCACCGCACCGGCCGAAAACGACGCATCGAGCCCACGCAACACCCAGCCGGACGCTCGATCGTAGCGAAACCAACCTTCCGACAGGGTGGTAGCCGACCCAGCGTGCATTTTTTGGAGTATTCTGCTTCCATCCGTGCGCGAGAAGGCTTCCAAGCCGTTCTCGAGCGACGTTTGCGCCACAAATTCGGACGATTTGTCCAATTCTGAACTTTTTTTCGCGCTCGATACGTCCCCGGGCGGCTCCAGAGAGCCCAAATTGTCCTCACGCCTGCTGAATACTCCGTTTTTTGCACATCGGATGGCACCCCACCCCCACGTGTCATCGGAAAACAGCGATTCTCGGCGTCCCAAAGATGCCATATCCGCCGCCTCGTGCACGCGGCCATCCTCAATCCGGTACGCACACGTCGCGTATTCGAGCATTGGGCGCGGCTGATGCGTCGCCACAACAACCGTGCAACCCAGCTCGCGATTCACACGAAACAGCGCGTGCAGGAAATTCTTCTCGGCAACGGGATCGAGCTGAGACGTGGGCTCGTCGAGCAGCAGCACGTGCGGGCGCAGCGCCAGGACGGCGGCAAGCGACAGCAGCTGCTTGCGGCCACCCGAAAGCGTATCGGTATCACGATGAAGCCAGTCCTCCAGACCAAAGAAATGGCTGGTCTCGGCAACACGGCGGCGCATCTCGTCGCGCGACACACCCAGATTCTCTAGGCCAAACGCCATCTCGTGCCACACGGTCTCGCACACAATCTGGTTCTCGGGATCCTGAAACACATAGCCCACGCGCTCCGCAGACGCGCGCACGTCCATGTCGGCAACGTTCTCGCCCAGCACGCGCGCATCGCCAGTGCGCTCGCCCGCCGGAGCGATCTCGGGCTTGAGCAGCGACAGCAGCGTCGACTTACCCGATCCGGTACCGCCAACAAGAAGTGCAAACGCACCTTGGGAAACACGCCAATCAAGCCCCTCGAGCACCGGTGCCTCGGCCCCGGGATAGACAAAACTAAGGCCTCGCACCTCAATCGCCGGCGCGGCCGAGCCATATGCCACACCCGCCGCCGAGCTCCTATCAAACCGAGCCATCAGCCAAACCTCTTCTCATCAATCGCGTGCAACGCGCAAGGCAGCACCATCCAGGCGGCGTACACGACATAGCCCAGCCACGGCGCCGGCACCGATAGTTGCGGGTAAAACGAATACTGCATCGTCGCAGTCCACGCCACTGCCGTCGTGGCCATGCCAAACAGCGCAAGCCCAACCAGCGCGGCAACGTCGCTGCGCCCCAGTCGATACCGCGCATACGTTGTACGACGTGTCGCGGCACCCCACCCGCGCGAGCGCATCGCGTCCGCGCGCTCCAGCGAATCTTCCATGCCCCAGCCCATCAACACACTCGATGCCCGCAGGCGCGAGCGCACGGGGTCGGCCGGCGCGCGGCCCGGCACATCAATCGCATCTTGCACCGCCAGCACCGTGCGGCCGCGGCGCAAAAACTGTGGAATAAGCCGCATGCACATCGAGATCATAAGCGCGATCACCGGCGCGGCGTTACCCAGCAGCGCGAGTACCTTGTCGTATTCGAGCATCGACGCCGCGGCCTCAAACCACAGCACGCTCGCCACAAACAGCCCACCCATGCACAGGCCGTATACCATGCTTTCCAGATACACCGCGCGCATGCCAATACGGAACAGTTCCGTCGAACCCGAAGCGCTAAACAGCGGATTGACCAGCGCGATAATCAAAATCACCGGCAGCTGCCAGCGAAGTGCGCCCAGCGTGCGGGCAGCCCCACGCGTCGCAAATCCATACGCCAGCCCGCCCGCAAGCGACAGCGCGATCAGCACCGGTTGCATCGAGAACATGGTGAGTCCCAGCGTCAGCGCCATGTAGAGCGCCGGCACCGCCGGGTGCGACATCGAGAATGCCGCGACAGGCTCGATGGCCGACCTCTCTCGCATATTGTCCACGGGCACCCCGCCCTCTCACCCAAACACCAATGCCGCAGTGCCGCAAACACCGCACAAGCAGCGCAACCACCGCGCCGGAACCACAAACCCAGCCGCCACGGCCCAAACGTTACGCGCTCAACATATGCCTGCGGTATCATATTGCGCCGTGTATCGTTTCCAAACGCACGTCTCTATAACGTAACAGGAGATCACATGGACGCAACCGCAATTATCCTCGCTGCCGGCGAGGGCACCCGCATGAAGTCGAACCACTGTAAGGTTTCGCACAAGATCCTGGGCAAGCCCATGGTCCAGTGGATCGTCGACGCTACCATCAAGGCCGGCTGCAGCCGCGTCGTGGTCGTCATCGGCAGCCACGCCGACGAGATGCGCGCCCTGATCGACGGCGCCTACGCCAACAGCGCCACCAAAGTCGAGTGCGTTGAGCAGACCGAGCGCCTGGGCACCGGTCACGCCGTGAAGATCGCGCTCGAGGCCTGCGGCATCACGCAAGGCCCCGTCGTCGTGCTCAACGGCGACCTGCCGCTCATCACCGCCGACACCGTCGCCAAGTTCGCGCAGACCGTCGCCACCGGCGAGCTCGCCTGCACCGTCATGACCATGACCCCGCCCGACCCCTTCGGCTACGGCCGCATCAAGCTGGGTGCCGACGGCCAGATCGAACGCATCATCGAGCAGAAGGACTGCACACCCGAGCAGGCCGCCACGCTGCTCGTGTGCAACGCCGGCTGCTACGCCTTCGACGGCGCGCAGCTCGCCGCGCACATTGACGAGATCGGCAACGACAACGCGCAGTCCGAGTACTATCTGCCCGACATGCTCGAGATCCTCAAGGGCCACGGCCAGGCAGTCTCCATCTTCCACTGCGATGACTACCGCGACGGCCTGGGCGTCAACAGCCGCATCCAGCTCGCGCAGCTCACCGCCATCGCGCGCGACCGCATCAACGAGCACTGGATGGCCGAGGGCGTTACCTTCATCGACCCCACGCAGGCCTGGATCGGCCCCGACGCCACCATCGGCCGCGACACCGTCGTGTGGCCGCAGACGCACCTGATCGGCCACGTCACCGTGGGCGAGGAGTGCCAGCTCGGCCCCAACAGCCGTCTCACCGACACCACCGTCGGCAGCGGCTGCATCATCGATGAGACCATCGCCATCGAGGCCGTCATCGAGAACGGCGTCGACTGCGGCCCGCGCGCCTACCTGCGCCCGGGTACCCACATGCTCGACGGCTCCAAGGCCGGCACGCACGTGGAGATCAAGAAGTCCACGATCGGCGAGGGCTCCAAGGTGCCGCACCTGTCCTACATCGGCGATACCACCATGGGCTCCGGCGTCAACGTGGGCGCAGGCTCCATCACCTGCAACTACGACGGCGTGCACAAGCACAAGACCGTCATCGGCAACGATGCCTTCATCGGCTCCGACACCATGATGGTCGCGCCCGCCCAGATTGGCGACGGCGCGCTCGTGGCCGCCGGCTCCGTCATCACTGAGCCGGTCCCGGCAGACGCACTCGGTCTGGGCCGTGCCCGTCAGGTAAATATTGAGGGCTGGGCCGCCGATTATCGCCGCCGCCTGCACGAGGACGACGAGGTATAACGTTTTACCAAGCATCTAAGGAGCCGCTTCCGTGGGGACGGCTCCTTTTTCTATGCTGACCTGCGCGGCCGGATGAGTGGTCGGTTCGTGTCCGTTGACGGTAAAGACGTTATCAAGACTCGATAAACCCCGCCGCGCGGTTACAATGCAACAAGGCATCTATATGGCATTCGATATAAAGGAGAAGGGTAATGCCGATTAATGATCCCGAGAAGTCGGAGAATATGCGCAAGTCCATCCGCGTGTATTCCGGTTCCTCCAACCGTCCCCTCGCTCAGAAGATCGCTGAGTTCCTTGGGGTCGAGCTTTCGGGCCTTACGCTAAAGCAGTTCGCCAACGGTGAGATTTACGCCCGCTACGACGAGACCGTCCGCGGCGCCGACGTCTTCCTGATTCAGTCCGTGGCCGGCGGCAACGTCAACGACATGCTCATGGAGCTGCTCATCGCCACCGACGCTGCCAAGCGCGCATCCGCCCGCTCCATCACCGCCGTTATCACCCACTACGGCTATGCCCGTCAGGACCGCAAGGCCGGCCCGCGTGAGCCCATCACCGCCCGCCTCGTCGCCAACCTGCTCGAGCGCGCCGGCGTCAACCGCATCATCACCCTCGACCTGCACCAGGGCCAGATTCAGGGCTTCTTCGATATCCCGGTTAACCACCTGTCCGCGCTGCCGCTGTTTGGCCAGTACTACAACGACATGCACTTCGACACCGACAACCTGGTTGTCGTCTCCCCCGATGTGGGCCGCGCCAAGGCCGCCAAGAAGCTGTCCGACATGCTCGGCTGCGACCTGGCCATCGCCCACAAGGGCCGTCCGCGCCACAACGCCGCCGAGGTCATGGGCATCATCGGTGACATCAAGGGCAAGACCTGCATCATCAACGACGACATGATCGACACCGCAGGCACCCTGTGCGCCAACGTCAAGGAGCTCAAGGCTATGGGCGCCGGCGACATCTACGTATGCGCCACCCACGGCATCTTCTCCGGTCCGGCCATCGAGCGTCTGAACGACGCCCCGATCGTCGAGTGCCTCGTCACCGACGCCATTCCCGTCGAGGTCGGCGGCAAGATCAAGACCATCTCGGTCGCCGAGGAGTTCGCTCAGGCCATCTCCGCCGTTTACCACGAGGAGCCCGTCTCCACGCTCGTCGGCGGCGACTTCGCGCTGTAATCCAGCGTGCATCTCATCATCTTTGGTGTTTTTAAAGGGTCGGAAGCTCGCTTCCGACCCTTTTTCTACCCCTCGACAACCTTCCCTGGACAATTAGTTCAGATACGTATTTTTTTAAAGCTCCAAAGGCCGTTCTGAGCTCCCCGGCGAACGCCATACTGCCCAAAGCTCATCGCTTTCGAGTACGACCGCCGCATATTTACCCTCAAATCGCCCTAGAAAGCCCTTAGAAACGCCTCGAACGCCCGCCGTCTTATACGTATCTGAACTAACTGTCCAGTAGCTATCGTCAACCTTCGCGGCAGAGCTCAATTTCCTGCAATCCCCTCAACCGATTCCACCGATTTCATAACACCCAGCCGTTCATGGCGCGCAGCGCCCCGCTGAGCGAAAAGAACGGTATGGCGGTCGCATTCTGCCGCCAACTTAGTACGTTATAGCTATGACGACCGTGATTTCACATCTCTCCGCCCTCCGCGCAATTCGTCGCGCACGACGGGCGTACTCTGCCCTACCCTGGGACTCCGTTGATAGCGAACAGCAAGCACAGGCCTTGGCTGGCTGCATTCCCAACAATGACGCGATAGACTTTGGCGCACTTTCGATACTCGACGCCTGGAATGAAGATGATTCCGAACTGCTCGATCTTCTCGTTTCAAACGAAGACAACAGGCGCCCCGACAAGCGACTTCTTCAGCATATTCTCTCCACTCCTCTTCCTGAAGGTGCAATTATGCACGTCGAGGCCGACATCTACGCAACGTCTCCTGCCATGACAGCCATGCTTTGTTCCAAAAATGAATCAGTCGCCAAAACCTTGATGCTCCTTATGGAGCTGCTCGGAACCTACTCACTTCCGCCCGAGGCAACTTACCCCATCGCCTACGACGACACGTGGCCCAAGGCCAACAGCTTCGAAGCGATGGACGACCTCGATTGCCAGGGCGACCAACCGACACCCGAAAAGCCAGCCGAAACACGCTACGAACAGGCACACTATAGATGCGAACCCGCTACAACCATCGAAGAACTCGAGGCAGTCGCACGATTTGCCAAAAGTAGTTCCTACGCCTCGTTTCGTACGGCTGTCAAACTCGCCCGGGCCGGATCCGCATCCCCAGCGGAATCATTGATGTTCGCCGTCCTGGGCGCGCCCATGCGCTTTGGCGGATTCGGGTGTTGCAGTTTGCCCATGGGAGGCCTGCTGCTCAACTATCGTGTCGATTTCGACACCCTTGCGGTCAACATGTCCTCGGGCATCCCCTACGCCATCTGCGACTTATATTGCCCGGCCGCCGGAATCGACAACGAATACAACGGAATTGGACATGAGCTTCAAAACGCCCGCATCCACGATGGCAATCGCAACAATGGCCTTAAAGCCATGGGTATCCACGTCCTGGTTATCAATCGTGACCAAATGAAGGACCTTGTTGCACTCGAAGCCTTCGCCCAGACGATGCATCGACTTGCGGGGGTTCGATTCCGCTACCGCATCAAGGGTTATCGCAAGCGTCAGGCTGCCTGGCTCAACGCCCTGCGGGCCGGAATCGGCCTCGCGCCGGTCTAAAAGACTTTTACCCAGTGTTACCTAGCATGGCTGGACAGTTAGTTCAGATTTGTATAAAAAGACGGCTAATATCGAGGTAGTTTGCCGCCATCCCGGCGCCAGTCACCTCATTTGAAGACTCGAAAGATCTGAAATAGCGCAAAATGTGCTCCCCAAAGCGCCGTGGCAGTTCCGCGGTCCCAATTTTGACAGTCAAAGACCTCTTGGTTTATACAAATCTGAACTAACTGTCCACCCCGGCTTCTGACGACTGCCCAAACGCCCTCATACAGCCTCAATCACCCGCCATTTGACAGCAGCAACGGGGTCGCTCACCATAGCAGGCGACAAATCAACGAAAGGATGAACATGGCAGCTGCACAGCCGCTTAAGATTCGCATGGTTGCAGGGCTTGGCAACCCTGGCGAGGAATATGCCGAGACCCGCCACAACGCCGGCTTTAAGGCAATCGACGAGCTGGCCCGTCAGGCCGGCGTCACGTACTGGAAAAACCAAGCAGGCGCCGAGGTCGCGCTCATCAATATCAACGATGCTGAGGAAGAGGGTGGCAAGCGCCAGATTGTGCTGGTCAAGCCGCAGTCGTACATGAATACCTCGGGCGGCCCCATCTCCAAGCTCTGTCGCGAGTACAAGATCAAGGCCGAGGAGCTGCTCGTAATCCACGACGAGCTCGATATTCCCGCCGGCGACGTGCGTGTTAAGGTGGGCGGCGGCCATGCCGGTCACAACGGCCTGCGTTCCATCATCGACAAGATGGGCAGCCGCGACTTCAGCCGCATCCGCACCGGCATCGGCAACCCTCCCGGCAAGATGGCCGTCGCCGACTACGTTCTTAAGCAGCTGCGCGCCCGCGAGGCCGAGGATTTCCAGGACACCTGCGCCCGCGCGGCCGACGCCGCCGGCCTGGCGATCGTGCACGGCGTGGTTTATGCCCGCGACCATGTCAACGGCGCCGCCTCCGCCAACGGCAAGCACTAAAACCTATCATTTAGGGACAGGTTTATTTTGGCAGGTTTTACCTGCGGAAACGCCCCAGTTGCGGCATCGCAATCAACCGCGCGCCGACATACATGCACAGCACCCCAAAGGGGGCCGGCCTCATCACAACCCGAGGCCGGCCCCCCTTTGCCGTTTTGCCTGATAAAACCGACCAAAATAAACCTCTCCCCCTTTGGTAGGCCAAAGTGGATAAACCCTGCTCCCAACCGCCGAAGACACACGTAAGTGACATGTCCATGAGGGTATAATTTGCACCGTATGTCTGCACAACGCCTGTGCGCGTACGGTT